>JANMJR010000331.1:0-12281 GCA_031371465.1 Pseudomonadota bacterium
CAAGTGGGCCGGCGAGCCAAACCTGGGGACTTTTTTCCTTGAGTATTTCTTGCAGCGACGCGGAATATTGCTTGCCCTCAATGACCAGCAAGACCTTCGCGGCCAATTCGCGCGGCGGCGTAGCCTTCTCTAATACCGTCGAAACGTCCGATCGTGCCGCAGTCGCAAGGAGATTAAATGCGATCGACTTTTTCCCATCCAAGCGCGGCACGAGTGTCGTTATCACAGCGTGACGCAACGAACCGTCGCCGTGGGTTGCCTTGGCATCCACCTGTAGCGGCAACACCGCGCCGGAGGCAAGCACCGCCTTCAACGTCGAGTCTTTCGGCACGTCGCCGAGCTTGAACACTTGGCCGAAAGTAACCGGCGTTTCGTTCATGTCAACACGGCTAAGACTGTGCAGCGTGATGGTTGTTAGTTTGGCGCGATTTCCCATCGGCTCTGCATCCTGCGCCGCGGCGCCTAACGCGATGCAGACGACACCGGACCAAGCCCACCGCGTCGCCGCGCGCATCCCTCCCCGGTGCGCGAAAGTTCGGAGGTAGTCATACTGACCCGACTCAGCGCAGCGATTTTTCATCGCCATCCTCGGCGTAGATCAGAATCGCCAACATCCGAATGGGAAGCTTAATCAACTGCGCCGGCCCATGCGCAACGCCGCCCTTAAAAGTCAGCGAATCGCCCGGCGACATCACATAGGTATGCTGGCCGTGGCGATACTTCATTTTTCCTTCCAGCAAATAAATGAACTCGGCGCCGGGGTGTTCGAACGCCGGAAATACTTCGCTGACATCGGTAATGGTCACAAGAAACGGCTCGAATAATTTCTTCGGCCCTTGATCGTACGCGAGCAAATGATAGGTGTGGCCTTTCTTCGTGCCGCGCCGTACCACTTCCATGCCCTCGCCTTTTTTTACGTGCTGCGCGCCGCCGGACGGGACGTTGAAATTACGGAACAGACTCGACAGCGTGATGCCGAGTGCGTTGGCAATATTGGACAGCGTATCGAGGCTGGTCGAGGTCTGTCCGTTCTCGATTTTCGACAACATGCCACGGCTGATTTCCGCACTTTCCGCGACATTCGCAATGGTTAAGTTATGGCGCAGGCGTAATTCGCGGATTGCATTACCCAGATATTGATCGAGCGTTCGACCGCTTGAATCACGCGAACCCGCGGATCGAGATGTCGCCATGGCGTCTCCTGATTGACTGTGGAAAAAGTATAACAGCATGGATAACATCGGCGCTTTTACCGGCGCCCAATGCTTTTCGCCAATTGAATTCACGGTATCAGCCACATTCTAAATCGGTAGCATAGGAGGCGTCTCCGAAGACGGAAGTTCATAGCGCGGCCTGATCGATAGCAGCCAACGCATGAATAAAGAGCAAATGATGTGCCCGCTGTATCAGGCAAAGGGCTAAGCTTGTGAAAACTCCATGTCGGGAGTTGCCGCAAACGGAGTTCATGATGAAATCTATTATTACAGGACGAGAGGAGGCAGAAGCTGTAAACGCAGGTGTGAAACCTTCGGTTCGCTGGGCGCTGGCCAGCCTTTCGCTCTCCATGTTGCTGTCCGCGCTGGGCGCAAGCATCGCCAATGTGGGCTTGCCGACGTTGGTGCAGGCGTTCACCGCCTCCTTCCAAGCAGTCCAATGGTCATCCTCGCCTATCTTCTTGCGATCACCACCGTCATTGTCAGCGTCGGACGCCTTGGGGATATCATCGGCCGTCGACGGCTGCTGCTTGTCGGTATCTTTGGATTTACGGTGGCATCAGTACTCTGCGGCGTCGCGCCCACGCTTTGGTTGCTAATTACCGCCCGTGCGGTGCAGGGCCTCGGAGCGGCCATCATGATGGCCCTCACCATGGCTTTTGTCGGCGAGATAGTTCCGAAGTCAAAGACCGGTAGTGCCATGGGACTGCTCGGCACGATGTCCGCCGTTGGCACCGCGCTCGGCCCATCGCTCGGCGGCATTTTGATCACCGGGCTGGGTTGGCGAGCCATCTTCCTCGTCAACGTTCCGTTGGGTATCCTGACTTTTCTTCTCGCCTATCGTTACCTGCCGGTTGATCGCCACGGGCCGAAGACGGATCGCGCCGGCTTCGACCACCTCGGCACGCTACTGCTTGCATTATCACTCGCAGCTTATGCACTCGCGATGACGATGGGGCGCGGCCATTTCGGTCCGCTCAATATAGCCCTGCTGTTGGTTGCTTTCTTCGGCCTCGGCCTCTTCGTGCGCGCCGAGTCGACAGCCGCATCACCCTTGATTCGATCGGCAACGTTCCGCGACCCAGACCTAAGTGCGAGCCTTGCCATGAGCGCGCTAGTCTCGACGGTGATGATGGCAACGCTGGTGGTCGGGCCGTTCTATCTGTCCGGTGCGCTCAGACTCGACGCCACGCTCGTTGGACTCGTCATGTCGGTCGGTCCGCTTGTAGTCGCACTGACAAGTACGCCAGCCGGTCGCATTGCGGACCGTTTTGGCGCGCAGTGCATGACCATCGTTGGGCTCATCGGAGTAGCGGGCGGGGCGTTCATTCTATCGATGCTGCCGGCAACACTCGGCATCCCCGGCTACATCGGCCCTATTGTAGTCATCACCGTCGGCTATGCGCTGTTCCAGACTGCGAACAACACCGCCGTCATGACAAATATCAGCCCGGACCAGCGGGGCGTCATTTCCGGCTTGCTCAATCTATCGCGTAATCTCGGGCTCATCACCGGTGCATCGGTGATGGGCGCGGTGTTCGCGCTCGCATCGGCGACGAGCGACATAACCACGGCGCGCCCCGAGGCCGTTGCCCGCGGTATGCGCATCACGTTCGCTGTCGCGGCGATGTTGATCGTCGTCGCGCTCTCCATCGCAGTTGGAACTTACCGCCGCACATTGCACACTTCGAAAGTCACGCCGGACGTAGAGTAACAGGGGGACAACAAGGAGTCGTGATGACCTCGCGGCTCCTCAATAAGGAACTTTCAAAATGACCGTCACCGCCAAATCCGAATGGCTCATCCCCGTCGGGTTGATTGCGCTCAGCGTCGTTCCGGTTTTAGCGGGCACCGTCCGCGTTGTCCAAATCGGTATTGGCGCTGAGATTACCCCAGACAACGCCCGATTCTTGACCACACCTTTGCCTGTGGTGCTGCACATTGTTAGCGTCACCCTCTACTGCGTCCTGGGCGCCTTCCAGTTCGCCACTGGTTTCCGCCAGCGCAATCCTAACTGGCGCCGCGCCGCCGGACGGATTTTGATCCCGGCTGGGCTTGTCGTGGCACTCTCGGGTTTGTGGATGACACAGTTCTATCCGGCCGCGATCAATCCACCCTCAAGTTTTGATGGCCCGGTACTCTACGGCATTCGACTTCTAGCGGGTTCGGCGATGGCCCTGTTCATTTGTCTCGGCTTTGCTGCCGTCCGCAGGCGCAACATTGCGCACCACCGCGCTTGGATGATGCGCGGCTACGCGCTAGGCATCGGTGCGGGTACGCAGGCCCTGACGCATCTGCCTTGGTTCCTGTTCCCCAGCATACAAGGCGAGCTGGGAAGGACCCTGTTCATGGGGGCGGGCCGGGTCATCAACCTTGCGGTGGTCGAATGGATTCTTTTGCGCGAACGCCGTAATCTCGACTCACCACCGTAATCCTCGTCATGTCGTCTTTTATGGATTGAAGCCCGCGCGGGTGATCGCGTTGTATTCTCCGAAATTCAGTAATGATGAACGCACGGCTGTAGTCTGCGCCATGATTCCGATAATCAAATGCCAGTAGGGCAATTCGATACCGCGGCGCGACCGACGGATCGGTTGTTCTTCGCACTCTTGCCGGAAGCGGACGCGGCGGCGCAACTCGCGCAATGTTCCCGGCGTCTGCGCAGCCAACTCGGGCTGACCGGCCGACCCATCGCAACGGAGCGTTTGCATATCACGTTACATTTTGTTAGCGACTGTGTGGGTCTGCCGCGCGACAGGGTCGCGGCGGTGAGCCAGGCGGTGGCGCGCATCGCAATACCGCCATTCGACATACAGTTGGATCGCGCGAAAAGTTTTTGCCAGAAACCGCGCAATCGGCCGTTTGTGCTAATTCCAGGTGAAGATATTCCCGCTCTCAATGTGCTGCAACGGGCTCTTACTTCCGCGATGGCTCAAGCCCAGTTAGGGAAGCAGGCAGCGTCGCACTTTACGCCGCACCTGACATTGCTTTATGACGATCGCTGCGTCACGGAACGTGCCATCGAGACCATCGCCTGGACTGCGCGCGAGTTTGTGCTGGTGCATAGTCTGATCGGTCGTGCCCGCCACGTCGTGCTGGCGTGCTGGCCGCTACGCGGCTGACGAAGCGCTGATTGATTCCGATTTCGTCGCCCAAGCGCGTGGCTGGCGCTAAATATCTCCAATCGCTTCTGCAGCGGCGATTCTTGGTGCGCCGCCACCACTGTCCTATTGCGCCGTCCATCTTTTTTCCTAGGTGGCCGCATCCCGGTACGCTCAATTCAACAGGGGAGTCAGCGGTCTGACTATTGACACCTTCCGAACTTGAAGCGTAAAGTGAGAAATAGGAAACAATAGTTCGCCGCATGAACTAGTCAGATTTCCCCGCAGCGGGCGCGCACCATGCGCTCGCTCACAATAATGATTGAGGAGGAGCAATGACAGATCAATCACTACGTTCCCGTATCGACGCGATGTTATCGCGCGACCGCGCCATGGCTTGGGTATTCGTGGTGCTGTTGTGGGTCACCATCGGCTTTGTCTATTTCGCAACCGACCAATTCATCACCGACGCGACCCTGCGCATTGTCTTGATCATCGGCGCACTGCTGATCCTGATCTTCAACACGGCGTCGATGTTGGCCATGATCAAACACTACCAAGCCGATCGCGATCACATCTACGGTTTGGACATTAAACACTTAGACGAAAATCGGCGCGGCTAAACCCGGCCATCCTCGGAGGAAGGACTATGGCGTATCAACCACCGCAACAAAGCGGCATAGGACAAGTGATCGATAGCTTGCTTATTTTAGTGGTGCTGTTTATTTGCCTGCTAGTGCCGTTCCGCTGGGATGCCATCGTCGCCGCATTCGCGCCCGCCCCGGCCGCCGAGACCGTAGCGGCGGAAGCGGCGAAGGAACCGGAAGCGACGTGGGAAAGCCTAAAGCAAACGCCGGTACAAGCGCAACAATGGGAGAAGCTTGGGAAAAAACCGGCGGATGCCAAGCCCTTGATCGATGCGAAATTCGATTTCGATGCGGATCTGCGTTCTTGGAAATTGCCCCTGACCATCATCGTCATCATTGCTTATTTCATCTTTCTGCTGCGCACTTCTGATCGCGAATATCGCCAGGTCATCGACGAACGCTTCGGTAGCGCGCAAAAATAGCCCAAGGAAAATACCATGGATCTGTGGACATTAATTAGCTACGCCGCGTGGGCCGTGTCGATCGCCTTGTTTGTCTGGATGGTGATCGACTCGTTCAGTGTCAGCAAGGAATTCAGCGAGGATTTCCTCATGAGTTCTCGTGAGGGCGAAGAATAAAGCGGTCGTTACTTTAAAATTTTAGGGAGTCGCCATGGCAAATTCGACAACAGCCATCAGTGGGCAGCAGCACATCAGCCTAAGAAAAGTCCTGGGGCCCATTCATATCTGGGCGCTCGGGGTCGGCATCGTGCTAGTTGGCGAATTCACCGGCTGGAATTTTTCCATGGCCAAGGGCGGCGCGTGGGGTGCGTTGATTGCCTGTTGGTTCATCGGTCTGCTGTATACCTGCGTCGCCATGATCGACTCGGAAGTCACGTCGACCGTCGCGGCCGCGGGTGGCCAGTATACCCAGGCAAAACATATCATCGGGCCGCTGATGGCGTTTAACGTCGGCCTGTATCTGGTGATGGCCTACACCATGTTGGAGGCCAGTAACGCCATCGTCGTCGGTGATTTGCTGAAGCAATTGGCGGGCGACATGGGATCGGCGGATATCAGTACGCGACCCTTCATTGTCCTGACGATCGTGCTACTGGCGTGGCTCAATTACCGCGGCGTGTATGCGACCTTGAATATCAACTTTGTCATCACGGCGATCGCCTTCATTTCCATCATCATTCTATTTTTCAGCGTCGCGCCGTTCTCCCCCGGCAAGGTGTTATTGCATAAAGACCTCTTGACCGACCTGCCCTATGGCTGGATCGGCGCCCTCGGCGCGTTGCAATTCGGGATGTGGTATTACCTCGGCATCGAAGGCACCTGCCAGGCGGCGGAAGAAGTTCGTTCCGCCGGCCGCTCAATTCCCCTCGGCACCATGAGCGGCATGATCACCTTGCTGATCGCCGCCGCGCTGACGTGGTACGTCGCCGCAGGCCTGATGCCCTGGCAATATCTCGGCCAAGCTTACACGCCGCTGTACGACGCCGCCAAGCTCGCCGGTGGGGGCGGCTTGCAAGCGATCATGTTTATCGGCACCTTGTTTGCCGCCCTCGCCTCGGCGAACGGCTGCATCAACGACGCCTCGCGCGCCTGGTTCTCCATGGGCCGCGATCGCTACATGCCGGAATGGTTCGGCGCCGTGCATCCGCGCTACCGCACACCTTATCGCGCGATTTTGTTTCTGGTTCCCATCGCCGTGGTGTTCGCGCTGGTGTTCGTCACGGCACTGGATTTAGTGATCGGCTTCTCGATCCTGTCGGGTTTGTTGAGCTACACCTTTATGTCGGTCAACATGATCCGTTTTCGCAAGCTGTGGCCGCTCGGCTCCATCAGTCGCGGTTATGTCCACCCATTTCACCCCATCACTGCCATCGTGCTGCTGGTGCTATGCGTCGCCGTCTACTTCGCGACCTATCTCGGCTACACCAAAATGTTGCTGTCGATCATGGTGTTTTATATCCTCGCTTCGCTGTGGTTTGCCTACCATCGCTACCAATACGTGAAGCGTGGCGATCAGTTCACGATGGCCTGGCCGCGGCCCAAGGGTTACTGACACTGCGCCGCTTAAATCCAGACGGCTGGCCGCGCGCCAGCCGTTTTTTATGTCGCCCATGGAACCACTACACCTAGCCGTCGTCGTTGCAAGCTTGGCGCTGCTGGCGTTCATCTGGCATCGCGATGGCGCCCATACCTCGCGCCAACGCACGCGCATGTTCGATCTTTGTTTACCGCTGTTCGAACAACCGCAACTCCTCGAACGGTGCGGCGGTTTTCCTGCGCTAACTGGAGGCTACCGTGCAGAAAAGTTCAGATTGGAAGCCTTTCCCGACACCATCGGCTTTCGCAAAATTCCGTCGCTGTGGATGCAAGTCACCCTCGCGACGAAGTTGCCCGTCAACGGCGCCGTGGATATCCTCGCGCGCCCACAGAACATCGAATTCTTTTCGCCATCCTATGAACTCGATGTCACCCTGCCGGTTCCCACGAGTTGGCCGCAACCCATGAAATTTCGCGCGAACACGCCGCATCATAGTCTCGACATCACGCGCATCGAAATGAACGTCGCCAAATTATTCTGCGACCAGCGCATCAAAGAATTACTCATCACCGAGCGCGGTCTGCGCGTGATATATCAATTAGCCCAAGCGGAAAAAAGCCGCTACTTAGTTTTCCGTATGGCGGAATTTGAAGAGATGACCGTGAGTCCTGACTTTCTGCGCGATTTGCTGGACGACATGCTAAGTCTGCGCAATAACATTGGCCCGCGATCGTGAACGATAAAAACTTAACGCGTCCGCCGCTTCATCCTTGGCTAGTCTTCGTCGTCGCTGTCCTATTGCCTGGGTTGGGCCAAGTGCTCAACCAAACGCCGCAACGCGGATTGGTCATGGTGTTTTTCCTGATCTTTTTCGCCATGACTAGCTATCAACTCACCACGCCGGAGCACACCTGGTTCGCGCGCCACGCGGGTGGCATTTTTATGTATGGTTTTATGCTCATCGATGCCTATCGCTTCGCTAAAATAAGACACGCTTTCTATTTTCGCAAACCGCCCGAACCCGCGCGCGACAAGAATCTTATGTAGCAACACCCTGCCGGCAGCCGCCCCCAGCTTGCCTCGCAGCACATAGTGTCTGGTGAAGCGTATGGGTACTGCCTCTCCGGCATGCCATTTTCATGAAACGACTACCCGCCCACGTCAGGCCGCGATAAAATGCGCGATAGAATTGGCGTAGTAGCCGAGCAATGAAAGTTCGCTCGGCGTGACGCTGAAAATCCCATCACGCTCGCTGACCAGATTGCGCAGGATTAGCATGCGTAAGCCCACAGTGATGGCATAGTCGTGGTTTTGCCGCGGCACATAAAGGTGCGCGCCCTGGCCCTCTAGCCGCGTCATCAAACTATAGGCGGCGAATTTGAGTTCCAGTTCGCTGAAAGATTTGTCCGGATTTAACGCGAACACGCAAGCGACCAAGGCGACCGGCGTAACCGGAATGACACGGCCGATTTCGCCCATAACACGTCGCCCGAGTTGCTCGACTTCCGCGTGGCGCTGTGCTTCATTCATTACCCGAAAATCGACCTTTTGCTCGCTGACATAACGCCGCATCGACAGCGGAGCGCCGAAGTTGACACACGCATAGCCGAAGCGATACCACCGGCCCGTAATCATTCGCCAACCATTTCTCAGAAGAAACTTGAACGCCGTAACCACCGCATACAAGACGCCCGGGGGTACGGCGCAGTCGTGTTGTCTGAGCATCAGCGTACGGTCTTCCAGCACCCGATCGTAATTGACGCCCACCGGCACAAACACTAAATCACGGTCGCTATTCGGATCGAAATTTTTCACCATATAGTCGATCAGTCCGAGCTTCGGCATGCGCAATTTGCCATCGACGGTCAAGCCGCCCTCGGGGAATACGGCCTGGCATACGCCTGCTTCCGTCGCCATCTGCACGTAGCGCTGCAACACGGCGCGATATAGCGCGTCCTTCGAGTTGCGGCGCACGAAGTAGGCGCCGAGCGATCGCACCATGGCCTGCAGCGGCCAGGTGCGCGCCCATTCGCCGACCGCGTAGGACAGCGCTGTGCGCTCGGCCGCGAGAAAGGCGACCAGAATGTAATCCATGTTGCTGCGATGGTTCATCACAAACACCACGCTGGATTTAGGATTCACCGAAGCAAGCGCTTGGCTATCGGAATAGCCAAGCCGCACACGGTAAAGAAATTTCGCTAAACCCTTCGCGCAGCGATAGCCCAAGCGAAAATACACATAGGCATTGAACGAGGGCACAATTTCACGCGCGTAGCGGTCGACTATGCTTCTTGCCTCTTCTTCGCTGGCGTTGGTTTCGTCGCGCCAATTCTGTGCGGCGCGCCGTACGGCCGGGTCGTGGAACAAGCGATCGATGACGACTTCACGGCGCGTGAGTTTGAACGAAGGGATTTCGATCTTAAGTCGTGTGTTAATTTCTTGAATCACCTCGTTCACGCGGCGGCGAAAAAACCAGCGCAGGCTGGGCGTGAGAAAATGCTCGATAAACGCCCACAATGCCAGGATCGCGATAATCGCGAATAACCAGAAAGGGATGGCGACTTGGTGGGTCATTGATTGGATTTCCCCATAGATTCTTTATCATAACAGTCATAAATCGGTTTGGAGAATTGAATGAAAATAGTTGTAATGGGCACGGGCGGCGTGGGTGGTTATTTTGGCGCGCGCCTCGCGGCGGGCGGCGCCGATGTGACTTTCGTTGCGCGCGGCGAGCACCTTAAAGCGATGCAACGCGATGGGCTGAAAATCCTAAGTGCAAATGGGGACATGACGCTCAAACCGGTGACAGCCACCGCTGATCCGGCAAGTATCGGCCATGCGGATATCGTGATGATCGCTGTGAAGCTATGGAGCACAGACGATGCGGCGCGTACCATTGCGCCAATGATAGGGCCGAACAGTGCCGTCGTGTCGTGGCAGAACGGCGTTGTTGCCGAAGACATTTTAGTTAAACATTACGGCAAAGAGCGAGTCATTGGTGGCGTCTCGAACATTGCCGCGCTAATCGAAGCACCCGGCGTGATCCGCCACAACGGTACGATGGCGCGATTGATCTTTGCCGAGCTAAATTGTAAGCCGTCCAAACGTATCGATGCATTTGCAGCACTATGCAAACAAGCCAACATCGATCACGTTGTCAGTGACGACATCAATAGGGCAATCTGGCAGAAGTTTATCTTCCTGGCGAGCTTTAGCGGTATGACCTGTGCGACACGCCTGTCGATCGGACCGGTACGAACGGATCCCGAAACGCGCGCTATGCTCAAAGCGGCGTTGGGGGAAGTCGTCGCCATCGGACACGCAAAAGGCGTCAGTCTGCCGGATGATCAAGTCGAGCAATCGTTAACATGGGCGGACAATTTGCCACCCACCATGGTCGCCTCGATGCTCGGCGATTTGAATCGCGGTAATCGATTGGAGTTGCCATGGCTAAGCGGCAACGTCGTCAAGGTTGGTGAAGAACTGGGGGTTGCTACGCCGGTGCACAAGTTTATTTTCACAGTATTGAAACTCCATGCCGATGGAAAACCAATACCCAACTAGAACACCCATTTCGTGTCACTCCAGCGAAAACGAGGATCTATGGGCACTAAAAAAGTCACATGGATTCCCCGCCTTCGCGGGAATGACAACTGGATACCTTCACAGAAGATTTATGCAATGAACATCGATACATTAACGATAAATAACTTCCGCCACGCGTTAATTTCCAAGCTTGGCTAGGTGGCGGCCCGAAGCGGTACAGGTACGTCGATGGCCCTCGCGATAGCCTCGCGCAGCACTTCCGGGGCGATGGGTTTTTGCAGCACAACATAGCCCTTTTCGTTTGCCTGCCGCAATGCCTCAGACACCGTTTCTCCGGTGAGGACCAAAACGGGAAAGGCGCCGAATGCAGCGCGAAGCCGATCTGCCAACGCCGCGCCGTGCTCACCGCTTCCCAAACGCAAATCGGCGATCATAAGATTCGGCGTGCCATGATCCTGAAACAGTCGATCGGCGTTGACCGGCGATTCGGCTGTTCGCACCTCCATTCCCCATGCCGTGAGTAGCGCGCTCATGCTCTTGCGAATATCGATTTCATCGTCAACCACGTAAACGTGTTTCCCCGCCAAGTCGATGGACAGCGGTGCAATACCGTCTTGATCGATTTGTTCGCGGGCAGCGACTACACAAGGGAATGTAACGCTAAACCGCGCACCTTCTCCAGGCGAAGACACGAGCGAAACTTGTGCATTGAGCAGCTCAGATAGCCGCTGCACAATCGCCAGCCCTAGTCCAGCGCCACAGCTACGGTCACGGCCTGGATTATCCAATTGATAAAATTCCTCGAAAATTCGACCGTGCTCCGCCAGCGGAATACCCTTACCGTTATCGCTGACGCTAAGTATTGCGGCGTCACCTTCAACCTTAATCTCGACGCAAATCTCACCTTGATCGGAATATTTGATTGCGTTATCCAGCAGATTGCGCAACATCCGCCCGACGGCAATGGGATCGCTACGCAGCAATACCTACGGCAAGATTCGACGCAATGTAAGCTGTTTTGCAACCGCCATCAGTTGCAGTTCGCCACAAAGGCTATTCACAATTTCATCCAACGAGAATACTTTTTTATCGGGAACATAGTAGCCTGTGGAAAGCCGCGATAGATCAAGCAGCCCGCCCAATAAACTGCCGAGCGAACGAACGATCTGATCGATATCGTGACCAACTTCGCGAAGCGTATCCGGTGTCGGGTTGGCCGCTAGGATCGCGCTGTAGACCGATAGCGCGTGAAGCGGTTGGCGTAGATCGTGGCTCGCTGCTGCCAACACTCGCGCTCGCGCCTGTGCCGACTGTTCGGCCTTGGTCATTGCGTCGCGCACATCTGCATTACGTTGTTCAAGATCTTTTACGACACGATCGCGCTCGTGCCGAATGATGATCGATCGCAGCACAAGTTTTTCGTTGTCGGCGGCCACCAGCACTAAAACGCCGGTATATAACAGGGGAAGGAGAGTCATCGCGGCGGCTTGCTCAGGTCACACCCGATGCCAAGATGTTCAAACTGCCGCTGCGTGTGCACGCGTTGCTGCAATTCGAGAGGAACGTCGGGCAGGCGCCCGATGCGGTGCGCTTCGTCACACGTGGGGATGGTCTAGCTGCCGCGGTGTAGGACAATGGTTTGGCGTTGATCCGCAACGATCGTGGCGGTAAAAGTAATTCGATTGTGCAACTGAATTTTGTCGGCGCACGACAAGACGCTGCGATCGAGGCGCGAGAGCCAAGCGTAGCGCGCACCCATTACCTGCAAGGCTCGA
>JANMJR010000361.1:0-11690 GCA_031371465.1 Pseudomonadota bacterium
CGAAGCAATCTAGTTTTTTAAAATCGTGAAGTACGAGATTGCTTCGTCGCAAAAACACTCCTCGCAACCACAATCTTCAGACGCATTGGCCTGCAAGGCACTAGGGACGAGGCGTCTCAGGCGTGCCGTGCCAGGAGGCAAACTGGATGCGCCTTGTAGCGCGCCAAATTTAGGAAACTAAGCGACCCATTTGCGCGCATTGCGGAATAAACGCAGCCACGCACCATCTTCACTCCACTCGCGCGGTCGCCAGGAATTTTGCAGCGCGCGGAACACACGCTCGGGGTGCGGCATCATGATCGTGAAGCGGCCGTCGGCGGTGGTGAGGCCAGCAATGCCTTGCGGCGATCCATTGGAATTGAACGGAAAATTTTCCGTGACTGCGCCGTAGTTGTCGATGAAACGCAAGCTCACATGTTGTTTCGCGTCGGCAAATTCCGCGCGGCCTTCGCCGTGGGAGACGACGATCGGCATGCGACTGCCGGCCATGCCCTGCAGCAGAATCGACGGCGAATCTTGCACTTCAACCATCACAAAGCGCGCTTCGTATTGCTCCGACAAATTACGCGCGAAGTGCGGCCAGTGACCCGCACCGGGAATGACTTCGCGCAGGTTGCTCATCATCTGGCAACCGTTGCACACGCCTAATGCAAAAGTATCTTTGCGCTGAAAAAATGCTTCGAATTCCGCGCGCGCACGAGCGTTAAACAAAATCGATTTCGCCCAACCCTCCCCGGCGCCCAGCACGTCACCATAAGAAAATCCCCCACAGGCGGCAAGGCCGACGAAATCTCTCAAGCGGGTTCGCGCGGCGATGATGTCGCTCATATGAACATCGACGGCTTGGAATCCCGCGCGATCGAACGCTGCCGCCATCTCCAACTGACCGTTCACGCCTTGCTCGCGCAAGATGGCGATACGCGGTTTTGCCTTGCCGACAACAAACGGCGCCGCAATATCTTCATGCAAATCGTAACTGAGATTGACGTGCAGGCCGGGATCGTCCGCGTCGAGGATTGCGGTGAATTCTTGTTGTGCGCAATCGGGATTGTCACGCAAACGTTGCAACTGAAAGCTGGTGTTCGACCACGCGGTCTGCAAGGAAACACGCGGCTCTTCGAACACCGTGCCATTGACGCCGTACATGATCAGCGCGTCGTCGTTGTTCAACGCGCCGATGACGTGGGCTTTGTTGACAAGCATCGCTTCGTCCAAATAGCGCAACACCGTCGGGCTATCGTCGCGCTTAATCTGCAACACGGCGCCGAGTTCTTCGTTGAACAATAAATGCAACAAATGCAGACGATCGTCGAAATTTTGCGAGCCGTCACCGAGCACATGCTCGTCGAAAAAACGGTCCATCCACAATGTTACGCCGCTGTGGCTGGCGAACATCATTTCGCAGATAGTGGCAAATAAGCCACCGTCGGAACGGTCGTGATACGCCAACAACAAGCCTTCTTGATTTAAACGCTGGACACATTGGAACAGCGCCTTCAACATGCGCGGATCATCCACGTCCGGCGCCAGGTCGCCGACTTGGTTGTACACCTGCAACAACGCGGATCCGCCGAGGCGGCATTTATTGAATCCCAGATCGATCAGGATCAACACGGTGTCACCGACATCTTTGCGCAATTCCGGCGTCAACGTTTGACGCACATCGGCACACGGCGCAAACGCCGACACGATCAACGATAGCGGCGCGGTAACGGATTTGTTCTCGCCGGATTTTTCATCGCGCCAAAGCGTCTTCATCGACAACGAATCCTTGCCGACGGGAATGCTGATGCCTAGCTTGGGGCATAACTCCATGGCAACGGTCTCGACGGTGTCGAATAACGCTGCGTCTTCACCGGGGTGACCGGCCGCAGCCATCCAATTCGCGGAGAGTTTCACTTCGCCGATATCCCAAATCGCTGCGGCGGCGAGGTTGGTCAGCGCTTCGCCCACCGCCATGCGGCCTGATGCGGGCGCGTCGATCAAGGCCATGGGTGTGCGTTCGCCCATCGCGAATGCTTCACCTGATGTTTCCTTAAAACCCGCTAACGTAACGGCGACATCCGCGACTGGCGTTTGCCACGGCCCGACCATTTGGTCCCGCGCCGTTAAACCACCGACGCTGCGATCGCCGATAGTGATCAGAAATTTTTTGTCGGCGACGGACGGCAGGGCCAACACGCGATAGCCCGCTTCGACTAGACTGATTTCATCCAAATTTAGTGGCTCGCCCTGGGGTTTGATGCGCTTCACATCGCGCGTCATCTTCGGCGCTTTGCCAAGAATGACATCAAGGTCGATGTCGACTGCGTTGTTGTTAAAGTGCTCGTCTTCGACGCGCAAATGCTGTTCGTTCGTGGCCGAACCGACGACGGCGAATGGGCAGCGTTCGCGCTCGCAAATCGTTTTCAACAGCGCGAGATTTTTAGCGTCAATCGCCAGGACGTAGCGCTCCTGCGCCTCGTTGCACCAAATTTGCAATGGCGACATGCCAGGCTCTTCGTTTGGAATCGCGCGCAGTTTGAAAATCGCGCCGACGCCGCCGGTATGCGCCAACTCCGGTAATGCGTTCGATAGGCCACCCGCGCCGACATCGTGAATCGACAGAATCGGATTGTCCGCGCCGAGCGCCCAACAACGATCGATCACTTCTTGCGCACGCCGCTCCATCTCGGCATTGGCGCGCTGCACCGAATCAAAATCCAACGATTCTTGATTCGCGCCCGTGTCCATGCTCGATGCCGCGCCGCCGCCCAGACCGATCAACAAGCCCGGTCCGCCGAGTTGAATAAACAGCGCGCCGGCATTTAATTTTTCTTTTGCAGTGTGGTCAGCGTCGATCTGGCCGACGCCACCGGCGATCATGACCGGCTTGTGATAACCGCGCATCTGGCCATCGAACGATTGCTCGAAGCTACGGAAATAACCGGCGAGATTCGGCCGGCCGAATTCGTTGTTGAAGGCTGCGCCGCCGATCGGGCCATCGAGCATGATCTGCAATGCCGATGCGATGCGCTCCGGGCGACCATATTGATTGTTTTTTTCCCAAGGCTGAATCGCGCCGGGGATATTCAAATTGGAAACCGAGAAACCCGTCAGGCCGGCTTTCGGCTTGGCGCCGCGGCCAGTCGCGCCTTCGTCGCGAATCTCGCCACCGCTGCCCGTCGCCGCGCCCGCATAAGGCGAAATGGCAGTCGGGTGATTGTGGGTTTCCACTTTCATCAAGGTATGCGTGCGCTGCGTGTGAAAGCCGTACGCGCCATCGGCGTTCGGAAAGAAACGCTCGATGACAGTACCTTCCATCACCGCGGCGTTATCCGAATAAGCGACCACCGTGCCTCGCGGATTCTTCGCGTGGGTCGTGCGCACCATGCCGAACAGCGAATGTTCTTGCGGCTCGCCATCGATGATCCAGTCGGCGTTAAAGATTTTATGCCGACAATGTTCCGAATTCGCCTGGGCGAACATCATCAACTCGACATCGGTCGGATCGCGTTTGAGCGGTTGATATTGCGCGAACAGGTAATCGATTTCGTCGTCGGAAAGCGCGAGGCCCAAGCGTTGATTGGCGTCAACCAATACCGCCCGGCCGTTCGCCAGCAACGGTATCGTCGCCAACGGTTGCGGCGCGATATGTCGGAACAAACGATCAGCGTTGGCGAGCGATGAAAAAACTTGATCCGTCATCCGATCATGCAACAAAGGCGACAACGATTGCCGCTGCGCCTCGGTTAATTTTTCCGCAACAATCGTATAGGCGATACCGCGCTCGATGCGCCGCACTTTCGCGAGAGCACAATTGCGCGCGATGTCGGTCGCTTTCGATGACCACGGCGACAACGTGCCGATGCGCGGCGTCACGAGCAACAGTTCGCCGCTTGATCCCGACTCCGAAACCTTAACGCCGTAAGTGAGAATGCGTTCCAATACGTCGCGTTCGTCGTTATCGAGAGTTTCGGTCACTTCGACGAAATGCCAAAAGTCGGCGCGAACATCATTGATAGTTGAGACGCGATTGCGCAGAGAAGTCAGTAATTTTGCGCGGCGAAACGGCGACAGCGCAGCACCGCCGCGCAGGTGAAGAATTTCGGTCATGGAGCGAGATCGGATCGGAAATTGCAAGGGCGAATTATATCATTCGAGCGATGGTTACTCGCTTGAATTGTTTCAACGGCATCGCTAGGAGCCGCGTCCTGCTTGGCTTCAGGCAATGCCTTTGCTGGAAATCGCATACTTATTGGTGCGTGGCGCGGTATCCAAAACAAGTTCTCATACCATTTCGATGATGCGTGCGGTATTCGTAACGAGCCCATTTTAGTTGTTCGGTGCAATTCCATTGCACCCTACATTTTGTTTGGCTGGCGCATTGTTTGTTTTACTCTGCTGCAGAAAAATTATGCGCGCCATTTGAGTCTTACGCGCAACGCGCGAAAGCTTTCGGCGTCGAGCATGTCCGGCAAGATGACAATCGCGATCGGCCGACGACTCGATTCGGCACGACAGCGAATGATGGTGAGCATGGGATGGATGAATTGCTCGCCGACCACCTTTGCAGATTGCCAATCGCCGCGCAGAATTTCGAGCTTCCCTTCGGACAACAAGCGCAGCTCACGTATTGCGGAACGCGTGTTGAGTAAGCCGTAGCGACGCACGTAATGCCAGGCGGCGATCACAATTACCGCGATACCAACAGCCTTAAACCCAATCGGCAACGGCAATATCGCCAGCAAGATTCCGCTCGCGGCATGGGCAACCAGCAAGAGGGTTGTGAGTGCGCGCGATGGCTCTAGCGTGACGTTAAGCGATGGGGAAAACATAGCTTGGGGCGGCGGCGATTTGTGAATTTGATAGTATTAGCGCTATGACTGATTCTTGGCAACAATCGCTTGAAGTTCTAGGGGCAAAGTTAACGGACGGCGAAGTTCAGCACTTTGGCGATCCGGCGAAGGAACTCGCCGCGGCTGCGGATAGAACCAGCGTCGCGGATTTGTCGCACCTAGGTTTGATTCAAGTTTCGGGCATCGCTGCCTTGACGTTTTTGCAGGGGCAACTGACGCAAGACATCGCGAAAATTACCGAGCAATGCGCCGGCTACGCGGGCCATTGCTCGCCGAAAGGTCGCTTGTTGGCGCACTTTTTGGTTTGGAAATTGGACGATAGTTATTTTCTGCAATTGCCGCGCGTGCTGGTCGAGCCGATTCAGAAGCGATTGAAAATATACGTATTGCGCTCGCAGGTCGTGCTTGCCGATGTCTCGGCGTCGACGATTCGTTTTGGTGTTGCGGGTGTTGATGCGGGCGCGCTGATTGCTAAATTATTTGGAAGCGCGCCGGCGCAGCCCATGGACATCGTTCGCACTGAGCTTGGAACAATTATCGCGTTGCCGAATGGGCGCTATGAAATTCTCGTCGCAGGTGATGCTTCGGCGTTATGGCAAAAATTAACTTCAAATGCGCAGCCGATTGGCGCGGCTGTGTGGCGCTGGCTGCGAATTCGCGCGGGCATTCCGGAAATTTATTCCGCGACACAGGAGCAATTTGTCCCGCAAATGGTGAATGACGATCTCATCGGCGCGGTTAGTTTTCAAAAAGGTTGCTATACAGGACAGGAGATTGTCGCGCGCTTGCATTATCTCGGCAAAGCCAAGCGGCGCATGGTCGGCGCTCATCTTAATATTGCGCAGGCGCCGCAACCGGGTGATGCGATTTATGGCTTGCGCCTGGAAGGTCAGGCGATCGGCATGGTGGTGGACGCCGCGCCCGCGCCGCACGGCGGTTGGGATCTTCTGGTCTCCATTCCGATTGAGGAAAATGCTGATTCGATTCACTATTTCAACACGCCTGACGGACCAGAAATTCAGATTAATGCATTTAAAATCAGTTGATTGTCTAATTGTTCTCACTGCCAATTTACCAATTTTTTTCGCCCTCAAAAAATATTTAAAAACACGCTTGACAGTTACTAGACGACTGGTCTAATATTCAATCCATGGACACGCGCAACACAACACGAGACGACATTATCCGCGTGGGACTAGAGATCCTCGGCGAGAAGGGTTTTAATTCCTGCGGGATCGATGCGGTGTTGAAAACGGCGAAAATCCCGAAAGGCTCGTTTTACTATTACTTTCCGAGTAAGGAAGAGTTCGGTCTGGCCGTCTTAGATTTTTTCGCGGTGCAAGCCAAAGCCCATGCTGAAAGTTATTTGCAAGATAAGACGTTTACGCCGATGGCGCGGTTGCGCCGTTACCTGACCGAAGTCGCGGCGGGTATCGAGGAAGAAGGCTGCACGCGCGGTTGTTTCCTCGGCAACATGACCCAGGAAATGGCCGGGCAAAACGATAGGTTCCGCCTGAAACTGAACGAGATTTGGGATGGCTGGAAACGTATCATTGCCGATTGCCTTCGCGAGGCGAAGGCAGCGAAAGAATTGAAGCGCGATGCGGATACGGATTTACTGGCCGAATTCATCATTGTCGGCATTGAGGGCGGAATGCTCCGCTCCAAAGTCAGCAAGACGGCACTGCCGATGAAAGATATGGCAGCCATTTTATTCGAGCGGGTTTTAGTTTAAGCAGAGTTTTTTGTGAACTTTTTTATAGCCGACTGGTCTACTAATAATAGTCGACCAGTCTACTAAAAGATAAAGAAAGTGGGGTCGATATGACATGTACATAACGAACGTCCAAAAAAGCATCCGCCCAGTATTACGGGCTATAAGCAAACAACAGTTTCGGTTGGTATTTTTTTTACGCAACGCTTTTTTCAGGAGATTGACCATGAGTAGCAAATTAGTTCTTTCCTGTATCGCCGGTTTGAGTTTGATCGCCGTGAGCACGTTAAGTAACGCCGCCGAGATCAACCCGCTGTCGCCGTCGTACCAAAAATTTAACGTAGCCGTTACCGCGCCGGTAACTGGCGACGCGACGCGTTATATCGATATCCACAATCCGCTGACGCCAATTTTCTCGCGTTCGGGTGGTAGCGCGACCTGGGTTGCGACGACTTTGCGCACAGATCAATTTTACCGTGACCTCGCGAACCCGTTACACCCCAGTTTCAAACGTATTTAACATATTTTTAGCTAATAATTTTTAACGTTATTTTTAATTTATTTAGGAGATACATCATGTTCAAGAAAGCCCTTACCACCGCTGCTTTTGCCGCCGTTGCTGCCGTCACGATGTTCGTCGCGAATGCCCAAGCCGCAAATAACCCGCTGCATCCTTCGTACTTTCAAGACAAGGCAGCCAATTCGGCAAAAGCCGTCGGCTCGGGTAACGCGGCGCGGTACGCCGATGTGCGCAACCCGCTCAGCCCGTCCTACAGCCGTAGCGGCGAGGCGAACTGGATGGTGACATCGGATCTGAACGTTGTCGCGTATGTTGACCGCCGCAATCCACTGTCGCCCAGCTTCAAGCGTTAAGTAAGTTGTTGTGCGAGCCGCGCTCACACGCGGCTTGCGTTTGAATTTGCAGTTACTACCTCCTCCCCTGTTTCCGGCTCCTTGCGAGCCGGTTTTTTTTGCTGACTCGGGGTGTCCGGTATAATTTGCCCACTTCCTATCGCTAAATACCCATTCTTGCTATCCCTCCATCAACTCCAATGTCGGCGCGGCGAACGTGAACTGTTTAATGGCGTGGAACTTACCTTGCGACGCGGCGATCTGCTGCAAGTCGAAGGACCGAACGGCAGTGGCAAAACCAGTCTGTTGCGCATCGTTGCGGGTTTGAGCGAAGCCGCTTATGGTGATGTTCGTTGGCGCAATGAAACCATCGAGTATCTAGCGGAAGACTATTTTCGTGAGCTGCTTTACCTTGGCCACGCGGCGGCTATTAAGGACGAACTCACGACACTCGAAAACTTAGAGTTGACCCTACGACTGTCCGGCGAGTCGACAACGTCCGCGAACGCAAAACAAGCACTGACTGATGCGGGACTCAAAGAACGTCTTCTCCTACCGGCAAAATATTTATCTCAAGGCCAACGCCGCCGCGTTGCGCTTGCGCGTCTTTGCTTGAGCGAACGTCCGTTGTGGATATTGGATGAGCCGTTCACCGCGTTGGACGTCAGCGCCGTGTCATGGGTGGCGGGCTTGATCGCAAAACATCTTGATAGCGATGGCATTGTTCTTTTTACCACCCACCAACACGTCGAGATTCCGGGTCATGCGCCGCGGCGACTTGCGCTGCGGGCCTGAGATTTAACAACTTGTTCGCCCTATTTGACGCCACCTCCCTCACCTGCAGTGCGCGCCCCGGCTCGCAGGCCGGAGCCGTTCAACGAGCGCGACATACATGTCGCGAATTCCTCGTCTCACCCCTCACCCTCGCCGAAGGGGCGAGGGGATACACCCTCTCCCGCTCCGGCGGGAGGGTTGGGGCTGCGTGGCCTAGGGCCATGAGGGAAGGCTCGGATTTAGCCGATATCGCCTCATACCGTAATGAACAGTTTTCTCGTTAGCGTAGTTTTCCGCGACCTAAGCCTCGCCTGGCGTCGCAAGGCCGATGTGTTGGGCACGCTGTTTTTCTTCATCATCGTCGTCAGCCTATTTCCGCTCGGCATCGGTCCGGAAAAAGATTTGTTGCGCGCCATCGCGCCGGGAATTCTCTGGGTCGCCGCTTTACTCGCGACCATGCTATCGCTGAATCGATTGTTCGCCGCCGACTATGCGGATGGAACCTTGGAACAACTCGCCATCGCACCCCATCCGCTCAGCTTGACCGTTCTGGGAAAAATTATCGCGCTGTGGATCAGCAGCGGTTTGCCCTTGGTGGTCCTTGCACCGATATTGGGCCTGCAGTTCGATCTGCCTGGAGACGCGCTTATAACTATGACCCTGGCCTTGCTAATCGGCACGCCGATACTCGCCGCGCTCGGCGCCATCGGCGCCGGACTCACGTTGGGCCTGCGCGGCGGTGGCGTGTTGCTGGCGTTGTTGATTTTGCCGCTGTACATTCCGGTGCTGATTTTCGGCGCGGGCGCGGTTGAAGCGGTCATGCAAGGTATGAGTCCGAACGGGCATTTATCGTTGCTTGCGGCGGGATTAATTCTGTCGCTGGTTTTCGCGCCGTGGGCCAGCGCCATCGCGCTTCGCATCGCCTTAGATTAAACTTGCCTCATGAACTGGCTCAAATACTCCGCGCCGCAAACTTTCTATCCCCTCGCCGGCAAGCTCGTGCCGGTGTTTGCCTGGCCCGCGCTGATCCTCGCGATCATCGGCCTATACATCGGCTTCTTCGTCGCGCCGACGGACGCCACACAAGGCGAATCCTATCGCATCATTTTCATCCACGTCCCCGCCGCGTGGATGTCGATGGTGATCTACATGGCCATGGCATTTTGGGCGGCCTTGGGATTGACCATGAACACGCGCTTGTCATTCATGATGGCGCAAGCACTAGCGCCGACCGGTGCGATGTTCACGTTTGTCGCGCTGTGGACGGGCGCGTTTTGGGGCAAGCCCACTTGGGGAACCTGGTGGGTGTGGGACGCGCGACTGACTTCTGAATTAATTCTGCTGTTCCTGTATGTGGGCTACATGTCACTCACCGCCGCGATCGAAGACACGCGCCGCGCCGATCGAGCCGGCGCGCTACTCGCCATCGTCGGCTCGATCAACGTGCCGATCATTTATTTTTCCGTGAAGTGGTGGAACACGCTTCATCAAGGCGCATCCGTCAGCCTCACCAAAGGTTCGTCCATGGCGAAAACCATGTTGCTGGCGATGTTGATTATGACCGTCGCCTTTTGGGCTTACGCCATCGCTGTATCGTTCGTGCGCCTGCGTTGCATCGTTCGCGAGCGGGAACAACAAGCGGCGTGGTTGAACGAGGCCAAGGAATAACGCGATGGACTGGGGCCAATTTTTTGAAATGGGCGGTTATGGATTGTACGTATGGGGTTCGTACATCGTCACCGCTGTCGTTATGATCGGCGAGTTGTTGTTGCTACGAAATCGCAAACGAACTGTCGAACGCAAAGACGGTCAATCATCTAACATGTCATCCTGAGCGCCGCGAAGGATCCGCTTTAGGCCGTCAACAGCAGATTCTTAGAGCGATGCCCTCAGAATGACAGCCTAATTTTTTGAATAACAGAAACCATGAAAACCAGACACAAACGCTTAAGCTTCCTCCTCCTCGGCCTTGCCGCACTCGGCATTGCCTCGGTATTCGTCCTCAATGCATTCAACAGCAATCTCGTGTTCTTCTTCTCGCCCAGTCAAGTTGCGGCGAAGGAAGCGCCCATCGGCCGCAGCTTCCGCATCGGCGGCATGGTGGAGCAAGGCAGCCTCAAACGCGAATCGGATGGCCTCACCGTGAACTTCGTTGTCACGGATACCGCAAAGACCATTCCGGTCGTGTATAACGGCATCCTTCCCGATCTATTCAAAGAAGGCAAAGGCGTGGTTGCACAGGGAAAGCTCACGGAAGATGGCGTATTTCATGCCGACGAAGTGCTCGCCAAGCACGATGAAAACTACATGCCGCCGGAAGCCGCTGAAGCGCTCAAGCACGCGAAGGAAACGAATGCGACCATTTCGAAGTCGCTTTCGTCGTCAGCAAAGTAAACGTTGTAGGGTGGATCCGCTTCTAGTGGCAGCACTTGTTTCTATGCCACGCTTGATCCACCCTACAACTTCTGAATCCACACTCGAATAACTGGAAATCCCTTGCCAGCCATTAACATCGACGACCTGCGCACTCTCGCGCGCAAGCGGCTGCCTAGAGCCATTTTCGAGTTCATCGACGGTGGCGCTCAGGATGAAATTTCCCTGCGCGCAAATCGCGAAGATTTCGAGCGCTATGGGTTTCGCACGCGCGTGCTCACGGATATTTCCCAGCGCGATCAATCGACCACCATTCTCGGCGAGAAATCAGCGTCGCCGTTAATTCTCGCGCCCACTGGCCTCGCTGGTATTTTGCATCGCCGCGGCGAGCTATCCGCCTCGCGCGCCGCCCATGCCGCCGGTGTGCCTTACTGCTTGTCGACCATGGCCACGTGCAGCATCGAGCAAATCGCCGAAGCGTCAAACGTCACGCGCTGGTTTCAGCTTTATGTGTTGCGCGATCGTGGCCTGACGAAAACGTTCATCGAGCGCGCCAAAGCGACCAACTGTAAAGCACTGGTGTTAACCGTCGATACGAAAATGCAAGGCCCACGCGAGCGTGATATGCGCAACGGCTTCACCGTACCGCCGAAGTTCACGGCGAAAACCATCTTGGATTTCGCGTTGCATTTTCGCTGGCTGCTCGACGTCGGCCTTGGCCCGAAAGTTACGTTTAGAAATTTTGAGGGAACCGGAAAGCAATTAAAAACCGCCGTGACCATTACGCAATTCATCGCCGATCAATACGATCTTACTATCAACCACAAAGATCTCGAATGGTTCAAAACCACCTGGGGTGGCCCCGTAGCGGTGAAGGGAATATTAACCGGCGATGATGCGCGGCGCTGTTGCGATCATGGCGCCGATGCCATCATCGTCTCCAACCACGGTGGCCGCCAATTGGACGGCGCGATGTCCGCCATCAGCGCGTTACCGGAAGTGGTTGCCGCAGTGGGCGATCGTGCGGAAGTGATTCTCGATGGTGGCGTTCGGCGCGGCAGCGATGTCATCAAAGCGCTGTGCCTCGGGGCGCGCGCCTGTATGATTGGTCGCGCTTGGCTTTATGGGTTAGCGTCCGG
>JANMJR010000367.1:0-2993 GCA_031371465.1 Pseudomonadota bacterium
AACGACTCGTGCGCCATCACGTGACACCAATGGCAAGCGGAATAGCCGATCGACAACAATATTGGCTTGTTTTGCGCGCGCGCAAGCGCAAGGGCTTGCGGACTCCACGCATGCCAATCGACCGGATTGTTGGCGTGTTGCCGGAGGTACGGGCTGGTTTCTTGGGCTAGGCGGTTGGGCATACGATGGCTTTCAATGACTCGCTCAAATTGTACACTCCGCGGATTTTCTTGCTTCATCAAACCCAACGGGTAGAACAAAAGCAATGTCATCCTGAGTACAACGAAGGATCTGCTTTGGTTTTTCCAACCTCCACAAAAGCAGATCCTTCGCTTCGCTCAGGATGACATGTGTAGGGGTGGTGAATATTTTAGGGTGCCCACCTGTGAGCCAGTGGCGAGCTTGGGGCGACCCAGTACCAGAGCAGCTCCCAAAGCCATACGCCTGGAACGGCAATCTCCATGCGGGCCCTGGCTCGATGCCTCTCAATTTTTTATCGCTCAAACCCAACACAAACATCGCAAACCCTTGACAGCCCGAATCCCCCGCCCTGATACTTGGCACGGATTGTTAGTGCGGCGAAAAATCAAATACTTCGAATGCTTCGCTGCAATGCAACATCCCATCCACGGAGGCGGAAATGGTCTTGTTAGCTTGGCTGTTGGGCATCGTCATTGCGATTGTTGTAATCGCGATTGTCGTCGTATTCCTCAATCGTTTCTATCGCAAATCGAGCCGCGATGTCGCCTTGGTGCGCACCGGTTTTGGTGGGCAGAAAATCGTCCTCTCCGGCGGTTGCCTTGCCTTGCCCTTCCTCCACAAAGTCGACGAAATCAACATGCGAACTAACCGCATTGAGGTTAAACGTATCGGCGAAAAATCGCTCATTACCGCTGATCGCATTCGCGTCGATTTGGAGTTAGAGTTTTATGTGCGCGTGCAGCCGACGGTGGACGGCGTTGCCACGGCGGCGCAATCGCTCGGCGCGCGAGTTCTTAACCCCGAGGGCATACGCAATCTATTGGAAGGCCGTTTCATCGACGCGTTGCAATCCGTCGTCGCGACGGAAACCATGGATGGCCT
This sequence comes from Pseudomonadota bacterium, assembly GCA_031371465.1. Lineage (GTDB taxonomy): Bacteria > Pseudomonadota > Gammaproteobacteria > Burkholderiales > JALYOK01 > JALYOK01. The sequence continues at coordinate 1,084 of JANMJR010000367.1, forward strand.
GCACGAAAAGCGCGGCGAATTCGTGCGTCGTGTTGCCGATCTGATGCGCGACAATCTGTCGCAGAATGGCGTCCTGCTTGACTCCGTATCGCTGACGCGGCTCGATCAAGCGCCCTTCGCGTCCCTCGACGAAAACAACGCGTTCAACGCCGTCGGTATGCGCAAGCTCGCGGAAATCATCGCCACCAACAAAAAACAACGCACCGAAATCGAGGCCGAGGCCGATATTGCCGTGCGTCAAACCCAGTTGGACGCCACCAAGCGCCGCTTGAATCTGGAACAACAAGAAGAAGAAGCGCATATCGGCCAGCGCCTAGAAATCGAGAAGGTTAAAGCCCTGAGCGATTCGGAAACCGCGAAAGCCCGCGAAGACGCGATGGTATTGACCGAACAGGCGCGCATCGAGCGCGAGCGCGAAACCAAGGCGCGGGAAATTTCCAAGCAGCGCGAAATTCGCAAGCTCGAAATCGAAGCGCAACTAACCTCGGAACTCAACAAAGTCGACAGCTCCATTCGCCTCGCCGAGAAACAAGCGGACGAAGCAAAAGCCCAGGCCAACGCGGAATTAGCGCGGACCGACTTGGTGCTGGCGCAAGAACACGTGCAAACCCAGCGCGAGCGCGCGATGGCGGAACGTTCCCGGGAAATCGCGATGAAGCGCGTGCAAGAGCAAGGCGAGGTTGCCGCCGCGAACGCCGAGAGCGACAGCGCGGTGTTAATCAAACGCGCCCAAGCGGAATCGCAAGCCACGCGCACCAAGGCCGATGCGGAACGCATTCGCTTGCTCGCCGAATCGGAAGGCAAGAAAGCGCTGATCGCCGCAGAAAATTCCCGCAGCGACAGCGTCATGAGCATTCAGCTAGAACGTTACCGCCTCGAGCGTATGCCGGAAATTTTGACGCAATTGATGAAACCGGTGGAAAAAATCGACAGCATCAAGATACACCAGTTATCAGGGTTTGGCGGCTCGCCGGGTGCGAGCGGTAATGACAATCGACCGCCGGTGAATCAAGTGATGGACAGCATTATGGGCATGGCGCTGCAATTGCCCGCGCTAAAGAGCATCGGTGAATCGATCGGCTATGACTTTACGTCGGCGTTACCGAAGCCTAACAAACCCCCGGACTATGACGGAAATAAAATGTTGGGTGGATCACGCGGGCCATAGAGCCAACTGCCGCCACGCTTGATCCACCCTACACTTTGTCATTGCGAGGAGCAGAGCGACGAAGCAATCTCGTAGTAGATGGTGATTGAAAAGCGAGATTGCTTCGCAAAGTTTATCCCAAAGCGAAGCGTGGGACTCGCAATGGCAGCGCAACAAAATTTAGTAGCAAGCGGGCAGTAGTAGGTTGAGGAGATTGATCGAGGTCAATCAAATATTAATAAGCAGGTATTAAGGAGTAAAACAAATGGCATTTTCTCGACGTGATTTTCTCTCGGCAACCGGCCTTACGGCTATCGCAGGCAGCTTGCCCCATTTCGCCTTCGCCGCTGATGGCGAAATCAAACTCGGCTCGGTGTTGGATGGTTCGGGCAACCTCGACATCTACGGCAAGCCGATGGTGATGGCGACAACTTTGGCAGTAGAAGAGTTGAACGCAGCCGGTGGCTTGCTCGGCCGCAAGATCAAAGCGATTCAATACGACACACAGTCGGACATCGCGCTCTACACCAAATACGCGCAGCAGCTCAGCCGCGACGATAAGGTCGACGTGGTGCATGGCGGCATCACCTCCGCCTCGCGCGAAGCGATTCGCCAAACGTTTAAGCGCGGCAACACACTTTATTTCTACAACGTGTTGTACGAAGGCGGTGTTTGCGATCGCAACATTGTGGTGACCGGTACGACGCCGGCGCAAGCAGTCGAGCCGATCGTCGATCACGCCATGAAAAAATGGGGCGACAAG
>JANMJR010000373.1:0-5517 GCA_031371465.1 Pseudomonadota bacterium
ACTTTGAGCTTGCTGACATTACCGGTATTGATTTGGTCCAGCGTGCTATAGCGGGTATTCGCATAGTCGCCGCCATATTTTGTCCACTCATTGCCCGATTGGGCGAATGCGGACGTTCCCGCCCCTACCAGTGCCAAGCCAAAAACAACGACCGCAATGGCGTGTGTGAAATGCGTCATGGTGAATCTCCTCCTCGTGTTGGAAATCAGCCCGTTGCAGGCGCCACGCTAAGTGATTGCGACGCCTCGCTTCGGTGATTGGTTTTCGCCCCAGGCTTCACGTCTAGAACAAAATCCAGCGCTTGGATCGCTCTTTTCGCAACGGCTTCGGCTAGATAAATTTGACTCCAGGGGATTAGATTTGTCAATGGTAATTTGACGCCCTTAAGTCGCGCTACGAATTCAGTTAACCAAGCCGAATTTAATTTCGTTCACGCCGGGCATGACCGGATGAATCGGGCCGCGAAGCAATTTGGGTGCGGCGTCCGCGGCATGCACTGTGCGGATGCAGTATCCATGCGCCTCGTGGCGCACCTTGCAATAAAATTCAGCGAGGGCCGACCCAACGCCGCGCCAATACATCGAGCAAGAAAAGCACCAGCCCCAGCGCCGCGAAGTAGCGCCACAATGGTTTAGATATCACGCCGCCGTCGCCACGAGGTGCAAAAATTTCTTCTACGCTCGGGGCGAATTTCCCGCCGCTGCGTTCGCACAAGGCTTTGAGCAAATCGGTGTTTGCGGCTAGCACGCGATATTCGTCGGCGTAACCGTAAAACAAACTGCGCGTGCCGGCCTGCGCCAACGCTTGGGGCGTCAGCCCGGGCGTATCGACTAAAGCGAAGGCGTAGGCGCCTGCCCTCGATGTTTGCAGCGCAATGCGCACTTGATATTGGCCCGGCCCGATTTGGCGTAGTGGCGTCACGGCGGTGGTTTTATCCGGCGCGCTCATGCGCACTTTCGGCGCGATGTCGTCGCGATACTGTCCGTCCGGGGTCAGCGCCGTCAGCGTTACGACGGCCTCGTGCCCCTCACGCGCCACGCGTAGGGCCAACTCCTCGCCGCTGTCACGGCGTAGGCTTTCGCGCACCACCTGCGCCCAGAATTTGCCGTAGCCGGGCCAGGCCAGCCAATCGATTGCCCAGCGATTCTTGATGTCGGACAAAAATGCGCTGCTCTTGCCGAGCCCGTAGTGGCTTTGCACCAGCAACGGTTGATGGTCCGTGGCTTCGAGCACAACTTCGGCGAAACGCTTGGGGCGGCTGAGCACGAAACCTTTTAGCGCCGGCCCCTTGGCGAAATCGATGCCGGCTAACGCCTCAGTTTTTAGTTTCACGACCGGCCGGAACACTTCTTCAACAATCGATTCACCCAACAATCGTTTCGCTTCGCTGACGAACAACGCCGGAATCTCGGTTTCACTTTTCGCGACGTGGCTTTTGCCATGGGCTGCGCGAGCCAGTTGCTCCATGAGTTCGAGGTTGGGATTCTCGCCGATCGCCACCGTCGATAAGGTAATGTTCGCGCTCCTTAGCTGCGCAGTCAGTTCGTCGGCGCCACCGGCGGCAAGACTGGCATCGGATTCTTGCTCGGCCGGCAAGCCGCGTTCCTTGCGGATCAACGCCATAGCCGCGCTACTCGAAGTCGCGGCCGCGAGCCTTCCGGGCGCGGCGCTGTTGCCGTCGGACAGCAAGATCATGTGCTTGGTCCTGGCGGTCGAATTTTGCAACATGCGATAGCCATGCCACAACGCGTTGTAAACGTTGGTTTGCCCGCTCGCCGACATGCTGCTGATCAAATCTTCCGCGCGCTGCTTGTTCCCCACCGCGGTCAGCGGCACGACTTCGTGCGGCCGCGAATCGAATGCAATGACCGCGAAGCGGTGCTGTTCCTCGAGCAAGTCCAAGGTGGACAGCGCGGCAGACTTGGCGAACTCAAGCTTTTGCCCACGCATGCTGAACGAGCGATCGATCAGCAACACCAGATCCAATTCCTTGCGCTTGCGCCGGCCTTCAAACTTCACCGGCAGCAGGCGCGCTATTTGGTTCTTGGCGAATCCGTCTTTGCCGTAGGTATTCTCACCGGCGGCAAACACCAGGCCGCCGCCTTCGCGCACGAATTGTTCCAAGCGTTGCGCACTCACGGCGCCGATTGTTTCAGCGGCAATGTCACTCAGCACAACAGCGTCCTGGCCATTGAGCTTAGCGGCAAATCCTGCAACGGCGCTGACGGCAACCTCGATGCCTTGCTTACGCAACGCGTCGCGCAAATAGCGCGCGCTGTCCGGGTTGCTTTCGACGTACAGGATCTTCGGCCGCGCGCCCACCCAAAGGGTTTGCGCGAGGACATCGTTTTCCGCGACTTGGTCGCCGTCGGCGGCGACTTTTACTTCGACCCTATTGGCGCCCGGGCGATTGAACTTCGCGTTGAAAATGATTTCATTTTCGCCGCGCGCGAGTAGCGCAATTTGTTGCGTCGGCGATTCATCGTTGAGTTTCATTTCGACGCGCGCCGGACTCGCGGTGCGCGAAAACACCCGCACGCGCAACGCCGCCGGCTCTTGCTGGCGCACGCCTTCTGGCAGTTCGACGGCTTCGATCCAAGCGTCGGTGTCGACCGCAGACGGCGCGGGGAACGCGAAGATGCGCACGCCTTGCGCCTGTAAACGTGGCAGCGCGCGCCATAGATCGCCATCGGTGGCGTTGCCATCGCTTAGCAAGACTAACCGCTTGGCATGATTCGGCGCGAAGCCAAAGGCGGCCATGTTCAATGCCTGTTCGAGGTCGGTCGCGCCTTGGCCGATCACTGCTCGATCGGCGCTGGTGTTGTCGCTAACCGTAACGGATTCGATCTCGTCGATCGAGTTAACTAGATGCGGTCGGTCAGCGAACACCACATACCGCGCCTGGGCCGGGGCCGCGTTCGTATTCGCCTCACGCATCCAATGCAAGGCGCTTTGCACAAACGCGGGGGCAACACTGCGCGATACATCCAGGGCGTACACCACCGAAATATCCGTCATCGCCCGTTGCAACAGCGGCTGAGTCAAGGCCAGCGCCAGCGCCACCAGCGCCAGCGAGTGTAACAGCGTTGCCAGCGCCATGCGCGATCGACTCAAGCCGGCGCCATGCCGCCATGCGGCGAACCACAGCAACGGCAACAAGCCCAATAACCATAGCGACCACGGCTGCGTCAAACTGGGAAGTTGCATTGGTTACAGGGTGACGCGGCGTGTGTAGGTCAACCACTCAAAAACGAGCAGCACCACGGATAGGGCAAGCAGCGCGACCCAGGGCTCAATGCCGAATCGCGCCGCAGTTGCAAACTGCGCGACGCGTTGCGGCTCACCGGCAAAGCGGCTGCGATTGATGTCCGAGAATCGCGTATCCATGACATTTGCGACGACGCGCGCCGTGCCCGCACTAGCGGTGATGGTAAACACGTCGGCTTGGGCAGCCGCGAATATCGTGGCGCCTGCGCTATTCACTGCGCTGATCAATCGACCATCGAGCCCGGTCACCTGCGCATTGGCGTAGGGAACTTCGATATGACCCAGCCCATGGGTGCGAATTTGGACAGCCCCCGCAAGCCAATCCAGCGCGCCACCCAGAAATACCGGGAAGCCCGACTGCATCGCGAAGTTGGAGTCCTCCAGCGCGAAGCCGACTGCGATCCAACGCGGCGCCTGCGCTCCCGCCGCGACCAGCACCCCTTCGTCCGCGCCTTTCGCCAATACCACGTCCGCTTGTGCATTATCCGTGGAACGCGCGGCCAGCGCAGCCCGTCGCAAGTGCACGTCGCGCCACGACAGGTTCACGGCAAGTGGATGAGATTCATTCCAACGCGTGATGATGGGATTATTTGCAACGCCCGCGAACGCCGGCAGCCAAGGCGCCGGCGGCGGACGGAACAACAGCGCACCGCGAGCGGGCCGCTCAAGCGGCGCAAAGCGATCGAAAACATAGGCGTCGAAGTCGAGCGTGGCGCGATATTGCGCTGGCTTGATTACCGTCAGCGCGGCGCCGGGCAGCAGCGTGATCGAAGTCTCCAAAGCGCGATTGCCCGCGGTTACCAGCAGTACGCGCTTGGCGCGATGGGCCGCGACGATGCTATAGGCCAGATTGTCGAGATCGAAGCCATCGCCTTGCGCACGCACTTGCGCCCGCAGCACCCCGGCGGCGAAGCCGCTCACGTCCAGCGTTTGATTAACGCTCGCCCCGGCGCCAATATCCAGGTCGCGCTCAAGCGTCAATCCGTTCTCGCCGGTCAATATCAGCCGGACTTTTTTCGCGCCGACGGAGCCGTTGAACACTTGCACCAGCGCTTGATAGCGCGTGGGATCGCGCAGCGATGGCTTGGTGTCGAAGGCGCTGATGGCGACGTTATCTGCGGGGGCAAACACGGATTCGACCGATACCTTTTTGGGCACATCCAGATCAGCGACACCGTCGGTGATCAGCACTACGGCGATTTTTTCCCCATCCGGGATCGGCGGCATGCGCGCAACCCCTAGCGCACTCGTCTCGAGTTGGCTCAGGCTCGCCAGCGCGGCTTCGCGGCTAAGCCATTCCGGCGTAGCGGCGCGGCCCATGGTATCCAGCAGCATGAATTCGCTCGCTAGGCCCGCGCTTAAAATAACGCTGCGCGCGTGCTTAAGCCCATGGCTCCAGCGGCTCGTGCCGTCGCCACCGCGCGCCGCCATGGAGGCCGAGTTGTCCAGCACCAACACGAAGCGCTGGGCGAGGCCGCCCAGGGTCGGCGTTTGCGGGCGGGTCAACGCCAGCGCCATGCTTAATCCGATCGCCAGCGCCAGTAATAATGACAACCACCAACGCCAGCGATCCGGCGCAAGCGGCTGCGCCGTGGCGAGCGCACGCCAAATCACATTGGACGCAACCGTCACCCGGCGTGGCCTAGGCTTCAGCCAATACAGCAGCACGATTAGCAACGCCACAGCGGCAAGCAGGGCGTAGGCGATCGCGGGCGAGACAGCGAGAAAACTCATCGCAGTAGCCCTTCCTTGTGCAACGCGCTTAATACCAGCGCCTCGGCGCTGCTATCGGTCATGGCGCGCACATAGCCCCAGCGGTTCTTGTCGCAGTAGGCGCCAATCGCCGCGCAGTGCGCATCTAACGCCTGCCGGTAGGCCAAGAGCAGCGCGGGCGTGATGCGCAGCCGGGTTTCGCCGCCCTGCTCCGCATCCACAAAAACCACTTCTTCGTCGCCGCCCGCGGGGGCAAAGTCACTCGGGCTGATGAGTTGCAACGCCAACACGTCTTGGCGCAAATTGCGCAGTACGCGCAAGCTCGGCTCGAAACCCGCCGGGTCGAGGAAATCCGAAATCACCACGATCAAACCCTTCGCGCGCGGCGCGGCGAAGTAGCGCTTGAACGCGGTTTCGAGCGACGTGTTGCCGCGGCTTTTCAGCCCTTGCAAAAATTCAAATGCCGGCCAGCTTTGGTTTTTGCCGCGCAAGCCGGATAGTTCTTGCACCACGCCCTCGGCCATGGCGATGAGGCTG
>JANMJR010000388.1:0-5982 GCA_031371465.1 Pseudomonadota bacterium
ACAAAGGCTTGCTGCCGATCGACTATGAAAAATCCTGGAAAGACGTTTGGCAGTACAACACGCCTTGGGATGTGGCGAAGGTGGCAAAAGATTGGCCCGGCATGAACTTCATCATCTACCACACCGCGCTGCGCCCGTTCCTTGAGCAGCCCGAAGCGGAGATGGCCGAGTTTGAGAAAACCGGCTACATTCGTTGGGCGACCGATGTGGCAAAGTGCGTGTCGGAGCAAGGCCTGAAGAATGTCTATGGTGAAATCGGCACATCGTTCGCCAATTCCGCCGTCGCCAATCCGCGCTTCGCCGCGGCCTTCATCGGGCAACTGGTTAATTTGATGGGCCCGGACAATGTGGTTTGGGGTTCGGACAGCGTGTTCTATGGTTCGCCGCAATGGCAAATCGAAGCGATGCGCCGCCTCGAAATCCCCGACGATATGTTTGCCAAGAACAAGTGGAAGGTCAGGCTGGGTGATGCCGACAGCGCCGTCAAGCGCAAGATCTTTGGACAAAACACCGCACGTTTGTATAAGTACGATATTAAGTCTGCGTCCGAAGGTATCTCCCGCGACCAAATCGCGGTGATGAAACAAGAGTATAAGAAGGAAGGCGTGCTGCGTAACAATGCGTTCTACGGCTACGTGCCGAAAACTGCATAGCCCACGCTCATTGTACGAGCAAAAAAGGCCGGGGCGACTCGGCCTTTTTGTTGCTTCGCAGCGTGAGGACCACTTGGCCTCAACAAGATCAGCGTACCTACCCCGCGATCCACTCATCCAGTACACTCTTGCGATGATGATCGCATTGCGAACGATTATTGCTGCGGTAGTATTAAGCGTGGTGCTCAGCGTAGCGCCGGCCCGCGGCGACACAAGCGCGAGCGATGCGCCTCTGGACTATTCGGCCTGGGCCGTGGATGCCACCAAAGCGGGATTGCTTTTGCCGCCGGTGGGCCGTTCGCTGTTCGATTACCTGGTTACGGAACAAATCGGTGAGCGTAAAGTTTATCGCGTGCCGTATCCGTTCTCGGCGCTGGTCGAACGCATCCAACGGGAGCTGACGCAGACGGAGTATGGCGGCGGTACGCGCGTCGCTATGATTCCCATGGGCCGCTCGCTGCAGCGTAGCGCTGCCGCACCTGATTTCTTCAAACATCCGCGCCGGGTGTTCGCCGTCACCGGAGAACCCAAGACCGGCGAACGCAGTCCCGGGATGTTGCTAAAGGACCGTCTTTATCTAGGTTACGTCGAGACCACCAACACCATCGAAGTCATCAGCTACAACGAAGCCGCCGGTCGGTTTGAGTTTCAATTAGTAAAAGATTATCGCCTCGGCGCCGACCCGAAAGTGTTCTACGCCAATCGCGCAATTTGCATCTCCTGTCACCAAAACCATGGACCGATTTTTTCCAAGGCAGTGTGGAGCGAGTCAAACGCCAACAGTCGCGTGGCCGAACTACTCGCGCAATCGCGGGCGGATTTTTACGATCTCCCGCCCCAGGCCCACCTGGATTTCCCCGACGACATCGGTCAGGCCACGGTACGCGCTAACGCGCTGGTCACGCAGCAGACCCTGTGGCAGCGGGGCTGCGAAAGCGCCGGCGATCTTGCGCAGTCGCGCCGCTGCCGCGCAGCCGCGCTGGTGGCGCTCATGCAGTACGCATTATCCGGCGAACTTGATTTGGGCGCCGGCGCACCACGCTATCAGAGCGATTTTGTAACGACATTCGGCGACAACTGGCGCCGACGCTGGCCGCAGGGCCTGAGTATTGCGCAGGCTGAATTACCCGACCGCAGCCCCCTCGGCGGCGGCGCCTACCGCAGCGCGAGTTCCGCGCCAATTGTCACCGACTTCATTGCCGCCGCTCACGTGCCGGCGGCGCTCGATCCGCTCAACCCGCGCCCGCCGCGCGAGACCTGGCGTTTTGGCGGCGCGCTGGACGCCTACCGCTATATCGTCGGTTGGTCGCGCTTTTTTGCAGCGGCGGATTTTCGCATGCTTGATGCGCAGTTGCTGCAACGTGGCCGCGCGACCCAGGTGGTTCGCGCGTCGCACGCAGCGAAGTGTGTTCTTACGCCAAACGCCCACTCCCCGTTTCCGCTCAAGATCGATTGCGACGCGAGCGGCGCCACAGGATTCGCACTGCGCGGACGAATCTCGCCGAGCGGTAACGGCCTTGTTGATCTGGTCAACTTCGGCCCAACAGGTCAAGTACGCAATGCACAACTTGAAATCGATAGGCCGCAGCGGGTGGGCGATCGCTACGTGCAGCGCGTGGCGCTGCAACGTAAGGGCTTCACCGCGCGATTGGCTGACGGCCGCGCCGTCACAGATGTCGTACTAGGTTGGCCCGCCGCGGCAGGTGTCGACCTGCGTAGTGGGACTAAATTCTCCATTGAACTGCTTGTTATGAATGACTTCGCATTACTGCGACAGGCCGCCGACGAATTGCTTCACGAGCAGCCGGGTTTGTTCGATAACATTGCGCTACAGCGCACCGCAATGCTGCGCGCGCTATATGCCAAATTGGGTGGCGCAGAACAAGCCTGGTGCTGCGGCGAAGAGTTTGCCATGCCACCAGCCGTTGTGGAATCCGCTGTCGGTCCCGATGAAACGGCGCCGCAGTTACAGCCGTTCTATCACAACTGCGCGACTTGCCACCTTTCGGCCGAGCACTTCCCGCCAAACTTCCTCGCCGGCGACGCCACGCGCGTCGACGCCAATCTGCGCCACTGCGCCCCGCGCCTGCTGGCGCGTCTGGCCGCGTGGCAGCAAGCCCCCGAGCAACGGGTAAAAAGCCCCATGCCACCGCCGACTTTCTTGGCCGCGCTCGGCTCAACGCCGGCACAGTGGGGTTTGGCCGAGGAATTTCATGCGCTGCGTCGCTACGTCGAAGATTTAGTGAAAGCGCAAGGTCGTTCAGCACAGCTCGACGAATTGCTCAAGGATGGCTACGAATCGCTGCCGAGCTGTTTGCCTGAGGTAGCCAACTCGCCAGTCAGCGAGAATTAGAATTCCTTAGCGAAGGGATGGCTGGCCCATCCTATTGGCCTAGGCGGGATAGGAGCGGCGCATAACGGTCGAGCACTCTGAGCGCGTCGTCGCGGTTTGCGTCCGGCACTTCGAGCAGCACGCGATCGATGCCCACTTCGCGATAGAGGTCGAGCGCGGCCGAGTCGGCGGGCGCGGCGAACACCGTGATCGACAGGGTGGCTGGATCCCGTCCGGCGGCTTCGGCGGCTTTGCGCAATCGCGCCACGGCAGTCTTGGGCTCCCAACCGCCACGCGCTCTTGGAAACCAGCCGTCACAAAACTCAATCACGCGCTTGAGGGTGTGATCGGTTTCGCCGCCGAGCAGGATTGGCGGATGGGGCCGCTGCTTCGGCTTGGGGTAGAGCCAGACCGGATCGAAGTTGACGAACTCGCCATGAAATTGCGCTTCCTCTTCGGTCCACAACGCTTTCATCGCCAATATTCTCTCGCGTAGTAGCTTGAAGCGACTATCGTAGCGCGCGCCGTGATTTTCCATTTCCTCGACATTCCAACCACCACCGACAGCGAAAATAAAACGTCCGCCCGATAAATGGTCCAGACTCGCCACGGACTTGGCGGTGATGATCGGATCGCGTTGTGGCAACAAGGCGACGCCGGTGCCAAGCTTGAGCGTGCGCGTAGCCGCGGCGGCGAACGACAAGGCGACGAATGGATCATGGGTGTGGGAATAGCGCTTGGGCAATTCGCCACCGCTCGGGAACGGCGAGCGTCGACTCGTCGGAATATGAGTGTGCTCACAGACGAATAGTGATTCGAAGCGGCGCGCCTCGAGCTCGCGCGCCAACTCGCCGACGTCAATGCCGTAGTCCGTGGGAAAGTGAAAAGTGCCGACCTGCATATAAAATTCTCCTTGCTTTTGATGCTAACGACTGCGTTCCCACACGACGCGTACCAGGCGCTTTTCACCGCCCACCAGTGATGGCGTCAAGCCTCTGAGTTCAAGTTTGTCTCCGTCGAGAATCACCTTGCGCTTAAAATCAATACCGACCCAGTTTGGTATTAGCGCGGTTTTGATGTGATGGACGACGACACCATTGGCTTCGTCGACCTCGAACGTCCCCGCATAGGAGAGGTAGCCCGCTGCCGCCGTCGCAAACTCCTCCGCCGTACCGCCCATCATATCGCTCGAAGCAAATTTGGAGCGCGTCGATCGCATCACGGAGGCCGACATATGACCGTCGGTGGTATACATGATGTAGCCGATTGCGTCGGGCCCGAGGGGATAAATGGCATCGCCATTCGGACTTTCGGCGACGTAACGTGTCAGGCGCCACGCACCGAGCAGTTTTGCGTTCAATGAGCCGTCCGCCGAAACAATTTTCCCAGGAAGTGCGAGCAGAAGTACGACTACAGTAATTGATAAATAGCGCATTGCGTTCCCTTTAAACGTTCCGAGGTTGATCAGTTTGCCTTTTCCAACTCCGCGAGGAAGCGTTTAATCTGATCTGTTATGAATGCGTATTCCGCCGTATTCTCCGCGCCGGGGCAACAGGCAATATGGCCAAGCGAGGATGGAATCTCAACGTAGATACTATTCGTCACACCGCGGTGGATTTCTTTTGCCATATAAGAGGGTAGCGTGCGATCCGTCATGCCCGGCATGATCAATATTTTGCCTTTGATCTTACCAAGCGCCTGCATAGTGTCTCCGCCAAAGGGCTGCCCGACATCGTGGTTGCGCGTGGCTTGGTAGCGGTAGATCAAGCTGCGCGCATCCCAGACCTTGGCCCAACCGGCGCCGAATGCGCGCAATGCCTTTTGATACTGGTCATCGTTGACCAATGTATTTAGATGTTCATCGCTGTATAGCCATGGAAAATAGATCATCCCCGCCGCGACAATGCCGTCGACAGGACTCTCGACATAGTTGCCGCTATTCCACTTTGGATCAAGCTGGATGGTGTTGATCACTGTATCGAAAATCGCGTGCACATGACGATCGCTGCGCGCGCTGGGAACGATGGCAAGCAGTCCCTTGGCAAAATCAGGGTAGTTGATGCCCCATTCCAGCGCCTGGAACGAACCCATGGACGGACCGCCGACCGCAATTAGGCTCTGTAGTCCTAAACCTTGCGTGAGCAACTCATGCTGCGCGCGCACCATGTCGCGAATCGTGTACCCAGGAAACGCAGCACCCAAGCCATCAGCCGGCTTGCTCGACGCACCGCCGCCGATTGAGTCCACCGTGATCACGAAATATTTGCTGGTATCGAATGCTTTGCCGGGGCCAATGAATATCTTGTAGGCATTGCGACCTTGGCTGGCGCCGTGCTCGACCAAGATCGCGTTGTCACGAGCGGTGTTCAGCTCGCCATAGGTGTCGTAGGCGACGCGCATATTCTCCATAGCGCCACCGTTCTCGAAAGCGAACCGGGCAATGGTGTAGACCTTCGGTTCTTGGGCTGCCGCTGTCAGCGGGAGCAAGATACTGAGCAGCGCGACGCAAAATTTACCTATCATATTCACACTCGTAGCGTTCAGTCGCAACCGGAAGGCGTGGCCGATAGTGCGGCCAACGGGTTAGACAAATGAACCCATGGGTCCGGGATAGATCACTTCATCGAGCTTGCCGGTATCGACGTCATAGATGAATCCGCGCACCGAGACCGCGTCGGGCCCTGAGGTGGGTAGCCACGGGTGGTTCAGGATAGAGGACATGCCGCGCCGGACGTCCCAGGCCAGCCGTTCGCTGTTCTTGGCATCGCGCGGCGCGTCCAATGCCTCGATCGGCCCACGGAATGCGTGGAACGCCGACGGCGTTGAGGCGGATGCCTTGCAACTGGTAAATTCGCGCGCCGTTGCCTGGCCGAGCAATTTCTCGGCGGCGGGGTCGCCTTCTAGGCCGGCTTTTAAGAGGTCGTCAGTGAAGGCGAGCATGCCACACCGAGTATGGTGAATGAGAATAATTTCGTTGGTGTTAAGCAAGTGATGGGA
>JANMJR010000398.1:0-7916 GCA_031371465.1 Pseudomonadota bacterium
GTCACCAGAAATCCAGTAGTACGGCCTGTAGATGCCTATGGCCCTGGCCTTAGGCCACCCCGTAGGCCAGCCCCTGGATATTGGCTTGCAGGCTATGCATTGCCACGAGGCAAGCTGGATGCGCCTCGCAGCAGGGGTATCTAAAGCCCGAGCCGCTGCCAAATCGTGCTGGTGGTTCCGGCTTGATTCAGCGTATAAAAATGCAAGCCCGGCGCACCTTGCGACAGTAGCCTATCGCACAGCGCGCAAATCACATCCAAACCGAACGCGCGAATCGACGCCGTGTCATCGCCATAGCTTTGCATCTTGAGGCGCATCCAACGCGGAATCTCCGCGCCGCAGGCATCGGAAAAGCGCGCCAGTTGGCTGAAATTATTGATCGGCATAATGCCCGGCACGATGGGAATGTCGATTTTCATCGCCTGGCATTCATCGACGAAATTAAAGTAGGCATCGGCGTTGAAAAAATATTGTGTGATTGCCGCGTTTGCGCCGGCATCAACTTTTTGTTTGAAATGTTTCAAGTTTTCCTGAGCGGAGCGTGCTTGCGGATGGAACTCCGGATAGGCGGCCACCTCGATCTGAAAAAGATCGCCGGTTTCTTGGCGAATGAATTCGACCAACTCGTTGGCGTAACGAAATTCGCCGACGCCGTAGGTGCCGGACGGCAAATCACCGCGTAGCGCGACGATGTGTTTGATGCCGCTGTCGCGATATTTTTGCAGAATCGCGCGAATGTTTTCTTCGGTTGAGCCGATGCAAGATAGATGGGGCGCGGCGTTTGAGCCATCGGCTTGGATTTCTAAAACCGTTTCCAGCGTGCGGTCTTGCGTGGAGCCGCCGGCGCCGAACGTGACCGAGAAGAATTCGGGATTCAACTGCGCGAGTTGTTTGCGGACGACGCGGAGTTTTTCCGCGCCTTCTGGGGTTTTGGGGGGGAAAAACTCAAAACTAAATGTGCGTGGGGGAGCAGTCATGTTGGTTGGGTACATTTAGAACGAAGCGTGAGATACATCCAACCGAGTCATTGCGAGCAACGCGAAGCAATCTCGTATTTCTTGCGCCAGAAAATCGCGATTGCTTCGCGTTGCTCGCGATGACATAGGCAAGGATGGTTGAAAATTCCAAGGCGGAAAATGCGACGTTCGCTTTACCGTCTTGATCCACCCGAGCTTAGTAGCGGTAATGATCCGCTTTATATGGCCCTTGCTTCTGCACGCTGATGTACGCCGCCTGGGTATCGGTCAGTTCCGTCAACTGCGCATTGAGTTTTTTCAGTTGCAAGCGCGCGACTTTTTCATCAAGGTGCTTCGGTAGAACATACACGCCTACCGGGTACTTAGCCGTTTGCGTAAATAATTCGATCTGGGCAATAGTCTGATTCGCGAAGGACGAACTCATCACATAGCTCGGATGGCCCGTGCCGCAGCCCAAGTTCACCAAGCGGCCCTTGGCGAGCATGATGATGCGCTTGCCATCGGGGAAAATGACGTGGTCGACTTGCGGTTTGATTTCTTCCCATTGATATTTTTCTACACCGGCGACATCGATTTCGTTGTCGAAATGGCCGATGTTGCAGACGATGGCCTGGTCTTTCATTCTTGCCATGTGGTCATGAGTGATGACGTGGAAATTGCCGGTGGCGGTGACGAAAATGTCGGCTTTGTCCGCGGCGTAATCCATGGTCACGACGCGATAGCCTTCCATCGCCGCTTGCAGCGCGCAGATCGGATCGATTTCCGTGACCCACACTTGTGCAGACAGTGCGCGCAATGCTTGCGCCGAGCCTTTACCCACATCGCCATAGCCCGCGACGACGGCGACTTTGCCGGCGATCATCACGTCGGTCGCGCGCTTGATACCGTCGACTAGAGATTCGCGGCAACCATAGAGGTTATCGAATTTCGATTTGGTGACGCTGTCATTCACGTTGATGGCCGGGAAGGCGAGCTTGCCTTCCTTATGCATTTGATACAAACGATGCACGCCGGTGGTGGTTTCTTCGGTCACGCCTTTGATCGCGGCCAAGCGCTTGGAATACCAATCGGGATTGGAGGCCAAGGTTTTCTTGATCGCGGCGAACAGAAATTTCTCTTCTTCGCTGCCGGCTTTAGCGATCAACGATGCATCTTTTTCGGCGCGGGCGCCGAGGTGCAGCAATAATGTCGCGTCGCCGCCGTCATCCAAAATCATGTTAGAAAAACCACCATCTGCCCACTCGAAAATGCGATGGGTGTAGTCCCAATACTCTTCCAGGGTTTCGCCTTTGTAGGCGAACACCGGCGTGCCCGTCGCGGCGATGGCGGCGGCGGCGTGATCTTGCGTCGAGAAAATATTGCACGAGGCCCAGCGTACTTGCGCGCCGAGGGCCTGCAAGGTTTCGATCAACACGGCGGTTTGGATGGTCATGTGCAGCGACCCGGTGATGCGCGCGCCTTTAAGCGGCTGGGCCTTGGCGAACTCTTCGCGAATCGCCATCAGGCCGGGCATTTCGGTCTCGGCGATTTTGATCTCTTTGCGACCCCAGTCGGCCAACTTCATGTCGGCAACAAAGTAGTCTTTATTGGATTGTTCGAGGATTGCGTTCACAGGTCATATCTCCATTCAAGTTAATGAATGAGCGCGGTTGAAGCTTTACCCTTGCAGCTCTGAGCCTGGCGAGGTGTTGAAACTTCCCCGTCGCAGCGCCCCTCAGAGCAAGGTAGACGTACGGGGATAGCGTTGCGCTACCCCCAAAAAAATTTAAGCGACGGCTAAAACCGGCCGCGCGCCTTTCAAACCCGATTCGGCGCGAAGTATATCCGCTTTATCGGTCAATTCCCAGGTAAATTCCGGCTCTTCGCGGCCAAAGTGTCCGTATGCGGCGGTTTTGCTGTAAATCGGGCGCAGCAAATCCAGCGCTTGGATAATGCCTTTCGGCCGCAAATCGAAGTGTTTGTGTATTAAATCGATTATTCGCTCGTCTGATATTTTGCCCGTTCTGTAAGTGCTCACCATCACCGAAACTGGCTTCGCTACGCCGATCGCATAAGCCACTTGGACTTCACAGCGATCTGCCAGCCCCGCCGAGACGATGTTCTTGGCAACATAACGCATCGCGTACGCCGCTGAGCGATCGACTTTTGACGGGTCTTTTCCGGAGAACGCGCCGCCACCGTGGTGGGCTGCGCCGCCGTAGGAGTCGACGATGATCTTACGACCGGTCAAACCGCAATCGCCGTGCGGGCCGCCGACGACGAAGCGGCCGGTCGGGTTGACCAAATAACGGGTATTGGCTTTGAGCAATTCCTTCGGCAACACCGGTTTGATAATTTCTTCGATGACGGCTTCCGACAACTGCGCGTGGGATACGTCCGGGCTATGCTGGGTGGATACCACCACCGTATCGATTTCCGTCGGCACGCCATCGACGTAGCGCACTGTGATCTGGCTTTTGGCATCGGGGCGCAGCCATGGCAAGCGACCATCGCGGCGGACTTCAGCCTGACGCTGCATCACCCGGTGGGCGTAATAAATCGGCAACGGCATCAGGGAGGCGGTTTCGCGGCACGCATAACCAAACATCAGACCCTGGTCGCCCGCGCCCTGATCGAGATCCAACCCCTCGCCTTCATTCACGCCTTGGGCGATATCTGGAGATTGGCGATTCACGGCCGTTAACACCGAGCAGGATTTGTAATCGAATCCGATGTCGGAATCGGTATAGCCGATGCGGCGCACGGTATCGCGCGCGATTTCCATATAGTTAATGTGGGCTTTGGTGGTAATCTCACCGGAAATCACCACTAATCCTGTTGAGACCAAGGTCTCGCAAGCTACCCGGCCGTGCGGGTCTTGCGCTAGAATCGCGTCCAACACCGCATCGGAAATTTGGTCGGCGACTTTATCGGGATGGCCTTCGGAAACGGATTCGGAAGAAAACAGGTAATTGCTCATGGTCGGGATCGGCCTATCGGTTAAGTAGTTATCAGACAACCTACAATCCTAGCAAACTTTTGCTGGAACTCAAAAAAATTGCTGGGATGATTAGTTGCCTCGTTTCGCTGTTTGCCCGTCTACCTATACCTTTTGTTCACGCGCTGGGCATTGGGCTGGGTTGGGCCGCCTATGTGCTGGCGCCGGGTTATCGCAAACGACTACGCGAAAACCTGGCCACCAGCCGGATCGCCGAAAATCCCGCGCAACTTGACGTCCTGATCCGCGCCAATGTGGCGGAATCCGGCAAGGCGATTCTCGAATTGCCGTTTGTTTGGCTGCGTCCGACCAATGAATTGCTTGCAAAGATCATCTTAACGGAGGGCTGGCCGGACGTGCAAACCGCTCACACCGAAGGGAAGGGCCTCATTATGTTGACACCCCATTTAGGCAGTTTTGAGTTGATTGGCCGCTACCTGGCGGCGCAATTTCCGATTACCGTTCTTTACCGGCCGCCGAAATTGTCCTGGCTTGAGCCCATCATGCGCGCCGGCCGCGAACGCGATCAAGCGCAGTTGGCGACTACCGGCGTGGGAGGCGTGCGTACCTTGCTAAAAGCGTTGAAGCGCGGCGATGCGCTTGGCATTTTGCCCGATCAAGCGCCTGGCGCAGGCGATGGCGTGTGGTCGGACTTTTTCAATCGCCCCGCCTATACCATGACGCTGATTCGCCGTTTGCAGCAACGATCCGGTGCACCGATTATTACCATGTACGCCGAACGATTGAGCAAAGGTCGAGGATTTTCACTGCATTTTACGAGGATTTTGGAACCGTTGGCCGATGAAGATGCGGCAGCGGCGCGCCAAATGAACCGCGCCATGGAGGATTTAATCCGCAACTGTCCGAGCCAATACCTGTGGAGTTACAACCGCTACAAAGCACCGTCCGGCGCGCGCGCGCCGGATTCGGCCACGCCCCCATGAGAAACCTCATCGCTTTCATATCCCGCATGGCTGCTGCCCTTATGGATACTGGCTCGTGGCAGTATATGCCTGGAGAGGCGCTTCTGTATTGTCTGTTAGAGGCATGACTGAATTCGGCGGGCGTCTGGTTCTTGGCCTTTCTTGGCTGCTGCATTGGCTGCCGCTGCCGTGGTTGGCGTGGCTCGCCCGGGGGCTCGGCAACCTGCTTTACCTACTCGGCCGCTCACGTCGGCGGGTCGCGTTGAAGAACCTCAGCCTGTGCTTTCCCGAGTTATCGGCGCAACAGCAGCGCCGCATCGCGCGTGATCACTTTCGCTCGTTTTCCCAAGTGGTGCTCGAGCAAGGATTGCTGTGGTGGGCCTCGGATAGGCGTTTCCATCGACTGATTAATGTACAAGGCATGGAGCATTGGCGCGCCGTCGAAACGCGTCCCATCATTTGGCTCGCACCGCATTTCGCCGGGTTGGATTGGGCCGGTGTGCGGCTCAGCGCCGAGCGGCCGGTTGCCTCGGTGTACAGTCGGCAGAATAGCGACTTGCTGAATCGCATGCTTCTCAAAGGCCGCAATCGCTTTAATCAATCCGTGCTGTTTTCACGCCAGGACGGATTGCGCGGGGTGGTGAAAGCATTGCGTCAGGGCGCCTCGTTTTACTACTTGCCGGATCTGGATTTCGGCCGCCGCGACGCGCTGTTCGTGCCATTCTTTGGTGTCCCGGCGGCTACCGTCACGGGCCTGTCGCGCATCGCGAAATTGACGGATGCACTGGTGTTGCCGGTGATCGCGCGGCAACTGCCGGGTGGCCGCGGTTACGACGTGACAATTTATCCCGCGTGGGCGGATTTTCCGACCGAAGATGTGGCGGCCGACACTCGCCGCATGAACGCTTTTATCGAGGCGCGCATTGAAGAAATGCCGGAGCAATATCTGTGGACCCACAAACGCTTTAAGACACGTCCGGAAGGTGAGCCGAGTTTTTACGACGAATAACCAGGCCATTGGTAAATCTTGGTTATAATCGTTTGATGTCAAAGACGACCATTCGATGCGGTTGAAGTTTTCTAAAATGCACGGCTTGGGCAATGATTTCGTTGTGCTCAACGGCGTGACGCAAGCCATCCAACTCAGTCGCGAACAATTACGCTACCTCGCCGATCGACATCGCGGTGTCGGCTGTGATCAGATTTTATTGGTCGAATCCGCCGCCCAGCCCAATGTGGATTTTCGTTATCGCATTTTCAACGCTGACGGCGGCGAGGTCGAGCAATGTGGCAACGGCGCACGCTGTTTCGTGCACTTCGTTCGCGATCAAGGGCTCACAACCAAGGACGAAATTCGCGTTGAAACCATGAGCGGCGTTATCGCGCCGCGTCTGAATGCAAACGGCGAGGTCACGGTGGACATGGGCGCGCCGCGTTTTGTGCCCGGTGATATTCCGTTTCGTCGCGCTGAACGCAGCCCGCGCTACGAGCTCGATGTCGGCAGCGTGAAAATCAACATCAGCGCGCTTTCCATGGGCAATCCTCACGCGGTGCAGGTGGTCGGCGATGTCGACGCCGCGCCAGTGCTCACGCAAGGCCCTTTGATTGAACAGCACCCCGATTTTCCCGCCCGTGTGAATGCGGGCTACATGCAAATCGTTAATCGCGGTGAGATTAAGTTACGTGTCTGGGAGCGCGGTGCGGGGGAAACCTTGGCCTGCGGCAGCGGCGCCTGCGCGGCGGTGGTGGCGGGCATTGCGCTAGGATTGCTCGATAACCGCGTCGCCGTCCATACCCACGGCGGGCAACTCGTCATCGAGTGGCAGGGCGAAGGCATGCCGGTTATGATGACGGGACCGGCCGAGACGGTTTTTCGCGGCGAAATCGAACTATAAAATTCAGGACAATCCATGCTACTTAACGCGGAACAGGTCGCCACGTTTCTTCGTGACAACCCCAATTTTTTTGAAGACTACGCACCAATTTTAGCGGAAATCCAGTTACCCCATCCCCATGGCGGTCGCGCGATTTCCATCAGCGAGCGGCAGATATTGACGCTGCGCGAGAAGAATAAAATTCTCGAAGCTAAGCTCTCCGAACTCATTCAATACGGCGAAGAAAACGATAAGCTGAGCGAGAAAATTCATCACCTGGCCGTCGCCCTGCTCGGCGAATACGATCCCGAATCGGTCATCGATATGATTTGCGCCAGCCTGGAGGAGCAGTTCAACGTGCCGCACGTCACCATGCGCCTCTGGCCGCAATCCGCGGCGTTGCTAAACCGCGTGGAATTTACCGAAATCAGCCAGGAAATCAAGCAGTTCACCGCCGCTATGACGGCGCCCTATTGCGGGCAACACGCGGTTTACGAAGTGGATCACTGGTTTGGCGAAGCCGCGGCGCATTTGCGTTCCTTCGCGTTGATTCCGCTCAAGCGCGACGAGGTGTTCGGTCTGCTCGTCCTGGCTTCGGAAGACGCCGCACGGTTTTATCCGGAAATGGGCACGCTCTATTTGCACCGATTATCGGAACTCACCAGCGTCGCGTTGATGCGGGCGCTGAACAAGGCCTGAAATGCCGACGCCCGCGGATTGGCGCGCTGGCTATTTTGCTTATTTGGCCCATGAGCGGCGCCTCTCTGTCCTGACTTGCCAGCACTACGGCCGCGATATCGACGTCTTGTTTGAAATAACCAAAGCGCGGCCGCTTCAGACATTGCAGATTCACGACATTCGGCGCTTCATTGCCACGCTGCATGGCAAGGGCCTGGGCGGTCGCAGTTTGGCGCGCATGCTTTCCGCTTGGCGCGGCTTCTTTGGTTATCTGCTGCAAAATCACGGCTTCAAAAATAATCCCTGCGTCGGTATTCGCGCGCCGAAGAGCGCGAAGCGCTTGCCTCAAGCGCTCTCGCCCGATGAGGCCGCGCGGCTGATGAACGTGCCCGCCGATGATGCGCTGGCGATACGCGACAAGGCGATTTTGGAGTTGGCCTATTCATCCGGTTTGCGCCTGTCGGAAATCACCGGATTGACGCTGCAA
>JANMJR010000364.1:0-2781 GCA_031371465.1 Pseudomonadota bacterium
CAAGGCGTTGCTGTTGGATTATTTGCGCGAGTCCCACGGCAGCAAAGAGGCGAAGACCAAGATCACCCTGACCCGCAAGCAGACATCGGAAATTAAAAAATCCGATTCGATGGGTAAGGCGCGGACGATCCAAGTCGAGGTGCGCAAGAAACGTGTGTTGGTTAAACGCGACGCGAACGAATCTGCGCCGCCGCCGACGTCGGCGCCTGCGGCGGTAGCGGCGCCGGAAGCCGTCGAGATAAAACCCGCCGCGCCGATCGTGATCGTCGATGCGGGAGAGCGCGCTCTGCGGGAAACCGAAGCGCGTAAGCAAGCGGAACTCAGAGAGCGCCAGGCGGAAGACGTCGCAGCGAAAAAGAAACGCAGCGCCAAGACGAAACCAGATGAATCACCCGCTCCCGTCGTGGTCGAACCGGTCGCGGTCGAAGCGTTGCCGGTTGAGTCGGCGAAGCCCATAGAAGCGAAATCGCCAACGGCTGCGGAGCCTGCGGCCAAGGCCATAACACCGGCTGCAAGTCCGGACAGTACGCTGCACAAACCACAGGTTAAACCTGAAGACAAGGCCGATAAGAAGGCCGCGAAAAAAGCCAAGACACCCAGTGTTACCTACGTCGATGAAGCGGCGAAAAAGCGCGGGTTGAACAAAGGTCGCGGCGATTCGCGCCCAACGACCACGGGCTGGCGCGGCCACAAGACGAAGGCGACGAAGCAGCAGCAGCAGCCGGTGGTGGAATCGACGCAACAATTCCAGTTGCCGACGGAACCCATCGTGTACGAAGTGCTCGTTCCCGAGACCATCACGGTAGCGAATCTGGCGCAGAAAATGGCCATTAAAGCCGCCGAGGTCATCAAGGTCTTAATGAAAATGGGTAGCATGGTGACCATTAATCAAGTGCTCGATCAAGAGACGGCGATGATTATCGTCGAGGAAATGGGCCATATCGCCAAGGCTGCGAAGTTAGACGACCCCGATTCTCTGTTGGCGGAAACGGGATTGACCGCCGTCGTTGAAGGAATCGCCGAAACGCGCGCGCCGGTGGTAACGGTGATGGGTCACGTCGATCACGGTAAAACGTCGCTGTTGGACTATATCCGCCGCACCCGTGTGGCTAGCGGCGAAGCCGGCGGAATTACCCAGCACATCGGCGCCTACCATGTGGAAACCCCGCGCGGTATGATCACCTTTCTCGATACCCCGGGCCATGAAGCGTTCACCGCGATGCGCGCACGTGGCTCGAAAGTCACCGACATCGTGATTCTCGTGGTAGCCGCCGATGACGGCGTGATGCCGCAAACTATTGAGGCGATTCATCACGCGAAAGCCGCTAACGTGCCGTTAGTCGTGGCGATGAATAAGATCGATAAGCCGGAAGCCAATATCGAACGCATCAAACAAGAGCTCGTTGCGCACGGTGTGTTGCCGGAAGAATACGGCGGCGAGGCGCAGTTCGTACCGGTATCCGCAAAGAGCGGGCAGGGCATCGATGAATTGCTGGAACGTATTTTGTTGCAAGCCGAAGTATTGGAATTGAAGGCGGTGAAAGATGCGCCGGCGCGCGGCATTGTCATTGAATCGCGTTTGGACAAAGGTCGCGGCGCGGTGGCGACGGTGTTGGTGCAGTCCGGCACGTTAAAGCGTGGTGACGTGTTGCTCGCCGGTTCGGTATTCGGTCGCGTGCGCGCCATGCTCGATGAAGCGGGACACACCATCCAACAAGCGGGGCCGTCGATCCCGGTTGAGATTCAAGGTCTGTCGGATGTTCCCGCCGCCGGCGCCGAGGCGTTGGTCATGCTCGACGAGCGCAAAGCGCGCGAGATCGCGCTGTTCCGCCAGGGCAAGTATCGCGATGTAAAATTGGCCAAGCAACAAGCCGGTAAGCTCGAAGACATGTTCAGCAACATCGGCGAAGGCGAAGTCAAGACCCTGGCGCTCATTATCAAAGCCGACGTGCAAGGCTCCTACGAAGGATTGGCCTATGCCCTGGGCAAGCTGTCTACGGGCGAGGTCAAGGTCAACATCTTGCACACCGGCTTGGGCGCGATTACCGAATCGGATGTCAACCTCGCGCTGGCGTCAAAAGCCGTGATCATCGGTTTTAACGCGCGCGCCGATAACTCGGCGCGAAAATTAGCGCAGGCCAGTGGCGTCGACATTCGCTACTACAACATCATTTACGAAGCCGTCGATGAAGTGAAGGCGGCGATGTCCGGCATGCTCTCCCCGGACAAGAAAGAAAACATCCTCGGTCTGGTGGAAATTCGCCAGGTCTACCGCATTTCGCGAATTGGCTCGGTCGCCGGTTGTTACGTGCTCGAAGGTTTGGTGCGGCGCGGCTCGCAGATTCGCCTGCTGCGGGATTCCGTGGTCATTCACACCGGCGAATTGGATTCGCTGAAGCGCTTCAAAGACGATGTGCGTGAGGTAAAAAGTGGCTTCGAATGCGGCCTATCGCTGAAGGGTTACGACGAAATTCAGGTGGGTGATCAGCTTGAAGCGTTTGAAACCGTCGAAGTTGCAAGAACGCTATAAAGGAAAAGGATGAAGGATGAGGGATGAAGGATGAAAAAAGCCGCGCAGTATTTCATCCTTCATCCTTCCGCCTTCATCCTTTGTTCTTATCAGTGAAGTCATTCTCCCGCACCAGTCGCATCGCCGATCAAATGCAGCGCGATCTCGCGCAGGTGATTCGTACGGAAATAAAAGATCCGCGCGTCAGCTTGATTACGATTCAGAGCGTTGACGTCTCGCCTGACTATGCGCATGCGAAAATTTTCTTTACT
>JANMJR010000520.1:0-7718 GCA_031371465.1 Pseudomonadota bacterium
TTGGCGTCGAACGGTTCTTTGGTTGCGCGATCCGCAACGAACTCAATGCCTAACAACAATCCACGCCCGCGGATATCGCCGACGTGAGGATGTGATCCGAAACGCGTTCGGAGCATCGCCTCTAGTTCGGGTGCGAGTCGACGGACGCGATCGATGAGTCCACGACCCCGAACGGCCCGTTGCACGGCCAGCGCCGCTGCGCAGCCGGCGGCGTGGCCGATGTATGTCTGGCCGTGGGAGAAACTACCTGAACCATTAACGATGGGTTGATAGACGCGATCGCTGCAGAGAGTTGCCCCAATCGGTTGATAGCCTGCGCCTAAGCCCTTCGCAATCGTCAGGATGTCCGGCGCAATGCCTTCCTGAGAATAGGTGTAGCGCGTCCCGCAGCGGCCCATGCCGCACATGATTTCATCGAGGATTAGCAGAATTCCATATTTATCGCAGATCTCGCGCGCGCGCTTGAAGTAGCCAGGCACAGGAGGAACCGCGCCGAGGGACGATCCGGAAACAGTTTCAGCGATGAACGCAATGACTTTCTCGGAACCGATCCGCTGGATTTCCGCTTCGAGCTCGGCACCAAGCCGTGCCGCATAAGCTGCATCGCTTTCCTGGGGCCGCGTCTCGCGATAGGCGTAGCAACTCGATACGTAAGCTCCTTCGAACATTAGTGGCCCAAACTTTTCTCGATTCGCCTGGCGGTAGCCAGCCGAGACGGCGCCCAGCGTGTCGCCGTGATAGCTCGGCTTGCGCGCGATGAAAGTAGTACGCTGCGGCTCACCTAGTTCCACAAAGTACTGGCGCGCAAGCTTCAGTGCTGCTTCGATTGCTTCCGAACCGCCACACACAAAATAGACATGTGCCAGTCCGCCAGGGGCATCGGACACTAGATCTTCAGCCAGCGCCTCCATAGGTTCGGTCGTAAAGAAAGACGAGTGCACAAAGCAGAGCTTGTCCAGTTGTGCTTTTAGCGCCGCAATGACTTCCCTATCGGAGTAACCGAGACAAGACACCGCGGCGCTGCCCGAGGCATCAAGATAGCGCCTACCACCAGCGTCAATAATGTAAACACCGTCACCGGCCACCGCGAACGGATACTCTTGCCGAGCGTTACGATGAATCACGTGTGTCATGTCACGCGTTCCTTGTTAACATCATGCCTGAGGAGCAGCTATGGAACCTCCGCGGGCGCTTCGATTAAAACGAGATATTGTGGATTATTCAGAGGGTCCTTGAATTGCATTTTGACAGTGTGGCGAGATGTTCAGAGATCGTCAATCGTCACGCCACGTGGGGCCCCTGTGCGCACGTTACTTGTTTGGGCGAACCCACAATAGCTGTTGCGTCGATAATTTCGACCGCCCTAAATTTATGCTGCGTCAACGTCCGCTTTTCTCGGTGATTGAACGGCAGAAAGTGGCCTCTGCCGCCTTCGGAAAAGGTATAGCTTGCCATCGCCAAAACCAAACTCTCGACACAATCTGGCACTGCATGTCAGATCAGGTTACGACTTCTACAAATAACCATTGCGCCTCGTCGCGCCTTGCCCCCACCCCCATAACCGCACGCTCCACCCCGTCCAACCGCGGTTTCTAGGGTTATGTTTTTGCCCGGAGCACAAGAATTCCTTGACCGCCGACCAAATAAGTCATTAGATTTCCATGTTAATGATCGACATTCAAAACCCCGTGGAGATTTTTTCCGAACCTTTGACCGTGGCGGCATTCGCGCCGTTCGGCGTGGTGTTGGACACGCCTCGCGCCTTCGAACGTGTCTATTTCGATGGGGCGTTGGACAATTATCGCGCCCATGCGCGGCCCAGTCTTTCGCTGTGGCGACTCGCGCCCCATGGCGCCAACGCCTTGGACATTAGCATCCTTGAGCGGCACGAATTTTCTTCACAGACCTTTGTCCCGCTGGATGTCGCGCGCTATCTGATTATCGTCGCCCCGCCCGGCGATCAACCGGAGCCCGCCAAGTTGCGCGCCTTTATCGCGCGTGGCGATCAGGGCGTCACCTACGGCCCCGGCGTTTGGCATCACGGCATGACGGTGCTTGATGGGCCGGCCGCCTTCGCGGTTTTTATGTGGCGCGACGGCGGCGCTGGAGATGAACAATTCTTCGACGTCGAGCCACCTGTTCGCCTGCGGCTCTAAATCCGCCCGCTTTCGCCGCGCTTCAAAAATTCGCCCATGCCTTCGCGTCCGTGCCAGTTCTGGCCATCGACAATGCATTGACCGCGCAGGAAGACTTTCTTCACTCGGCCGGTGACGCCGCGGCCCTCGAACAAGGTATAGTCAACGCGGCTGTGATGGGCAGCGGCGCTGATGGTCCATTGCTCCTTCGGGTCGAACAATACGATATCGCCATCGGAACCCACTGCGATCGTGCCCTTCTTCGGGAAGATGCCGAAGAGCTTGGCCGGCGCCGTGGAAGTGATCTCGACGAAACGGTTGATCGACATGCCTTGCTTGCCGACAGCGCCGTCGAAGATCAACGGCAGCCGGGTTTCCACGCCCGGCGCGCCGTTCGGGATTTTGCTGAAGTCACCTATGCCCTGTTGTTTAGAGTACTTCATTCCGTAAGGCTGCTCGTTGAAGCAGAATGGGCAATGGTCAGTGGACACCACTTGCAAGTCGTCGGTCTTGAGTCCGCGCCAGAGTTGGTGTTGGTGATGATGATCGCGCAGCGGCGGCGTCATCACGTATTTTGCGCCCTCGAATTCCGGGCGCTCATAATCCTGGGCCGTCAAGAAAAGATAATGGGGGCAAGTTTCCGCGTGCACCGGCACGCCGCGATCGCGCGCCTCGGTCACAGCGCTAAGCGCCTCGCCGGCGGACAGATGCACAATATAAAGTGGCGTGCCGGCCAGTTCCGCCAGGCGAATAGCGCGATGGGTGGCCTCGCCTTCGAGTATCGATGGACGGGTGGTCGCGTGATACTTGGGCGCACGCAGACCTTGCGCGACCGCTTCCTGCACCAACACGGAAATCACTTCGCCATTTTCCGCATGGATGCAGGTCATGGCGCCGTTGGCGCCCGCCACGCGCATGGCCTTGAAGATCGATCCGTCATCGAGCATCAACACGCCCGGATAGGCCATAAACAGCTTGAAGCTGGTCACGCCTTCGCGATTGATCAGCGTCTTCATGTCGAGCAAACTTTGCTCGTTCACGTCAAGCATGATCATATGGGCGCCGACATCCACGCACGCACTAGTGCGACGCTTATGCCAGCCTTCCAGCCCGACCAAAGGACTCGATCCGCGATCTTGATTGCAAAAATCGATTAGCGTCGTGGTGCCGCCGAAAGCCGCGGCCTTGGTTCCTGTGCCGAAGGTGTCAACGGTATGCACCGGGCCGAATTCCCAATCCAGATGGGTGTGCACATCGACACCCCCCGGTAACACCAGCAGCCCGTTTGCATCATGCACTTCCACATCTGCGCCGACGGCAATGCTTTTGCCTATGGTTTCGATACGGCCGTCAACCACTAGAATATCGGCGCTGTAATCGTCCACCGCCGTGACTATCCGGCCGTTCTTGATGAGCGTTTTCGTCATTTCAGTTCTCCTGCGCTGATCCGCGAATTTGGGTTGTTCGGATGGGTGGTCCAATTGGCATAGCTTTTTACCAGCTGGCCGGTGCGCGGGTCGATCGCCCCGATCGCCAGGGTTTCCATGGTGATGCAATTCTCCACGGGGCAAACGTTAACGCACAGATTGCAGCCCACGCATTCGCTATCGATGACTTCGAAATAACGCCGCCCCTCTTTCTCCTTGGTGATGGCTTGATGGGCGGTATCCTCGCAGGCGATATGACAGCGACCGCACTGGATGCACGAGTCTTGGTTGATGCGCGCCTTGACGGTCTCGTTGAGGTTTAGCTGCTGCCAATCGACAAAATTCGGCGCCGCCTTGCCGACGAAATCCGTGAGCTTGTTGTAGCCCTTGGCGTCCATCCAATTGCTCAGGCCGTCGATCATCTCCGCCACGATCTTAAAACCGAACACCATCGCCGCCGTGCACACCTGGACGTTGCCGGCGCCGAGCGCCATGAACTCGGCGGCGTCGCGCCAATTCGAGATGCCGCCTATGCCCGAGATGGCCATGCCGCTGCAGGTCGAATCGCGCGCGACCTCGCCCACCATGCGCAATGCGATGGGCTTGACCGCCGGGCCGCAATAGCCGCCATGGGCGGCCTTGCCGTCCACATGGGGACTCGGCGCCATCGTGTCCAAATCCACGCCCATGATGGCGCTGATGGTGTTGATCAGCGACACCGCATCGGCGCCGCCTCGCTTCGCGGCGCGCGCCGGCGCCAGAATGTCGGTCACATTAGGGGTCAACTTAGGCATCACCGGCAAGCGGGAATATTGCTTGCACCACCGCGTGACCATCTCGACGTATTCCGGTACCTGCCCCACCGCCGAGCCCATGCCGCGCTCCGACATGCCGTGCGGGCAACCGAAGTTAAGCTCGATGCCATCCGCGCCCGTATCTTCGACCATGGGGATGATGCGCTTCCAGGATTCCTCGGTGCAGGGCACCATCAGCGACACCACCAGCGCGCGCTCGGGCCAGTCGCGCTTGACCTGACGGATCTCGCGCAGATTCAGCGCCAGCGGGCGGTCGGTGATCAGTTCGATATTATTGAAGCCGATCAGATTGCGTGCCGTACCGAGCAGCGCGCCGTAGCGCGGACCGTTGACGTTGACGATCGGCGGGTCTTCACCGAGGGTCTTCCACACCACGCCGCCCCAGCCGGCTTCGAAAGCGCGATTGATGTTGTATTGCTTGTCCGTGGGCGGCGCGGAGGCAAGCCAAAACGGATTCGGCGATGCAATGCCGAGAAAATTACTGGTCAAGTCAGCCATCGGCGTTTCTCCTGCTCATGGGGACTTTCGCAAGGCGCGATCGATTCCATCGGCGGCGCGCTTGCCGTCTTCGACCGCCACCACGGTTAGGTCTTGACCACCGGCCACGCAGTCTCCGCCCGCCCAGACATTGGCGAGCGAGGTTTTGCGATCCGTATCGACGGCAAGCCTGCCATCTTTCAACTCCAACAAATCGACGCCGCCTTCCAGCGCGCTCTTCACGAACGTTTGGCCGATGGCCTTGAACAGCATGTCCGCGCCTAGTGTGAAGGTTTCCCCAGTGGCGCCGAGCTGCCCATTTTCGTCCACCCGTGTGTACTCAAATTCGACACCCGCTAGCACGCCGTTGTGCACCGCCAAGCGCGACGGCTTGGCCCAAGTCTTGATCGTCACGCCGCTGGTTTGCGCCCAAGCCTGTTCCTTGACGCTGGCTCCCATATGCTCGGCGCCGCGCCGGTAGACGATGGTGACATCCTCGGCGCCGAGGCGTTTGATCTGGCTCGCAATGTCGATCGCCGTCATACCGCCGCCGATCACGACCACGCGACGGCCGACTGCAAGCTGGGATAGGTCTTGCGCTTGTCGAATTTGCGCGATGTACGCAACCGCATCGTGCACGCCGCTCACCTGCTGTTTCTCCAGTCTCAACGTATTAACGCCCGTAAGACCTAATCCCAAAAACACGGCATCGTAATTGGTACGCAGTTCGCTTAGCTTAAAGTCGCGGCCTAGGGTTCGATTAGCGCGCACTTCGATGCCGCCGATATCGAGCAAGTAGGCGACTTCACGCTGCGCGATGTTGTCCTTCACTTTGTAGGCCGCGATGCCGTACTCGTTCAGACCGCCCAGTTTGTCGCGTGCCTCGTAGACCACGACGCTGTGCCCCAACAGCGCGAGCCGATGGGCGCAGGAAAGCCCCGCTGGGCCGCCGCCCACCACCGCCACCCGTTTGCCGGTGGCGCTGCCGCCTTGGAACAGTTGAACGTTGTTGGCGAATAGCCAATCGGTCGCATGGCGTTGTAGCGCGCCGATGGCGACCGGCTTATGTTCGTGCGTATTGCGCACACAGGCGCCTTCGCACAGCACCTCGGTGGGGCAGACCCGCGCGCACACCGCGCCCATGATGTTCTGTTTCAGAATATCGTGGCCGGAACCCTTGAGGTTGCCGGTCGCGATTTTGCGGATGAAACTGGGAATGTCGATACCGGTCGGACACGCCGTAATACACGGTGCGTCGTAACAGAAATAGCAGCGATCGCTCTCGATCAACGCTTCGTTCGGGGTGAGCGGCGGATGAGAGTCGGCGAAATTGCGCGCGTATTGATCGGGAGCCAGACGGGCGTTTGCCACGGGTGGTTTGATTCGAGTCACCTGGCTATGCTCCTACGCCGCGACCGCTTCGACCGAAAGCCGATTGAACGCCGCGAGCGAGCGCCGCAAGCGGGCTTGATCCATGCCGCGCGTAATGAATACCAGGTGCGAACGACGGTCCGGGCTCGGCCACGCGTTTAGGTGCGCGGGTGGATGGACCAAGTGCTGCACGCCGTTGATCACGATGGGCACGTCCATGTCCCTGACGTTGAGGATACCTTTCACGCGCAACACGTTTTCTCCATGCCGGTTCAGCAACATGGTGAGCCATATGCCGAAAGCGGTCCAGTCAAGGGCGCCGTCGAAACTCAGACTGAAACTGGCGATCTGTTGATCGTGGCGCGAGTCGTGATGGGGTGGGTGCTGATGTTGCTTATCGATTCCGCCGTCGCGCAACGATTCGTCCTTAAACCATTCTTGCACCGCTGCGCTCTTGGTGGCCGGATCGTAGGGATCGCTTTCGAGCAGGATAAGGGCGTCGATGGGATCGGTGCAAGCGTCGAATTTACGCGCCGACGGATTGATCCGCGCGAGGATGCGGCGCGCTTGCGCCACGGCCGCCGGGTCGGCGATATCGGTCTTGGTCAGAACCAAATGATCGGCTAGCGCGACTTGCTTGACGCCCTCGATGTTACCGGTCACGTGGCGCTCGGCGTTGACCGCATCCACCGTGGTGATCACAGTGCCCAGCCTGAAATGATGCCTTAGCACGGGTTCTGCGAACAGCGTATAGAGTATCGGCGCCGGATCGGCAAGTCCGGTGGTCTCGATGACCACGCGATCGAATTGCGGAACCTGTTTGCGCTGACGTTTGCTCAGCAAGTCTCGCAAGGACGTGTTGAGGTCGTCGCGTATGGTGCAGCAGATACAACCGCTTTGCAGCAACACCACGGACTCGTCGACCGGCTGCACGAGTAGATGATCCAGCCCGACCTCACCAAACTCGTTGATGAGGACGGCGGTGCGCGCCATGTTCGGCGACCGCAACAGGCGCTGCAATAGCGTGGTCTTACCGCTGCCGAGGAAACCGGTGATGACGTTGACGGGGATGAGTTCTGCGTAATTGGCCATGGCTGGGTTGTGAACCTTAGCTTCGCTCGAGCGCCGCTATGAGTTTATCGTCCAACGGATCGAGGGGGCGTTTGCGCATCGACTCGGCGGCCGGCCACAGCGCGGCGATATTGTCGATGATTTGGCTTTGTCCGGTCGGGCCGCTCAGAACGTAGGTACTGCCGTGCCAGTCGGCCAGCTTTAGGCCATAGAACTTTAGTACCTTGTTGGTAATCGCGACGCGATGCAGACGATCATGGCGGCGCGTTCGCTGGATCTCAGGTGCAAGCACGGCCGACCCGTCCGTCCAGTGATTACCGCCTTGGAAAATCCCGCACAGTCCACACATGGCGTTAGGCGATGGTAGCCTCGACCTGACCGGATGCCGCGGTGGCGACACTACCCGACGAGAGATAGTGCAA
>JANMJR010000227.1:0-2943 GCA_031371465.1 Pseudomonadota bacterium
CCAAGCCCAGATATTCATTGATGGCGAGTCGATAAATACACAGCACGGTTTTCGGCATCGGCTCGGTGTGAGAAAAATAGATCGCGTCGAACTCGTGATTGCCTTGGGTGAGTTTGAGTTTTAAATGTTTCTCCGCGACGATGCGTTGATTGGCCACGTTAAAAATGCCTTGAAACAACGGCGCCGGAAAACCTTGTCCCCAAACTTGGCCGGCAAGCTCTCTAGCGAGCGGGAGTTTCATTTCGCTCGCCTCTAACTCGCCATCGTTTTCGATCACTTGTTCAAGATCGGCGGGGGACAAAAGATTTGCGACGGTGGCTTCGAATTGTTCGGCAAAATCGGCGAAGGATTCTTCGCGGATGCTTAGCCCGGCGGCAGCGGCGTGGCCACCGAATTTGCTGATCAGTGCGGGCGATTGCTTGGCGATGAGATCGAGCGCGTCGCGCAGGTGTAGGGCAGAAATCGCGCGGCCCGAGCCTTTTAATTCGCCATTGTTGCCGCGCGCGAAGGCGATGGCGGGGCGGTGGAACTTGTCTTTCAATCGTCCGGCGAGAAGGCCGACAATACCTTGATGCCATTCAGGATCAAATACGCACAGGCTGACGCGATCCCGTGGGTCAAAACGTTCCAGCCCGGCGAGGGCGCTTGCTTGCATATCGGCTTGTAGTTCGCGGCGTTCTTTGTTCAGCGCATCGAGTTGTTGCGCGAGTTGCGCGGCTTTATTTTCGTCGTCCGTGACGAGGCATTCGATGCCCAGCGACATGTCTTCCAGCCGGCCCGCCGCGTTCAGCCGCGGGCCGAGGACGAAACCTAAATCATAGGTCGACGCTTTGCGCGGCTCACGGCCGGCGACGCGATACAGCGCTTTGATTCCCGCGCAGGTTTGCCCGGCACGAATACGGCGAATACCTTGATCGACGAAACGGCGGTTGTTGTCGTCCAGCTTGACCACGTCGGCCACGGTGCCGAGGGCGACGATGTCCAACAGCGCAGCCAAGTTGGGTTCGGCTGTTCCGTTGAAATGCCCGCGGGCTCGGAGCTCGGCGCGCAGCGCCATTAGCACGTAAAACATCACACCGACGCCGGCGATGGATTTGCTCGCAAAGCCGCAGCCCACTTGGTTCGGATTAACGATGCAGTCCGCATCGGGCAACGTATCAGCGGGTAAATGGTGATCGGTGATAAGCACTTGCATACCCAGTCGCTTGGCTTGCGCCACGCCATCGACGCTGGCGATGCCGTTGTCGACGGTGATTAAAATGTCAGGCTTACTCTCGTGAGCGAGGCGGACGATTTCCGGCGTTAAACCGTAACCATACTCGAAGCGATTCGGCACCAGATAGTCGATGCGCGCGCCGAATGCGCGCAAGCCGCGCACGCCGATGGCGCAGGCCGTTGCGCCGTCGCAATCGTAGTCGGCGACGATCATGAGCTTGCGCTTGGCGGCGATGGCATCAGCCAGCAGCGTTGCGGCTGCAACAGCGTTGCGCATGTCTGAAAACGCTAATAGTTGGTCGAGCTTGTTGTCGAGTTGCGTCGGCGCGGTGATGCCGCGGGCGGCATACACCCTCGCCAAGACGGGATGGATGCCGGCGGCGATGAGCCGGTCGGCGTCAGTTTGCATGTAGGCGCGTTGAATAATTGTGGGCATTTTTTTAGTGTGAAGAACGGCGCCAGAGTTTGAATAGATCGATACGCGTAGTTTTTGTTGTTGCGCCCGAATCATAAATTGTTATGGCGTTCAACTTGCCATTTTTCAACGCCGATAGCGCGGGTGCGAACCACGCTTGATCAAGCGTTACCAGCGCTTCGCGCCAAGCGTCCCATTCACCGTAGGCGGCTAGCGCGGCGAGTGAGTCGATGACGACTAGCGTGTTACCCGTCTCGGCAGGAAAAAGGTCAGCCCAACGGAATTGACTACTCTCAATACGCCGCGTTGCGCTCAACGACGCGAAACCGGCCGAAAGCACATCGCTCGCGATAATCCGCGAATAGATATTCTTGCCGCCGGAGGGCAACTCGCCCGCGCCCCATAGCCAAACGCCATTGATCGGCAACTGGTCCGCCGCTTCGCGCACCTCGTTCACCGGGTGGGCGTGGAGCAGCATTTGCATTTCGCTGAGGCGCGCTTGCCAAAGCGCGCGATCGGCGCCGGCAAACCAATGATCGGCGATACTGCGCCCGCGCACGGCGCTAACGGGCTGGGTGCGAAGCGCGATTGGGCTATCGCTCGTGATATACCAACGCTGCGGATGCGGGCCATAACAATTCAGGCCATCGCTTTTGAAATGTGCTTGCAGCGCCGCTATGAGCGCAGTGGATTCCGCAATCGTTATATCGAGTTGACTGGCGTCGAGCAACACGACTCGATCGCGATTTACCGATAGATGGACCGGATCGGCGCGCAACCAATATTTCGCACTTGCGTCGGCAATCGATTCAGCGCGGGACGCCACCGCCGCGAAGGGAAAGTCTGCGTGATCGGCGACCGAGCCCATTCGCCGCGCCAGCCACGCTTCCATTGAAGCGGCGAGTTCCGTCGTGGTGGCGCCGCGCGCAATGAGTTTTGCCAATGCTGGCGCGGCGTCGCTAATCCTACGGGAACGTGGGGCGTCGAACAAACCGGGAACGAGGAAATCAAATTGCATGTCGAAGCGATTCTATCATCGCCGCTCACGACGCCGGCGTCGCATTGTGGCAAAATCACATCTTTAAAGAAGAATGAACACGCTTGCAACCCTTTGAACTTTTCGTTGGCTTACGCTACACCCGCGCGAAACGACGCAATCATTTTATTTCCTTCATCTCGCTGATTTCCATGCTCGGCATCGCGCTCGGCGTCGCGGCCTTGATCACGGTGCTGTCGGTGATGAACGGTTTCCAAAAAGAACTGCGTTCGCGCATCCTCGGCGTCGCCTCCCACGTCCAAATCAGCGGTGTCGA
>JANMJR010000018.1:0-17607 GCA_031371465.1 Pseudomonadota bacterium
GCCATCGCGCACCATTACGCCGGTGACGCGATCGTTGGTGCGCGCGAGATCGATCACTTGCGTGTGATAACGAAATGTAACGCCGCGAGTTTCTGCCAATGCCGCGAGGCGTTCGGTGAAGAGTTGCGCATCGCCTGATTCATCGGACGCACTATAGGTTCCGCCGGCAAGTTTGCTTTCGGCCGGGGCGAGCGCGGGTTCCAATTCGATGCATTGCTTCACCGTTAGCGCGTCGATTTTTAAGCCGAATTGATTCATCGTGTGCGATGCTTTTACGCCCGCTGCAAATTCTTCGTGGTCGGTAAAAAAATGCAGAATGCCACGCTCGAGATGATCGTAATGAATATTTGTTTCCGCGCGCAGCGCGCGCAATTGGTCGCGGCTGTAAATGCCTAGCGTGACCAGGGAGCGAATATTCTGTCGCGTCCGTCCCGGCGTACACTCGCGCAGGAACTGCAAGCCCCAGCGAATTTGTTGCCAATCGGCACGCAGGCGAAACAGTAGCGGCGCGTCTTCTTTGCCGAGCCAGCGCAAAATTTTCAGCGGCGCACCGGGGTTGGCCCACGGCACCGCATGGCTCGCGGAAATTTGCCCGCCGTTAGCGAAGCTCGTTTCTAATCCTGCGCCGGGTTGCCGGTCCACCACGGTGACCTCGTGACCGGCTTTACTCAAATACCAGGCGGAAGTCGTGCCGACGACACCCGCGCCTAACACGATGATCTTCATATGCGATTATTCAGAAACTTGTTAACTCGGCTAAACTACGCGATTTGACTGAGGGCAAAGGAAATGATTCAACGTTATCACATCGGCAAACGCCTGTCTGAAATAGTCGTCCACAACGGCACGATTTATCTCGCCGGCCAGGTCGCGGCGGACGGCAAGCAAGATATTACCGGCCAAGCGAAACAAGTGCTGGCGCAGATCGATTCGCTACTCGCTGAAGTCGGCAGCGATAAAACAAAAATTTTATCCGCGACGATTTTCCTGCCGAGCATGGCGGATTTTCCGGCGCTCAATGCTGTGTGGGAGACCTGGGTGCCCGCGGGCCATTGCCCGGCACGCGCGACGGTGGAAGCAAAGCTCGCTGCGCTGGAATATAAGGTTGAGATTCAGGTTATTGCTGCGCAATAGGCGTCGCCCTGAAAGCCAATACCAGCACGGCTTTTCAGGCATATATGCGGAAACGGCAGGCTAGGAGCGAGTTCTCAGTCGGCAACGTATAGATTTGTCATTCCCGCGAAGGCGGGAATCCATTTGGCCTTTGTTTGTATCGTCATTCCCGCGAAGGCGGGGATCCAGTGTCGTTCAGACTTAAAGTCACTGGATTCCCCGAGTTCGCGGGAATGGCGTGTTGGGATTGCTTGAGCTTCGCTTTAAATAGACTGGCCGCCGCGTATCAACCGCCCCGGTAACGCGCCGGTTACTTCACCATTGGCCATCACCTCGGCGCCCGCAACAAAAGTATTGCGATAGCCTACGGCGCGCTGAATCATGCGTCGACCTCCTGCGGGTAAATCGTAAATCAATTCCGGCAACGTCACGCGTAGCGCATCGAAATCGATCAAATTGAAATCCGCGCGATAACCCGGCGCGATCACGCCGCGATCGTTGAGGCCGTAGGTGCGTGCGGTGTCGAAGGTTTGTTTTTTCACCAAATATTCCAATGGCAAACCGGGGCCGCGTTTGCGGTCGCGCGTCCAGTGCGTCAGCATGCTCGTCGCGCTGCCGGCGTCGCAAATGTAGCCGACGTGGGCGCCGGCATCAGCGATGCCGCAAATGGTGCCGGGATCGGCGAGCAGGGTGGCGACAATATCCATATCGCCGTCGAAATAATTTTCGAAGGTGTGCAAAAGAATCGCTTTGCCGTTTTTTTCCAGCAATAATTCGAGCGCGAAATCGATCGGGTCGCGGCGCAGGTTTTCGGCTAACGCCGTCACGCTATCTTTCAATTCCGGTTCGTAATCGATCGGCTCTTGCAAGCGGAAGGTTCGTGGTAACATGCCGCGAATCCAGCGCGTGTGGTCGTTGTCGGGCAACTCCGCCCAAAGTTTGCGACGCAGCTCCGGATTCGACTTAATGCGCGCGACGCGCTCGGCGGGCGTGAGGTCGTTCATCGCCAGCCACAGCGGATGAGTGACGAAAGGATGAATGGTTCCTTCCAGCGCCATCATCATGCCGATCGGTCGCGAGCCCACTTGGCCGGTGACGTTTTGTCCGCGCGCACGCGCCGCGGTGATGCCGGCGAGCGTGTCTTTCCACAAATCCGGTGCATTGTGAACTTGCAGTAACAATACCGACAACGGCCGCTGTGCGAGTTCCGCCGCGGCGCGCAATTTTTCAAAATCGCCATCGCCGAAATCGGAATTCACTTCGATCACGCCGCTGCCGGCGCGCTTCATGGCGAGCGCCAGACCGGCGAGTTCCGGTTCCATGGCGGTTAAGCCCGGCGTGTAGCGGCCGTCCTTGGCCTTGTGTTTGATGGTGCGCGAGGTGGTGAAACCGAGGGCGCCGGCGCGCAGCGATTGTTCGAGCAACTGGCCCATCTCGGCGATTTCCGCATCGGTTGGGACTTCCGCGTGGTTCGCGCCGCGATCGCCCATGACGTAAAAGCGCAGCGCGCAGTGCGGCACTTGTGCGCCGATGTCCATAATGCGCGGCATGGTTTCCAACGCGTCGAGATATTGCGGAAAACTTTCCCAGGTGAAATCGATGCCTTCCGCCAACACCGTCTCGGGAATATCCTCGACACCTTCCATCAAATTAATCAGAAAGCGCTCGGCGCCGGGCCGCACCGGCGCGAAGCCGACGCCGCAATTGCCAAATACCGAGGTGGTCACGCCATGCCAGGAGGAGGGCGCCAAATAAGGATCCCACGTTGCCTGGCCGTCGTAATGGGTGTGAATATCGACCCAGCCGGGGGTGAGCAACAAGCCTTCGCCGTTGATTTCACGCTTGCCGCTACCCAGCTCGCTGCCAACGGCGCTGATGGTTTTGCCATCGATGGCGATGTCGCTCACGCGTTGGGGGGAGCCTGTGCCATCGACCAGCGAGGCGTTACGGATAATGAGATCGTGCATGGATGAGTTCGGCGGACTTAAAGACATAATTTTACACTAGGCCGTGGAACGGAACGCCCGGAGACTTAGTTCCTACCCTTGAAGGGGAGGTTAGGTGGGGATGGGTTTGGCGTCATATTGACCCATCCCCATCCCATCCTTCCCCTTGAAGGGGAAGGTGTGTCCCTTGATCCGCACACTGTATGGATCGATCCGGGCACGACCAGATGCAGCCCGGCTTATATTAACCCGGAGAGGCGCATGGATATTACCTCTCCAGGCATCGCTTAAACGCCTTGCAGCGTCATATTGCCTTTGCCGTCCGGCGCGATCTCAATGCGTCGCGTATGAAATGCGGCGACACTTGGCCGATGCGCGATGCTGACGAACGTTGAATTGGGCAGATGTTCGTTGAGCAGTCGATACATTTCTTCTTCTGTCGTTTCGTCGAGCGCCGACGTCGCTTCGTCCATAAACAGCCAATCGGGTTTGTGCAACAGAGTGCGGGCAAAGGCTAAACGCTGCTGCTCGCCCGGCGAAAGTTGTTGGCCCCAGTGCTGGTGTTCATCAAGTCGCGTGGTTAGTCCTTCCAGCTTGCAGGCACTCAGCGCCGCTACGATGGCCTGATCGGAAAACTCGCCGGGGTTGCCGGGATAGCTCACCGTGTCGCGCAATGTGCCGATGGGCAGATAGGGTTTCTGCGGCAAGAACAAAGTGCGTTTGCCCTCAGGTTGGCTTACGCGGCCGCTACCGAATGGCCAAATGCCGGCGATGGCGCGGAACAATGTGCTTTTACCGCTGCCGGAAGCGCCTGAAATCAATACTCGCTCGCTCTTTTTGATTTGCGTATTGATGTCTTTCAAAATGGTGGCGCCGTTGGGCAAACTCAGATTAAGTTGATTCAAGGAAATTGATTCATCCGAATTATGCTCGACTCTTATGCCGTCCAAATTTTCTTTAGCCACCCTCGTGAGATCGATCGAATCGCGAAAAGTGAGCAAGCGATCGATACTCGCTTTCCAAGGCGCAATATTGATGTAGTTATCGACAAACCATGACAGTGCATCCTTCACCTGACCAAATGCCGAACTAATTTGCATCAGCGTGCCGAGCGTGATTGCGCCACTTAAATAACGTGATCCAGCCAGTAAAAAAGGAAAAATAACCGCCGCTTGCCCGTAGCTGAAGGTAAACCAACCTAAGCGTTTTTGAGATCGGATTAACGACCACCAATTGCCGAGCACGTTGCCGAAATGACCAAGCAGATTCTTCTCTTCGCTCGCCTCTCCAGCGTAGAGCGCGACCCCTTCCGCATTTTCGCGCAATCGCACCAATCCGAATCGGTAATCTGCCTCAAAACGTTGCTGCGAAAAGTTAAGGCCGATCAGCGACCGGCCCAACCATTGTGTGACCGCGGAGCCAATGACCGCATAAGCAAGGCAGCCCCACACCATGTAACCCGGAATCGTGAAAATCATCCCGGATAATGTGAAACTCAATGGTCCCGAGATGATCCAGAGAATTCCGACGAACGACCCGAGCGTGACTGCTGAATTGAGGAATCCAAGACTCAGCGAAAGGGTCATTCCTGTGAATAGCTTAAGATCTTCGGCAATGCGTTGGTCTGGATTGTCGGTGCTACTGCCGCTCAATTGCATGCGATAGTACGCACGATCACGCAACCAAGAGGACAAAAAATCCTTGTTCAGCCAATTTCGCCAATGCATTTCCAACATCTGCTGAAAATATACTCGGTAAACGGAAACAATGACCCACAACACCGCCAGCCAGGAGAAGGTTCCCATCTCGCGCCAGAAGGTCGGCGAATTCTTTTTTTCCAGCGCATCATAAAAGCGTTGATACCAATCGTTAAATAAAACGGTTAGATAAACCGAAAGTAAATTTAACACCACGATCAAAATCAGCAATCCCCAAGCGCGGACCTTCTCTTCCGATTGCCAGTAGGGATAGGTCAGTCGCCACGCGCGTTTTGGGAAACTAAGTGGCGGCTCGGCTGATTGCCCTGGGATGGATGACGCCATGGATGCCTCGTGAATTCGAGTTAGTCTTGGCGACCGAGCGTATCACAATCGCAAGCAGCGAAGGGTTAACGGAATCTCTAAAAATCAGAAGTCTGTCATTCTGAGCGAAGCGAAGAATCTGCTTTGCCGTGGGAATAGAAGCAGATTCTTCGGCCTACGGGCCTCAGAATGACAACTAATAGAGATGTCCTTAACGTGCCGCGAGGCCGTTTATTTTTCGTCCTGCTTGCGCACCAAACGATAAACCGTGAGTTCATGGTCTTCATGCGAGTACGCAATCTCGACTTCCGCGCCTTGCTTGCCCAGCGTCCCGTTAGTGGGATTTTTATAAATAATTTTTCGAAAGCGCAAATACTCGCGACGCCGATCCGCCTTATCTTGCGTCGGCCAATCGGACATTTGCGCAGTCAAAAAATCGAAAAGCGCAGGCAAGGTGAAATGCAATTCATCGCCGCGAAATTCAACGGCGCCTGCAAACGCCTTGGTCGTTGCGACTAGCTGCGCGTCGTTGCGAATGGCGGCTGGAAAAATTTCCGTCATGAGGCATTGGTAAAGGCGTTCCACCATCGCGTTCAACTACCCTTGAACAACGCTTTGCGTTTGCCGTGAAACGCCTCAACGCCTTCGCGAAAATCGTCCGAGGTGCGCAAGCGGCCATAGCAATGGCCTTCTAGTTCGATCGCGACGCTGAGCGTGGCATCTTCAGTATCGTTCAATAACTTTTTCGCGCTGCGTTGCGCCAAGGGCGAGAAACCGCGCAATTCGTCGACCAAGGCATCGGTCGCTTTTTCCAACTCACCGTCTTTCACGCATTCCGTTGCAATACCCCAATCGTAGGCCTGGTGACCAGTGATACGCCGTGAGCGCATCACGACATCTTTGGTGCGCGCGATGCCGATCATTTTCTGTAACCGAGCCGAGCCGCCGGAACCGGGAACTTGGCCGAGTTTTTGTTCCGGCAATGCGTACTGTGTGGTTTCCGTGACGATTCGAAAATCGCAAGCGAGGGAAATTTCAAAACCCACACCAAGGGCGTATCCGCGATTGGCGGCGACTACCGGTTTGCCGCAACGCGCCGGTGCGGCCATATTCCACGCCAACTTAGAGACATGCTCCGGTGAGGCGTCGAGAAAGCCTTTGATATCGCCGCCACTGGAGAAGTGTTCACCGATGGCGCGCAATACGATCACGCGCACGTTGCGATCAGCATCTAAGGCCTCGAACACCAAACGCAATTGGTCGCGCTGTGGCATGACAATGATGTTGAACGGCGGGCGATCTAGGATGATGTCGGCGCGTTCCTTTTCCGCGTTTATTTCTACGCGAAAGCCGTTGAGATTTTGCAATAAAACATTAGCAGGATGGACTAAGGTACTCAAAACAACTCCTTATCAAATTGTAGCCCTGGCCCTGGCCCGAGGCCACCCGGTAGGCCACCCGGTAGGCCACGCCGTCATTCCCGCGTAGGCGGGAATCCATTTGTCGTTTCAAGAACCAAGGCCCCATGGATTCCCGCCTACGCGGGAATGAGCGGCTGGCCTCGGGCCACAGTAAATAAATGATGTGCCAAAATCAAGCACTGGTGCGCCTGTTGGCGGTATCGAGAACGGCGTTCACGATATTGGTGTAACCGGTGCAGCGGCACAAATGGCCGGACAACATGTCGCGAACCTGCTGCTCGGACGGATTGGGCACGCGCTGAAGATAATCCATGCACGACATCAAAATGCCGGCGGTGCAAAAGCCGCATTGCAGCGCGTGATGACGTTTGAAGGATTGCTGTAAATCGTTCAACAAACCGTCGCTATCGGTGAGCCCTTCGACGGTATCAATCTGTCGTCCATCCGCTTGCACGGCCAGCATCAAGCAGGAGCGCGCCGCAACGCCGTCGACGCGAACCGTGCAGGCGCCGCACACACCATGCTCGCAGCCGACATGGGTGCCGGTTGCGCCGAGTTTGTGGCGCAGAAAATCGCATAGCAACATGCGCGGCTCGGCGTGACCGGTTCGCTCGAAGCCGTTTAAGCGCAGCGAAATAGTTGCATGCTCATTCGATCGTATCGGCTTCATGACAAAACGCGTTCGATGACTCGTTTTCCAAGCACGCGTACCAGATGCTTTCGATAGATCGCCGATGCATGTTGATCGTTTTGCGCATCAAGCGATTGCGAATAATCGTTTATCACAGCATCCATATCGTTACCCGAAACGCCTCGCCAGTATTGGCTTACAGGCCGATCGGCAACGCCGCCCACGGCGAACGTTACGCCTTCGACATCCGCGACAGCGGCCACGGCGACAATTGCATAATCGCCGTGACGCATGGAAAATTCGTCGAACGCGAACTGCTGGCGTGGCTTCAGGAGGGGAAAGCTAACGGACTCGATCAATTCATCCGGCTCCCTGGCGGTGCGCAGCGTTCCAAGAAAAAATTCATTTGCCGGAACGAGTCGCGATCCCTTTTTCGAACGAAGCGAAATTTCGCCTCCCAGCGCGAGCAGGCATAACGGAAACTCCGCGCTTGGGTCGGCGTGAGCGATGGAGCCGCACACTGTGCCCCGATTGCGAATCTGAAAATGCGAAATATGTGGGAACGCTTGGTGGACCAGCGGTACTTCGTTTTTGAGTTGCTCGCGCCATTCGAGTCTCGCCTGCGTCGTTGCCGCGCCGATACGTAGCGTGCCATCCTCGGCGCGCATGAAATTCAGATCATCGGTTTGAGAAATATCGATCAACACTTGCGGTTGGGTCAGCCGCATATTCAACATCGGCATAAGCGATTGGCCGCCGGCAAGAATGCGTGCTTCGTCGCCGTATTCGGCTAACAAACGTAGTGCTTCGTCGGCGCTGTCGGCGCGGATGTAATCGAATTTGGCGGGTTTCATCTATAAAGTTTGAGGCGCTCGACGGATGAATCGTGCTTTACCCTCATGGCCTAGGGCCGTGAGGGCTTCACGGAAAATTGAAGCGATCATGTCATTTAACCTTGGCGGTCAACTTCTGCCACCATGGTCGCGTAGGCGGCACAGAGTCTCCCGTCGCAACTTGTCCGAGTTTCTCGAACAATTGCTTTAATACAAACTTCGCGGCGCTATCGAGCATGCGTGCGCCGATGGCTGCAACTTTGCCGCTGACGTTGGCGCTGTAGTCATAGTGAAGTGTCGCGCCGCCATCGCGCGGCGCGAGCGTGATGCGGCCGCTGCCTTCCGACACGCCCATGGCGGAGATGCCTTTGCCGCTCAACACGAATGAACGCGGTGGATCGAGTTCGGATAATTTCACTTCTACTTGATAGCGCGCTTTGACGATGCCGATTTTGATGGTGACGTCGGCGCGATAATGATCTTTTCCAATGGCCGTTAAATTGTGGCAGCCGGGAATCACTTGTGCAAGTTTGTTTGGATCATTCAAAACGTCGAACACGTTTTCCGGCGTGGCGCTGATATCGATCGTGCCGGCGGCCGATAATCCACGCCCTTCCTGGTTTGGCATAGTTGGAAGAGCACTCTGGGCGCGGCCTTCAGGCGCATTGATGCCGACCATCGCCATCACTTTGCTTGGCGTTAAGGGCAGCGTAACCTCTTTCACATTGAGCGCATCGGCCACCGCGTTGGCGATGCAAACCGGCGTGCTCATGTTGTTGCCTTCGCCCAAACCTTTCGCCCCGAGCGGCGTAAATGGCGACGGCGTTTCCAAATGCAAAATCGTCGGCTCGGGAACGTCACAACTCGTCGGCGCCAAATAGTCGGCAAACGTGCCGGAAAGAAATGCGCCGTCGTCGCCATAGCGAAATTCTTCCAGCAGCGCCGCGCCGACCGCTTGCGCGAAGCCGCCGCGTATCTGGCCATCGGCGAGGGCGGGGTTGAGCAACGTTCCGGCATCGTGGGTGGTGATGTAGTCGTCGATGCGCACACGCCCGGTGTCGCGATCGATTTCAACGCCGCAGATGTCGAACACGAAACCGTAAGCCGCCGAGGTATTGACGCGATCGTCGGCGTCGGGTGCGGCAAGTTGTTCTGGCGACCAAAATACGGTCTCGCGTAAACCCGGCGATTCATCCGCTGGAACCAGCGCGGGCGACCAATGAAAACCCGCCGCCAATCTTGCGAAAGGTTGCGCTTTGTCGGGCTGCATGCGGGAAAATATTTTGCCGTTTTCGAAGCTGATGGAACTCGTATCGACGCCAAAATTTTGCGCGGCAGCGCGGGCCAACTTGTCGCGCAGTTTGATCGCAGCCAGATGTGCGGCGCCTGCGACGGCGCCAGCGAAA
This sequence comes from Pseudomonadota bacterium, assembly GCA_031371465.1. Taxonomy (GTDB): domain Bacteria; phylum Pseudomonadota; class Gammaproteobacteria; order Burkholderiales; family JALYOK01; genus JALYOK01. The sequence continues at coordinate 9,372 of JANMJR010000018.1, forward strand.
CGGCTGGAATAATTTCCCGCCGCGACCGACCACGCATCTTTTTCGGTATCGAATTCGACGTTGACTTGAATGTCCTTTGGTTGTAAGCCAAACACGTCGGCGACTACTTGTGCGAGTACCGTTCGATGGCCCTGGCCCGCCGGCGCCGAGGCGACGACGACGGTCACACCGCCGAGCGGATCGATGGCGACGGTGGCGCTGCTGATTGCGCCGTTCTTCGGTCCCGCCTTGGCGCGCGCTTCCGGCGACAACACCGTGCTGATGTAACCCATGTTGGAAATCGACGGTTCGAGGATGGCGGCGAAGCCGATTCCGTACAGTCGACCTTCGCTACGAGCCGCATCCTGCTTGGCTCGCAGCCGTGCCAGTCTGGAATCGCCCGCCCCTATTGCCAATGCGGCATGATAGTCTCCGGAATCAAGCAAGGCGCCTGCGGTGGCGCGATACGGGAATTGATTTTTCTGCACGAAATTGCGGCGATAGACGTCGATAGGGTCGAGCTTCAATTCCACGGCGATGCGTTGGATCAACCGTTCCAACGCAAAATAAACCTGCGGCCCGCCGAAGCCGCGCACTAAACCGGTCGGCGTTTTATTGGTGAGCACGACCCGATTGTGCACGGCGAGATTGGGAATATCATAGGCGCCGGTCAACGCGCCATGCATGCGGTAAAACGTCGCTGGTTCCGGCGCGCGCAAATAGGCGCCGCACTCGTCTATTTGATCGTAACGTAGTGCGGTGATTTTTCCGTCGGGCTGAACCGCTGCTTCAATTGTTGTATGTCGTGCGGTTGCTGAAGTCGCCGCGGTCAAATGCTCCAAGCGGTCTTCGATCCACTTCACCGGGGCGCCGGCTTTGCGCGCGGCGAGGCACATCAACACGATGTACGGCAAACCCGATTGCTTCACGCCGAAGCTGCCGCCGGAATCCGGTGGGGTGCGATGGCGTAGTTTTGTGCCGGGAACTTTCAGCGCGAGCGCCATCACCGTATGCAGCGAAAACGGCCCCATGAAATTCGACAGTACGTCGTAACCGTCGTCACCCAAATATTCAACGACACAGCCGAAGCATTCGATCGGCGTGCAGGAATTGCGTGGGTAGTCGACGGTTAACTCGACTCGATGGGCGGCGCTGGCGAATGCGCTCTCGGGATCGCCGTAACGAAAACTGCGATCGCTGACGACGTTGCTGCCGACGGCATCGTGCAGCACAACGGCATTTGATTCACCGGCGCGAACGATCTCGACGATCGCGGGCAATGCTTGGTATTCCACGTCGATTAAGTCTAGCGCGTCTTCGGCGATGTAACGGCTTTCCGCGACGACGACCACAACCGGCTCGCCGACGTAACGCACTTTTTCGATCGCCAAGCTCCAACATTCCATCGGCGATTTGACGCCGACGACGAAGGGCGCGGACCAGCGTTTAACATCGTCGCGCGTAAGGATCGCGCGCACGCCGGCAAGTTGTGCGGCTTTCTCGCTGTTGATGGCGAGGAGTCGCGCGTGGGCGTGGGGTGAGCGCAGGATTGCCGCATACAACGTGCCGGGTTTGACGCCGAGGTCATCGATGAATAGGCCGCGACCGCTCAAGAGGGCGTTGTCCTCGAAGCGTTCGAGGGGTTGGCCGACATGCAGATTGTTTAGTCGGGTGGAAGTAGGTGGGCTTGGCGTACTCAACGTTTTATTGTTTGTCATTCCCGCGAAAGCGGGGAATCCATGTTGAGTCCTCGTACCGTGAAGGCCAAATGGATTCCCCGCTTTCGCGGGAATGAGGGGCTGGCCTCGGGCCACAGAGGGTTATGTGTTTGTTGTTGGCAATGAATTGCGGTTGACTAAGAACGCACTACCGGTGCGGTAGGGCGCGAAGCTGATCGACGTTACCGCACTCTCAAGTGCGAACACGTTGCGGATTTTCGAAGTTAGGTCATCACGCGCGCTGCCACTGAGCGCACTTAGCGATGCCTCGTCCAATTCGATCACCACACCGGTTGCGCGCACACGGCAGCGCACGGTGTTTGGTTTCAATGCGGCGCCGACTAGTTTCTCCGTCGCGTGAATCGCCTTAAGCGTTTCTGCATCGATAGCGATGCCGGTTTCCACGCGGCTCGACAGACACGGCGCAGCGGGTAATTCCGCGACATCGTCCATGCCCAGTTGCCGTGCGAGCGCGCGTACATCGGCTTTGCTGATTCCCGCTTCAACGAACGGATGGCGCACGTCGTGTTGCTTCGCCGCCTCGAGGCCGGGACGATATTCGCCGAGGTCGTCGGTGTTGGCGCCGGACAGAATTTGCGCGTGGGTTTGCTTGGCGATCGCTTGAATCGCGTCGTACAAACTGGTTTTGCAGAAGAAGCAGCGATTGACAGGATTGCGTATGTAATCTTCGCTATTGAATTCGCCGGCGTTGATGACTTCCAGTTGCCAGCCGTATTGCCGCGCCAGCGCGCGAACTCGTTGCGTGGCTTCTTCAGGAACCGCTGGCGAGATCGCGTGATACATCGTGACGTTGTCGCCGAGTACATCGTGGGCAACGCGCGCGAGAGTGAGGCTATCGACGCCGCCGCTTACGGCGACGGCTGCACGGTCAAGTGCGCGCAGGGTAGCGTCCAGTCTCTCGAGCGGTGCATGCGGTTGGTCGTTCGTTACCTGTGCCGAGATGGATGTGGCGATTAGCATAGTGTCGTATTGTAATCGGTTTGAGTTTCAAGGGCAGCGCAGGCTTAGGGTGCGGTTCTAATTAGCGACGTCCTATAAAATTGTCATTCCCGCGAAAGCAGGAATCCATACTGCACTGAAATTTGCCAACGCCAAATGGATTCCCGCTTTCGCGGGAATGACAATGGATAAGTTTGCGGTAAAAACTAACTCCGCCGCAATCTTAGCGCAGTATTAATCTTGTTCGCCGCCGCCTGCAGCTCGGGCAGCACTTTTTTGACAAGATCAGCACTTGAAGTTCGCGTGACGTTGCCGCCGATATTCATGGCCGCGATGCTGCGTCCGCTAAAATCGATCAGCGGCACGGCGATCGAGCACAGGCCTTCCTCCAATTCCTGATCGATCAGCGACCAGCCTTTTTTGCGATCTTCGGCGATGATTTTTTTTAAACGGGTCGGAAGAGTAACCGTACGTTTAGTGTGCGCTTTCAGTTCGGTTTGGGCTAACACGGCATCCAGCGCCGCTTCGTCTAAATCGCCCAACAACACGCGGCCCATGGAGGTGCAAAATGCCGGTAAACGGCTGCCGATGGAAAGATTTATGGTCATGATCTTGCGCGTCGGTACACGCAAGACATAAACGATTTCCGCGCCGTCGAGAACCGATACGGAACAGGATTCATGTACCTTGTCGACCAGTTCTTCCATCGCGGGCTCGGCGAAATCCCATAGTTTCATGGACGACAAATAGGAATAGCCTAAATCCAAGATGCGCGGCGTAAGAAAGAATTTGCGTTCGTTGGCGCCAACGTAGCCCAGATGTTGCAGCGTGAGCAAAATCCGCCGTGCGCCGGCGCGGGTTAGGCCGGTGCGCTCTGCGACTTCGGTCAGCGTCATCTCGCGCGCCTTTGGGCCGAAGGCGCGAATCACCGACAGGCCGCGCGCGAAGGATTGCACGAATTGGTCATTCGGCGGCGGTAAATCCTGCACCCTAGCGGGGTAAGGGCGCGGCGATGCCTGAGGTTTTTTGGCGAAGACGCTGGCGCTCATGGTTTCATGTGTTGTGTGGAAACACATGTTCGCATAACGAACTACGTGCGGCAATCGCCGGCGCCCGCAAACACCCGGCCTGGGTTCTAAGCACGGCGCGGCGTTGCACGTGACACGTCTGAAGAGGCAAGCTAGGAGCGGCGCTTAGCGATGGCTGTTTTTATTTTTCAGACCAATTGACAGTGCCGCGGGGCCGGCGTATCGTTCCTATTAAGAACTTCAGTTCTATATGCGAACAAATTGACTCGGTAGGAGGAGTGCACATGTCTAGCTACACCACCGTCTTCGGCTCTTTGGAAAGTTATGAGAAAGGCCGGGTCGAGGTCATTAACGACAATGCGAAGAACTACGCGTTTTCCAATGTCTTCGATATCTGCAGCAAGTCTAAGCCCTACGAAAAAATTGTCATGGGCATCAATCAAATCTATGTGTTGGAAGCGATCCGCGCCGAGGGCAATTCGCCCTGGTATAGCGCCGCCCACGATGAGTTCGCTTTGTGTATGGATGGCGAAGTCGAAATCCGTTTAGTGAAATTGGATCAGCCGGCCATCGCCGATGCGGAAAAGAATGGCGCAATCAAACTTACGGGCGAACCTGTTGGAAAAAAGATGGGTTGGATGAAATTAAAGCGCGGTCATCAAGGTATGTTGCCAGCGAACAGCGCCTATCAATTTCGATCGACCAAGCCCAGTGTGATTGTATTGCAGACGACTTTGGGCGATTTGTCAGTGCAGAAATGGGCTGATATTTGTCAAGTGAATTGACGAATCTTGAGCGTAGCGAAGGACCTGCTTCTTTAGTCTTAAGAAAAGTATCAAGGAGAACGACGTGAATGCACCCACCGAAAATATCCGCGCCCATATGACGGGCGCCAACCGCCACGGCTACAAGGAGTTCAAGCTCGGCGGCTTTTCTTTTTCTCGCGACGAGTATTTCGCCCATATCAAATGGACGGGTAAGAACGGCAAGTCCATGAGCCACAGCGCCGACATCGCGAATTATTTGCGACCGCTGATGCGCGACGTGGCATGGGGATTTTTCTACGGCTACGTTAACTTTGATGATGTGTTCGGCACCTGCAATAAGTATTCCTCCGTTGATGTTTATGCCGGCGCTTACAACGGCGAGTATCGTAAGGCGGGGGTGGACTTGCTGGAAAATCATCCGACCGAATTGGTTCGCGCAACCTTCGTCGATATGCTGGAAGATTGGGTGAATGAGGGCTACGACCCCTTTGCTTCGCCGCAAGAGACCGGCACGGCCTACGGCAAAAAACACGGCAGTAACCTCGACGCGCTGCGCCGCCAGCGCCAATTAGCGAAGCGCTGCGTCGGCTTGAAGGACGACCTGGCCATGCGCTCCGACGCCAATGGCTATACGGTGAATCGTGCTTTTGCCGATGTGCCGCAAGATCAACCGGAGTTACATCCGGAGCCGGGTTTCGAGAACGAGGTTCACGCATTTAATTTGTTTGCGTACCTGTCGCGCTCCGATGTGACTTGGAATCCTTCGTTTACGTCGGTGGTCAAATTTAGTTTCTGTTGCCCGACTACGGAAGAGCATATTTTGCCCGTAATCCACGGTAACGACCGCATCGAATGGTTCTTCCAAATGTGCGATGAAATTCAGTGGAATTGCGGCGACAAAAATACCGGTGCACCGCGTGCCCGGGTGATCATGAAGGCGGGCGACATGGCGGCGATGCCGGCCGATTGCCGCCATCAAGGTTTTTCGCCGAAGCGCTCGATGTTGCTGGTGTGGGAGAACGGTTCGCCGCAAGTGGTTTACGACATTGAGGCCGGTAAGTCGCCGGTTAATCCGGTTTCCTTCTAGCCGTCATTGCGAGTCCCACGCTTCGCTTTGGGATAAACTTTGCGAAGCAATCTCGTAGTAGCGGTTGAGATCGAGATTGCTTCGTCGCTTGCGCTCCTCGCAATGACAGTGCAACCCTTAGCAGCAAAGGCAATATGACCGACCGCGCAATCCAAACTAAACTCTTCATCAACGGCAATTTCGTCAATGCCGCCGATGGCGCGACGATTGAGGACCTGAATCCTCACGATAATTCCAAGATCGCCGATGTCGCGTTGGCCGGAAAAGAAGATGTCGATCGCGCCGTCGCGGCGGCGAAAGCGGCATTTCCGAAATGGCGCAAGATGGCGGCAATGGATCGTGGCCGTTTATTGCTGAAACTCGCCGACAAGATCGAAGAAAAAGCGGCAGAGCTTGCGCGACTCGAAAGCCTCGACACGGGTCATCCGCTCAAAGATTCCACTCGCCTTGACGTGCCACGGACGGCGATCACCTTCCGCTATTTTGGTGGTATGGCGGACAAGCTGGAAGGTAGCGTGATTCCGGTCGACCAGGGATTTTTGAACCTGGGCATGCGCGAGCCGCTCGGTGTGGTGGGCCAAATCGTGCCGTGGAATTTTCCGCTGATGTTCACCAGTTGGAAAATGGGGCCGGCACTGGCGGCGGGTAATACTGTCGTTCTCAAGCCTTCGGAGATTACGCCGTTATCGACCTTGCGTATCGCCGAGTTGATGGCGGAAGTGGGATTTCCAGAAGGTGTCGTCAACATCATTCCCGGTTATGGTCACATCGCCGGACAATGCCTCGCGGAACATCCGGACGTTGCGAAGATTGCGTTTACGGGCTCGACCGCGACCGGCCGCAAAGTAGTGCAAGCCTCCGCGGGAAATTTAAAGCGGGTGCAATTGGAACTCGGCGGCAAGGGCGCCAACATCGTGTTCGAAGACGCGTTTCTGCCCGCCGCCATCAACGGGGCCGCGTTCGCGATTTTCCACAATCAGGGCCAAGCCTGCATTGCCGGTTCGCGCTTAATTCTGCATGAAAAAATCGCCGAACAATTCATGGAAGGTTTCGTCAAGCTGGCGCAATCCATCAAACTTGGCAATCCACTCGACGCTGGGACGGAAATGGGGCCGCTAACGTCAGCGTTGCATCGCGATCGCGTGTTGTCCTACTGCAAAGTGGCGAGGGAAGAGGGCGGCGAAATTATCACCGGCGGCAAAGCGCCGTCCGATGCGGCGCTGAGCAAAGGTTGCTATATCGAGCCGACCATTGTCCGCGCCAAGCCGACGGACCGCGTGTCGCAAGAAGAAGTGTTCGGCCCCTTCGTCACCGTGACGACATTCAAGACTGACGAAGAAGCCATGGCCATCGCCAACGGCACACAATACGGCTTGGGCAGCGGCTTGTGGACCCAAGATCTCACCCGCGCACATCGTTTTGCGCAAGGCATGCGCAGCGGCATGGTGTGGATCAACTGTTATAAGCGCGTCAATCCCGCTTCGCCTTTCGGTGGCGTCGGCGCGTCGGGCTACGGCCGTGAGATGGGTTTCGAGGCGATGATGCAGTACACCGATGTGAAGTCGGTGTGGATTAACGTCGACGCAAATATTCCACCGTGGTACCCAAGATAAATAGGTAGGGTGGGTCAAGCAAAGCGGACCCACCGAACCTTTAAATTTGCGATGGTGGATCCGGCGCTACGCGCCTTGATCCACCCTACGGACAACTGAAATTTATGGTCAACAAGATAGTCGAAACAGTCGAGCAAGCCCTCGCCGACGTGCCAGACGGCGCGACCATTATGATCGGTGGCTTCGGCGATGCGGGCCAGCCACGCGAACTCATCGACGCGCTGATCGCCCAAGGGGCGAAGGACTTGACCATCGTCAATAACAATGCCGGCAACGGCGAGGTCGGCCTGGCGGCGCTGTTGAAAGCCAAACGCGTGTGCAAGATCATTTGTTCCTTTCCACGCCAGACCGATTCCTATGTGTTTGACGAGTTGTATCGTAGCGGGCAAATCGAATTGGAGTTGGCGCCGCAAGGCAATCTCGCCGAGCGCATTCGCGCGGCAGGCGCGGGCATCGGCGCATTCTTTACGCCGACGGGCTACGGCACCGATCTGGCCCAGGGTAAGGAAACGCGCATTATCGACGGCAAGCCCTATGTGCTGGAACACCCTATTCATGCGGACTTTGCGCTGGTGAAGGCACTCAAAGCGGATCGTTGGGGTAATTTGATTTATCGCAAAACGGCGCGCAATTTCGGTCCGATCATGGCGAGCGCGGCAAAGTGCGCCATTGTGCAAGTGGCGGAGATTGTCGAGTTGGGCGGCTTGGATCCAGAGGCGATTGTGACGCCGGGGATTTTTGTGAAGCGAGTGGTTTGTGTCGCCGCGAAGTTGCGGGTGACGGCGTGAGAAGTCCTGTCAAAACCAACTATGTCATCCTGAGCACAGCGAAGGATCTGCTTTTCTCAACGCCCATTAAAAGCAGATCCTTCGCTACGCTCAGGATGACATTAGTAGAGGCCTCGGGATGACACGTGCGCTCAGGATGACTGGAAAAGTATGCGAAACAATCTGAAAACCTATTGTGTCATTCCCGCGAAGGCGGGAATCCATGCTGCAATAGCAAATACCACCGCCGTATGGATTCCCGCCTTCGCGGGAATGACAGTAAAGAAGGGATGCTGGAATGAACAGACGCAATCGTG
>JANMJR010000035.1:0-4684 GCA_031371465.1 Pseudomonadota bacterium
AAGCAGGACGCCTAGGTCGTGAAGATCCTGCTCCGTGAGCAAGCGTAACGCTTCCAGATCCACGCCGTTCTCGGCGAACACTCTACCGTACTCGCCCAATCCGATTTGCTGCAGCCAGCCGCTAAGATCATCACTCATTGCCATTCCCTGATGTTATGCAGAGGTTTTCCCGAATCCATCGGAGCGTATAATCAGATTCGATGAGAACGACGAGCTGACGCGCAAATTGCCAACCCTGAATCGCATCGGCCCGTTTCGGTTCTTCTTTTATAGTTAACGAAGACAGCGAGCCACCTCATATCCATGTGCAGCGTGATCGTGCCCTCGCCAAGTTTTGGCTTGAGCCAGTCGCGTTGGCGTCGTCGGGCGGTTTTTGCCGCGAATGAGTTGCGCGAGCTTGTTCGGCTGGTAACGGACAATCGAGAATTTTTTTGGCGCAATGGCATGGGTTCTTTAGCAGTAGAACATAAGCCTCTGGCGCCGCACGTCGAGGTGACGGACGACGAGTTGACTGTCGTCCTGGCAGACGGGCGTCGCATCTCAGCGCCGTTGGCTTGTTTTCCACGCCTCTTGCGTGCGTCGCCTGAGCAACGGGCAGATTGGGGGCTGTTAGGCGATGGCGAAGGCATCCACTGGCCAAGCGCCGATGAAGATCTCAGTGTAAATGGCCTGCTAAGCGGCACGCCGGTGGCTGGGTAAATGTCAGTCATCAGGTAGTGGTGGATCAAGGAGCTACGCGCTGGATCCACCCTACTGCTACCGCACCAGATCCCGACTCTACCGGTCTGACACATTCAGATTTCCCGATAGCAGTTGGACACTTTGTGGCAGATCAAGTCGCGCCTTATACCGAGTAGTTTAGTTGGGTGTAATTCTAAACGATAAGCCGTGAAGCGCGTCATTCGCCGGGCATCTCAACTAATGGTGTAACCCGGCCGGATTCTTCTCCCAACAAATGTCGCTCTTGGCTAACTGGGATCGCGCACGAACAGTTGTGTACGCAGCAATGCGTCGACGTCTTTTGCGTCGACCATCGCGGTGTTGCCGGCCTGCGCGAAGTAGTATACGCGGCCGGTGCTTGGGCCACGCAGCGATAATTTCCCTGGACCGACGTATCGAACGAGTGGATCGTTGTGCGGCACGCGTGCCGGCGCGAGGGCGACGGGCACAGGAATCGAAGGCGGATTTGCCCGCGTGCGTGCAACCGCTGATGCCGCCGCACGTTTTTGTCCACAACATGACATCGCTATTCTCCTAATCCGGGGTTTATTTGTGGCGCCTTAGACAATCTCTCCACAGCGTTTTCGACGAGCGAGGCGCCGCCTGAAATTGCCAACCATGCTGCGATCCATGCGGCGAATGTATTGGCTAGCATGAAGGCGAATGGGGCTGCGATCCACAAGCTCAGGCAATAAGGGCAGTCCATCAGTTGCCCGGCAAACCCGTTACCGGCGCGCATGCGCAGCTTAACGATAATATCAAAGGGCCCATTCTCGCCCGCTACAAGATGCGCCACACGCCATGTCGCGAGAACGGCGATGACTAAACGAAACCATGAAGACCAATCTGACATGGGTTTGTCCGATACGCGTGGAGCGAGCTTTCGCCCCACGCGCGTTGGATGTTTTTCTAATCCGCGTTGATCACCGAAAATGAAAAACTCGGTGTGACATGAATGTCCCCTGGATCGTATTCATACATCGGCGTCTGCAGATGGCCAGCGTCGCCGCCCGCCGGGTTGAGCGCACGACTTGCCGCCCACGCACTGAAGGAATAGGTTCCCTGAAGTGCGCCCGCATCAAGGTTGAAGAAGGCGGTAATGGCCACGGAATTGTCGTTCGGCGTTTCGTGCCAGTGGGCAACACCGGTCGGATTTGGCAATGGCGCCGAAAACCAGTCCGCGGGCGCACCCGACACATAGGTGATCTCACCCCCGCCACAACCGCCGCCACCCAGCGATACATCGCGAAGATGGCTGGCCGAAGCCGCACAAGTTACGCGGAACTCGAGGCTCTGCGGCGCCGCGCCGCGATTGACCACCGGGCAAGGGAACGTCAGCGGCAAGAAAGGCCCAACACCATTTTTACGGTACTCCACTTGGAACGATGTAGTCGGATAAGCATTGTCTACGTGAAACGCCACGGTGTCCGTGGCCGGGTGTGGCGCCAGTGCGACGCCGCCGGAACCTAACTCGATCTTCAGGACATGTTTGCCATTGCCGAATTGATGGGTATTCCAGTCGAGCACTAGCTTGGGTGGTTCCCAGTCATTCGGGTTGGCGCCTTTCGGAATTACGATGCCGTACCAGCCGTTCGGGTCGGATGTGACGTATTGATACTGGGTAATCGTGCCGCTCGCGTCAAGCCGCGTCACCCACCATGCCTGGTTGAGCACGGGCAGGAACGGGCCACCGTTGTAGCTATCGAGCACGCGATACTGGGTCGCGTTGGCGCCTACATCCACGCAGCCGTATATCGGCACGACGCCATGGAACGGCGATTGGGCATCGGGATTCGGCAGGGCATCGACGGGATTGCCCGACGGGTGCGGACGATTCGGCCGCACGGCATAGCCGGCTACCGGATCGTACATTGTGGTATCGCCGCGTACCGGCATCCGCCCGGCACGATAGATTGCAGGCGTGTTGCCGCAGGGAATGTCGATAATCTCGCCACACTCGGGGATCGAAATCGCAATCGGCGATGCAATTAGTTTGACCGGCGGCAGGTTGCCGGCGTCCCAGCGCACCTTGAAAAAGCCCTCCGAATAAATGGTCTCTTCGATGCCGTCGCCGTTGACATCTTGCGTGACGCTAAAGGTGATGTCGGGAATGTCGATGATGGGCGCCCATTCCGGAACAAAAATATCGACGCAGCGCCGGAACGGGCCGATGAATTGGCGCAGGTCGAACTGTTGCAGTTCTTTGGCATCAACTTTGAGGCGTGTGCCGATACTCGCACGCACACCGTCCATGGTTAACCGAGACGTAGCGCCACGCGCTTCCTTGCGCGAATCGACGTTGTGATCCACCATCCGAAACTCACTTGGCAATGGCGGTGCGAGGGGTGTTTCAAAGGCATCGCTTTGCAACAAATTCATGGCGTCGACCGTACTCGCGCCAAGCGACAGTCGGCTCAGAGCCGAGCCCAGGCGTCGCGCCATATCGTGGCCAAGGCTTTGCCCCACGCTCGAGAGTAACTGACCTCGATCGAGTTGCAGCAACGGCCCTGGGTCAGGGTTTGGCCCCGGTTTTGGGAAAGGGAACGGCACGACTTCGCGCGGGATAAACTCTTCAAGAATATCAGCCAGAGAAGGCCGCTCAAAAATCACCGGAAAGCACAGGCGTTCTTTACGCCAGCGCACGACCCAATCGATATCCCAGCGCGGCACGTAGACGCAAAAATTCCCACACTTGTCTGTCTTGACGGTACCGATAATTTCGCGTTTGCACTTAAACGGAAAATACCAGGAGTACTTCGATGCACTAGGAAAATATCCCAGGAAAGAACAGTCCGTGTCCTCGACATTTACGGTCGCATAGGCCACCGGGTATTCAATGCCGGTGACGGGGTCCTTTTTCACCACTTTGCCGCATATCTTGCGGAAAAAAAGCAGTGTCGGATCGATCTTGAAACGGAATTTATCGCTGATCTGCGCGACGGTCATCCCGACAAGGTCTTTCGCTGAGACATCATTCAGTGCGGCCAAGCGCTCGGCCTGAATGGCGCTGAGTTTGATCTGGTCTGGCTCAATACCCGGCAGACGGGATTCAATTTTTTTCATGATAACTCCTTAACTTGATGAAACATATTTTGAATTTCGGATTAACGAACGCGGTGTGAAAAGAAATAAAGTCAGCCCCCATACCTAAGTTGTGGCGGGCTCTTCCGCGCCCGCCGGGCAGCAGCGATATTCCTGGGATTTTTCCAGTAACTCGATCTGCTTTTTGAGCAGTTCGTTTTGCAAACGTTTATGTTCCAAATCAAGTTCGATTGATGTCTCCAGCGCTGGCTCGCAAACATCGCAGTCATCCAGACAACCCTTCACCAGAAGCCCCGGCGTCGGCAGCGAACTGACGCGCTCGAACGAGAGTTCGCTCACCAGCTCATCGGATACTTTGCCGCGCTTGTCGAGCAGCCCCTCTTTGATCAGCGACTGATCGACCTGCTGTAACGCGCGCGCTTTAAGCGCGGCCGGTATCGGCTGCACCGCGGCATCGAGCGTAGCGGCACGGGCCAAATTGGCGCCGGCAGCGTCGCGACTGGCGCCTACAATCTCAGCGCGTTGCTTTGCGCGTACGCTATCGCGGCCGGTTTCCTCGATCTTTAAGCGGTTGGCGTTGGTTGCCAATACCGCACTGGGGATGGCCGATACCCCGCCATCGGTAACGAACGGATTGTTCGATACCCGGGAATCCGCGGCCGCGTCAATCACCCGACGCTGGATGGCGACGATCTTGAATTTGACCGTCTGGGTTTTATTGATCTGGTAGAAAAAATAGGTCACAACGTGGCAACGATTAGAATTAGAAAATTCCCGCGACGACGACTCTTGGTGATCTTCCGACTCGCCTTCGGTATGCGAGCGGCTGGATACTTCGCCGACCGATACCGAGCTCGCGGCGCGCGTACCCTGTTCGGAACGCCGATCGGACGCACTGGCGTGCTGGCTAAGTTCGCGCAAA
>JANMJR010000040.1:0-3680 GCA_031371465.1 Pseudomonadota bacterium
CGTAAGCGACCTTCTGTCCTATGGCGGGTGCTAGCGCCAACTCTGAATTGATGCCGAAGAATAGCGTGTAGCCATCGGGCGGAGATTTTGCGACGGTCTCCGCAGCGATGGTTCCCGATGCGCCGGGCATGTTGTCAACAAAGACTTTTTGGCCCAACTCCGCACTGGCGACTTTCGCAAACACGCGGGCCTGCGCATCGGCCGCGCCGCCCGCCGACCTACCCACAACCAGCTTGATGGCTTTCGTCGGATAATTTTCAGCAGCACTTGCCACCGGAAAGGAAAGACCTGCGCAGAGCGCACCCAGCAGACGGATTGTCGAGATCGAAGCGTTCATTTACCCTCCCGGTTAGGCGCAAACAAAACAATAATTCGCCCGGACGGTCCAATAGTCAATAGTTCAAACAGCTTATGTCGAACGACATATTGACAAATAGTTGATTGTCAAATCAACGGGGTCGACCCGGATCGGGCTTATCCCTCATAATTTGTATTCCATGCGCCACCTCAAACTCATCCTCCGCTACAGGCTGCGCGCCGGCCTCAACGTGTTGGGCATTGCTCGGAGCCAGTATCCACGCCGGTTCTGGCGAGGTATATCAGCACGGCCCCTCCCCTTTCAAGGGGGAGGTTGGGAGGGGGATGGGGGCTGCATCGAACCCCATCCCCACCTTAATCCTCCCCTTGAAGGGGAGGAAAGTTTGTAATGCACCTTCTCAAATTAATTTTCCGCAACATCTTCCGCCACAAGCTGCGCACCGGCCTCACGGTGCTCGGCATCGTCGTTGCGATTCTCTCATTCGGTTTGCTTTCCACCGTCGTCGATGCCTGGTACGCCGGCGCCAACGCTTCCTCCGACGCGCGCCTGATCACACGTAATGCGATCTCGCTGATCTTTCCGTTGCCGATTAACTACCGCGAAAAAATCCGCCAAGTCGACGGCGTGAAAACCGTGTCGTTCGGCAATTGGTTCGGCGGCGTTTACCAGGAACCGAAAAATTTCTTTCCCAAATTTGCCATCGATCCGGCGACGTATTTTCAACTTTATCCGGAGTTCATGATCTCCGACCAGGAGAAAGCGGCCTTCGCACGCGACCGCAAGGGCGCCATCGTCGGGCGCAAGTTGGCCGAGCGTTACGGCTTTAAGATCGGCGATGCAATACCCATCATCGGCGATATTTACCCCGGCAATTGGCAGTTCGTGGTGCGCGGTATTTACGCTGGCCGCGATGCGAAGGTCGATACCAGCCAACTATTCTTTCAGTGGGATTATCTGAACGAAACAGTCAAGATCAAATTCCCGCGCCGCGCCAATCAGACCGGCATTTACTTTATCGAAGTCAACGATCCGAGCATGGCGGCGACCGTCAGCCGCGACGTCGACAAAGTGTTCAAAAATTCGCTTGCCGAAACGCTCACCGAAACGGAGAAGGCCTTCCAACTCGGCTTCATCGCCCAGACCGAAGCCATCGTCATCGCCATTCGCATCGTGTCCTACGTCGTGATCGTGATCATCCTCGCGGTGATGGCCAACACCATGGCGATGACGGCACGCGAACGTCTGTCGGAGTATGCGACGTTAAAAGCGCTTGGTTTCGGCCCGGGTTTTCTCGCCTCACTGATTTTCGGCGAATCGCTGATGATCTGCGCCATCGGTGCGGGGCTGGGCATCGTTTTCACCTTTCCCGTCGCCGCATGGTTCGGCGGGCAAATGGGCGCCTTGTTTCCGGTATTTGAAGTTTCGCGGGAAACCTTGTTACTGCAAGTCATTTGCGCAATCGTTGTCGGCGTGATCTCAGCGCTGGTCCCATCTTACCGTGCAACTTCGGTAAAAATCGTCGACGGTCTGCGCAGCATCGGATGAGAATTCCCATCTCCTATAGCTTTCGCAATCTGTGGACGCGGCGGCTCACGACTTTTCTCACCGCCGGCGGCCTCGCGCTGGTGGTATTCGTCTACGCCACGGTGCTGATGCTCGACGAAGGCTTGCGCCAGACTTTGGTGCAAACCGGCTCCGACGACAATGTCGTGGTCACGCGAAAATCGTCGGGCACCGAGGTACAAAGCGGCATTGAGCGCAACCAAGCGGCGATCGTCGAAACCCAGCCGGAAATCATGATCGACAACGGCGGGGCGCAAGTCTCGAAAGAAACCGTGGTCATCATCGGCCTCG
This sequence comes from Pseudomonadota bacterium, assembly GCA_031371465.1. Taxonomy (GTDB): domain Bacteria; phylum Pseudomonadota; class Gammaproteobacteria; order Burkholderiales; family JALYOK01; genus JALYOK01. The sequence continues at coordinate 2,174 of JANMJR010000040.1, forward strand.
CCAAAGCGTCGACCAACGTGCTGACCAACGTGCAACTGCGCGGTGTCAGCCAGACGGGCATCGGGCTGCGCCCACAAGTGAAAATCAGTAAAGGCCGCTGGTTCAAGCCGGGCGCGTCGGAAATTGTGGTGGGCAAAAGCATCGCGGAACGCTTTCCCAATGCGGACTTAGGCGGCGCGCTGCGCTTCGGTCAGCGCGACTGGGTTGTCGTCGGTTTGCTCGATTCCAATAAAAGTGGTTTTGACTCCGAAGTGTGGGGCGATGTCGATCAACTCATGCAAGCCTTCCGCCGCGTCGCCTATTCGTCGGTGATTTTCAAACTCAGCGACGGCGCCGCATTCGATCGGGTGAAACAACGCCTCGAAACCGACCAGCGCTTGACCTTGGAAGCGAAACGCGAGCGCGTCTTCTATGCCGAGCAATCGGAAGTGTTATCAAAATTCATCAGCTACCTGGGACTGACCTTGAGCGTGATATTTTCTATCGGCGCCACCATCGGCGCGATGATCACCATGTACGCCGCCGTCGCCAACCGCACCGGCGAAATCGGCACCATGCGTGCCCTGGGATTTCGCCGCTCCAGCATTATGGCAACGTTCTTGATGGAGTCGATTTTCCTCGCGCTAGTGGGCGGCGGCGTCGGCATTTTTTTCGCTTCCTTCATGCAATTTTTCACCATCTCCACGATGAACTGGCAAACCTTTGCCGAACTCGCTTTCACCTTCACCTTGACGCCGAAAATTGTCATCAACGGGTTGTTGTTCTCGTTGATCATGGGCGTGCTCGGGGGATTTTTGCCTGCCGCGCGGGCGTCGCGCATGAAAATCGTCGATGCATTGCGTGCGGCGTAGGTGTTGGTAGGGTGGATCCGCTTCGCTTGATCCACCCTACCAACTTGTGCCACGCTTGATCCACCCTACGAACCAATCCCAGAGCGGCGCTCCACGCATACCCTATCAAGAACCAGTATCTATGCGCCTCTTGGCACGACGCTTTAATCGGATCAAGTTGATATAATTGTGTTCTGCCATTAAAACCGAGTGAGGAAATCATGAATGCTCCGCATGCTGGCTTGACCGCAATCGACCTCGAACATTTCTGGATGCCGTTCACCGCGAACCGCCAATTCAAATCCGCGCCGCGCTTGTTTGCCTCGGCGAAGGATATGCACTTCACCACCGTCGAAGGCAAGCAGGTGTTGGACGGCACTTCGGGCTTGTGGTGCGTGCAGGCGGGCCATTGCCGCGACAAAATTTCTGCCGCTATCAAAAAACAGGTCGACACCTTGGACTTTGGCCCGACTTTTCAAATGGGGCATCCCGGCCCGTTTGAAGCAGCGAGCAAGCTTGCGGCCATGGCGCCGGCGGGATTGGACTATGTGTTTTTCGCCAACTCCGGCTCGGAAGCCGTCGATAGCGCGCTGAAGATTGCGCTGGCCTATCACCGCATTCGCGGCGAAGGTCATCGCACCGTATTCATCGGCCGCGAACGCGGTTATCACGGCGTC
>JANMJR010000122.1:0-5020 GCA_031371465.1 Pseudomonadota bacterium
CCCACGGCCCCAATAGAGGTCGCTTTCCATGGTGTTATCAGCGACGTTGTAGTTCTTAGCCCGCAGGCGTTCATCGATCACACGCCCGTCATCGGCGTCGATGATGCCGGAAATCGGTTTGGCGCCAAAAGCGGACGTCACCAACGGCGTCCCCCAGTACGGGCTGATCCGGTCGCGGGATGCATCGAATGAAACTTGCAGAGAAACACGGTCGTTGATCTCCCACAGCAGCGCGCTGGTGAAATTGAGATACTCAAAATCGGCGCGATCGATGAATGTGTCAGAGGTATTTCTGCTGAGATCTGCTCGATAGTGAAGCTTGTTGCCGATCGGCCCGCCGCTGCCGATGCCAAGCCGCAGGGAGTCGAAACTTCCATAGCCCGCTAACGCTTCAATCTCGCGCTTTCCGCGGACCGGCCGTTTAGTGACGAAGTTCACCGCGCCGCCGACGGCGCCCTCTCCGTATAGCATCGATGAGGGCCCTTTCAGTACTTCGACCCGTTCGAGATTAAAACTATCGAATGGGCGCGAGGTCATGGTTGCCGGGCCGATGCGTATGCCATCGTAGAGCTGCGTGATTTGGTTATCGGTAAAACCGCGAAACGAAAATACCGATGGATCGCCCGGGGGATTGCCATAGATCAGGCCCGTCGATCCCTCCGCCGCCTCGGCAGCGGTGCGATTGGTGCGCAACTCGATCAATGGCCGATCGACGATCTCGACACTCGCGGGCGTTTCCTGGACGGGAATGCCCAACCGGCTGCCGGTTTCGGACGGCGTGTCGAGGTTCAATCCCGGCGGCGGATAAGGCTCGCTGACGATAACGGGCTCAAGCTCGACGGCGGCCTCTTGCCCTATGGCCACCGTGCTCAATATCAGCGGCAGCGGTATGTTGACCAGAGTAGACCAGAATCGATCGGTTTTAAGCACTCGCATTTTCTTACTCCTCCTCATACGATGAACGTTGTGTCGCGACGACTAGATAGTCAAGTGTTTTGACCGCTAGAACGCCCGCGCAAAATCAGAGAGTTCCCGGCCGCGATTCATGCAGCGTGCATTTGTATTCGACGCCTCGTACTTCGCGCGCCTTCAATGTCAAGGGCAATGGCTTGGAAGCGGCACCGGTAAGGGGTAGCCCTAGGCTAGCCACTGGCCTCGGGCCATTGCCTCTCAGACCGATCGCTTTGCCATTGCAGGCGCGTGCTCATGCAGCATCGCTTCGAATTCATCGAACGTCCGATGAACGCTAGGATGACTACACTAAAATTAAGAGTTCAAGTCGGAAGCGTTGCGGCCGTCGAAAATCATTCGGCGGAATCAACGCGGATTCGGCCGCATTGCCGCATCTGGGCTCTAACGACAAAACAAGATCGACGTCGAATGTGGCGCGATAAATGGAGAGTATTGGATTTGCTGCGCGTATCCGGGGCTCGCTCGGAGATTGAGCGCCACGGTTAAATTTGCGAAAAGGAAATCGAATGAAGTATTTCGGTGTTGCGATGGATACGATTGCTCGTGAATTGCGCGGAGGTGCTTGACTGTCGAAACTCACGAACTTGTCGCGACGTATCTGCGTGACCGCGTCGTCGCCAGCAACCCATGGTGATGGTTTCGCAACGGCGACACCAGGAGGTCGGCCGGCGACGATATGTTTTGCCGTTGTATTGAAGTCTGACGCAACGCACCCGGAATGGGTAACGCCAATTTCTATCGGCGCTACTGCCGTCGGGCTATTTGTAGGGTGGATCAAGCGCAGCGGATCCACCCTATCGAGCATAGCCCATTGCGCATTCGTAACGGTTTGGTGGATCCAGCGCGCCGCGCTTTGATCCACCCAACTCTCAAGTTTTGGCTGATGGAAATTTAGATTTCCAACGTCGATTGCCACCGGTTTGATTGTCGTTTCTGTCGCGATGCGGATAGGTTCGGGATCAACGGTAGCCTCCTGCGCTACGGCGACGGAACTCAGCACCAACGGCAACGGAACCGTAAATAGGATAGTCCAAAATCGATCGGTGTTAAGCGATAGCATTTTCCTGTTCCTTTATTCCTGGCTCGCGAATTGGCGGAAATACGAGCGAGAACGATCCGGATCTCTGGCGCGCCAAGAGAAAAAATAACAAAGTTTGACCTAACTTACGTCGATTGATCGGGGCGCAGCAGCAACCTCTCGACGCGCTCACCCCCGATCACGTGGCGCGTCAATATTTCGTCGATATCGTCCTCATTTTTATAGGTATACCAAACACCTTCCGGATAAATCACCATCGTCGGACCAAACTGGCATTGGTTCAAACAGCCCGCCAAATTTGCACGCACTCGATGGCCTAGCCCGGTCGCCATCGCTCGTCGGCACATGTAGTCGCAAAGGCGTTTGGCGCCTTTGCTCCCACAGCAACCTCTTAGGTGACCCGCCGGCCGCTCGTTGATGCAGCAAAAAATATGTGCGTCATAAACGAGTGGCAGATCATCGGACCGTCGCTCCATTCTCTAACCGGGCGCCTGACGCCGGCCTAACCTGCCGAACACATAGCCCTGAAGGCCTCCAAGCACGAGCCAGAAAATCGCGGCTGTGACTAATGCCAACAAGGCAAAACGTTGCGATAGTTCTTTCGGCAGGATCGCAACCTGACCTTCGATCGGTTGCGGCGCACCGATGAGATGGGGAAGCAAAATCAACACGATTCCAACCGGTATCCAAAGCGCCTTCGAGTGCGAGCGGGCGTAAAACCAAGCGCCCAATCCCAATGCCGTTGCCACGGCCGTGCCTACCCACCATAGTTGACGCGCCACCAGATCGGCATAGGGCGAGCCTGGCGGCTGAGGCGGAAGCCCGAGCGCCGGCGCGAGTTGAAACACCAAAAACCCGGCGACGCCGAGCGCTAACCCCGTGCGCCAGCCGACCGATCGCATCTGCGAGAAACACGCGCCTAACAGCAGCGCATACGCGATCGCGACTAGAACTGAGGTAACCCCGGTGTAAAAAGTACGCTCGAAACCATCTTTGGGAGTCCACGTTTCTGACGCATGATCGTGAGCGCTATGGTCGTGCGCCGCATCCGCCGTTTCATTGACGGCTGCGACACTCGCTTCGGGTTTAACTCCACGGTGCTCGTACACTTCCGCTTGCGCGATGAGCGGCACCGTGGTGAACATCTGCACCAATGTGATCAACACCCCGGTTATCAATCCGGCAATCACCGCGGACAACACGATGTGCCGGAATGATCGCTGCCCACTTAGTGGCATGGAAAGACCATGGCATGGCGGGTGTCATGTGCCGCGTTATGGGCCACGCTGATGTTGGCAAAGCCAACGCCGAAGATCATCACGGCGCCGAGCAAGGCGGCAAACAACGCCGGCCATTTACTTCCGATAGCCGCGCCATGAGCGAGAAGATCGCCGCCAGCCAAAGTGGCGGTTGCGATGGTGTTGTTGGTGAATTGCGTTGTCATGATAAAAATCTCCTTTTATTAAGTGAATGACAGTTCAACGGCTAAACTAAAAACATCTTTCAGACCACTTCGCACGAACCCCTCAATGCGTCCGCGCGACACAGCTTGCTAAACCTTCGGCGAGTTTTTCACGATTCAGCTTTCGCCCGATCATGACAAACTCGGTACGCTTTATTTCATTTTCCTGCCAAAGCTTAAACGGACGCATCGACGTCAACATGCGTACGCTCTGAAAAATAACCCGCTCGCGAACTCCTTGCGCAGAAAACACGCCTTTGCTGCGAAACAAATCTTCGCCCTGCTCTTGCAAGATCGACGTCATCCAGGTCATGAAGCGATTGACGTCGATCGGCCGATCTTCACGCAACACGATGGATCCGATTTCAGGATCATGTTCGTGATCTGAATCTTCCAAGAATTTAGGATCAACTTCAAGCTTGGCCTCGAGTTCGAACGCGCCGACGTCGAGAATGTTGGCGAGATCGACGACGCCGTGCGCCGTGTAATAGATGCGAGTCAGAGGATTGAGGGCGCGGATACGCTGTTCGACGCGCAGCAAATCCTCTTTGGAAACCAAGTCGGTTTTGTTGATCAGGGTGATATCGGCAAAGGTAACTTGCTCGTAGGCCTCGTGATTTTGGGTGAGATTCTGTTCCAGATTAACCGCATCCACCACCGTGACAAACGAATCGAGCCTGACACCCGCCCTAACTTTATCCGAGACAAAAAACACCGATGCGACCGGCGCGGGATCCGCCAAGCCGGTCGTCTCGATTAGGATCGCGTCGAGCTGCCCCGCACGGGAACGCAGCTTATCGATGGTCTCGATCAAATCCCCGCGCACGGTACAGCACAAACAGCCATTGTTAAATTCGACTAACTGTTCGTCGTCATCTTTAACAATGAGTTGGCCATCGATCCCGACCTCGCCGAATTCATTGACGATGACGGCAATTCTGCGACCATGCTGCTGACTCAAAATATGATTCAGCAGCGTCGTTTTACCCGAGCCGAGAAAACCGGTAATCACGGTCACCGGAATTCGCGCATCGCTTTTGGTTTGTTCGGCCATTAAAAATACCTTCGCGTTACCATCAACTAATCATACAAGAGGTGGCGCTGCTTACGCCATGGTCGAGCACGCTTTTTTCGACGTTGATGGATTTCACCACGCCATTATCGACCACCATCGAGTAGCGTTCCGAACGTCCGCGTAGGCCGAAGTCCGGCAGGTCTAGCATGAGTCCGATTGCTTTAGTAAAGGCGCCATCATCCGACAACATGGTTACTTTGCCGTCGACATCATGCTCTTTGCCCCAGGCCTGCATCACGAATGGATCGTTGACGGAAATACAAGCGATTTCGTCAACGCCCTGGGATTTGAGTTCGGCTGCTTTCGCTACAAATCCCGGCAAATGACTGGAGGAGCAGACCGGTGTGTAGGCGCCGGGCAGACCGAAAATTATGACTTTGCGCCCCTTCAAAAGTTTAGCGGTGTCGATATTCGCAATGCCGCTTGCGGTGAGCTGCTTAAACGTTGCGGTGGGGACTGGATCTCCGGGTTT
>JANMJR010000165.1:0-9458 GCA_031371465.1 Pseudomonadota bacterium
GTGCTTGATGATGTTGGCGCGACCGCTGCGCAAAAACAGCAAGTCGCCCAGATCGCGAAAGATGCGGCGAAAGAGTTACTGCCGCTACGCACTCAGCATCACGCCGCACGTGGTCGCGCCATGGAACTGTTCGCCCAGCCAACTATCGACCGCGCCGCCATTGAGCAACTGCGCGCCGAAGAACTTCAACTCGGCGAAACCGCGTCGAAGCGCCTCGCGAACGCCATCGCCGACGCCGCCGAAGTGCTGACGCCGGAGCAACGCGTGAAACTTGCGGCGCAGTGGAAGAAACGTCACGGATAGTAGGTTGTCTCTTAGCCCTTCACCTCGCACCTTTGATCATTGCGAGCCTGTGCTGGCGCGGCCGACACTGCTCACGGACCATGAACTGTCCGAGTTGTTGTGACGCATCAACATGTCATCATGAACCAAGTGAAGGATCCGCTTTTTGCCTTCGTAACAACAGATACTTCGCGCTGCTCAGGATGACAGTAAATAGACCACAATCCGGGTAAGGTTCATGGACAGGAGTCCGCACGCTTCGCTTCGTGATAAACAACCCGGCGAAGCAATCTCGATTTTATTCGTTACGAAATACGAGATTGCTTCGTCGCAAAAAACGTTTATCCCAAAGCGAAGCGTGGGACTCCTCGCAATGACAAATTAAAATTCGCGACGTCGGTCCATTCGCTCAAGCGTAGTTTCGGCTTCTGATTGAAATGCAATAACATGCACCCATGATCCAGCGCATTCTAACAATCGAAGACGACCATCGCCTCGCCGTGATGGTGCGTGATTACCTCGGCCAGCAGGGTTTCGGCGTGACCCTGGCCGAGGACATCGCGCAAGGTTTTCATCATATGCAGCGCGAAGTGTTTGATCTTGTGCTGCTGGATTTGATGTTGCCCGACGGCAACGGATTGGATGCCTGCCGCCAAATTCGCGCGTTGCCACCGAACACTCCACACACCTCTCCCAACGTCGCCATCGTCATGCTCACGGCAAAGGGCGATCCAATGGATCGCGTTATTGGCCTGGAAATCGGCGCGGACGATTACATTCCCAAACCCTTCGAGCCGCGCGAGTTGTTGGCGCGAATCCGCGCGGTGCTGCGGCGGCATGAAGCGACAACCACGCCAAGCAAAAAAGTAGCACTGAATTTCGGCCGCCTAGAAATCGATCGCGACGCCCGTCGCGCGCTCATCGACGGGGCGCCACGGGATCTGACGGCCCATCAATTTGATCTGCTCGTCGCCATGGCCGAGCGCGCCGGCCGCGTGCTCACACGCGAACAACTGATGGATTTACTCAAGCGCCAAGTGCTGGAAGCATTCGATCGCTCCATCGACGTTCACATCGGGCGTATCCGCGTCGCCATCGAAGACGATCCGAAACATCCGCGCCGCATCATCACCGTGCGCGGAGCCGGTTATGTCTTTGCGAAAGCGCAGGATTAATCGTGCCACGAGGCACGCCCAGCGGGCTACGGCGGGCCATTCCCTCACGCCGACGGCAAAGCGAAGACGCGCCCCCTTTTCAAAACAGGGACCAAGGGGGATTTAGCAGCGTTTCAGTTTGCACGAAAAGCGTTGCATGAAAACCCGTCATTTCCATCGCCTCTATTTCCGTATCTACCTCGCCATTCTCGCGAGCCTGTTGCTGACCGCGCTCCTGATCGGCGCCGCGTGGCGATTTGCTTTCGACCCCGCGCGCCATGGCGCGCATCTGGACACCCTCGCGGAAATCGCCGCCGAAGTGCTACCGCCAGCCAGTGCGACCCATGGCGAACAACAAGCCGCGCTCGATCGCTGGCATCGGCGCGCCGAAATCGATCTGGCGTTGTTCAGCGAAACCGGCGCAGCGATCGCCGCCGCATCGTCGCGGCCGTTGCCCGCGCCCGATATCAGTCAATATAAAAGCGGCTGGTTAGCTAGCAAACGCGGGCCGCCGGCCTTCGCGCTCAAACTTGATGACGGCCGCTGGTTGGTAGCGCGGCGCGCGCATTGGCGCGGTCGTGCGCCCTTCGGTTTCGTCGTCACGGTCACGCTGATTGCGTTGGCCGTTGGGCTCGGCGCCTATCCCGTAGTGCGCCGTCTTACGCGGCGCTTGGAGCGCTTGCAGGACGGCGTCGAGGCGCTGGGTTCCGGGCAATTATCCGCCCGCGTGGCAATCGAAGGAAGCGACGAAGTCGCGCGCTTGGCCGCGAGTTTTAATGCCGCGGCGGTGCGCATTGAACAATTGGTCAACGCGCAAAAAGCGCTGCTAGCCAATGCGTCCCACGAACTGCGCTCGCCCTTGGCGCGCATCCGCATGGCGCTCGAAACAAAGCAAACGGCCGATGCCGAAATGCGCGAGGAGTTACAGCGCAACATTCACGAACTCGACCAACTCATCGACGAAATCTTGCTCGCCAGTCGGCTCGACGCCACGACTACCGAGCCGGTGGCGCAAGACGACATCGATTTAACCGCACTAGTCGCGGAAGAATGCGCGCGCGTTGATGTCGAGTTGGAAGCTGCGGTGATTCACTTGCGCGGCGACGCAAAACTCTTGCGACGCTTGATTCGCAACTTGCTCGACAACGGGCGTCGCCACGGTGGAAACACATCGATTGAGGTCGCGGTCAATCGCACCGATATGCAAATGATTAGACTCGAAGTGTGTGATCGCGGCCCCGGGGTGCCGGAAACCGAGCGCGAAAAAATATTCGCGCCGTTTTATCGTCTGCCGGGCGCGCGCGAACGAGACGGCGGCGTCGGGCTCGGATTGTCGCTGGTGAAACAGATCGCGGAAAAGCATGGCGCTCGCGTGGAATGCATAGCCCGCGAGGGTGGCGGGACTTGTTTTCGAGTGTCGTTTCCCGTCGGATTGTCCGACTCTTTCCAGCCGCTGTAACTTCCCATCACGCTGTCATTCCCGCGTGCCCTTGGGCACGGGAATCCAGTTGGCGACTAATTGGAACACTTGCCACAGCCATCACCGCAGTGTCGTCGTTCCCGCCTTCCCGGGAATGACCGCTTGATATGTAAACGCCAACGCATAGCAAACCAAGCGGTTTTCTGTGAGAATCACCGATCAGTCACTTGACGATCACACAGCATGCCCACATTTTTCCGGATAACGATTTACTTCTGCGCGCTTCTTCTCAGTTCACTCACCCGTGCCGAGATACTGGAAAAACCCGACATCGTCATCGCCGTCGGCGGCAAGGCGACGCTGTTTTACTTGCCCCTTACCCTCGCCGAGCGTTTGGGCTATTTCAAGGACGAAGGCCTGAACGTTGAGATTCCCGATTTCCCCGGCGGCTCGAAAGCATTGCAGGCGCTGATCGGCGGCAGCGCGGACGTTGTCGCGGGGGGATTCGATCACACCATTTACATGCAGACCATGGCGCAAAAATTGTCGGCGTTTGTGTCGCTGAGCACCAATCCGGCGATTTCACTGGGAATTTCCAAGGCCAAGGCGGCGAGTTACACCTGGCATAAAGATCTGAAAGGTATGAAGGTCGGCGTCACCGCGCCGGGCTCCACCACGCACATGATGCTCAATCACTTGCTCGAGTCCGTCCACCTCACGCCGGACGATGTTTCGGTGATCGGTGTCGGCACTGGGCCGCAAGCGGTCGCGGCGATGAAGTCCGGCCAGATCGACGCCATGGTCAACGTCGAGCCGGTGATGACGATGTTGGAAAAGCAAGGCGCGATGACTATCATGGCCGAGACCACGACCCTTAAAGGCACGCGCGATGTATTCGGCGGGCCGATGTTGAGCGGCACGCTGTATAGCAAAGCCAGTTTCATCGCAGCCAATCCGAAGACCATCCAAGCCGTGACCAACGCCATGGTGCGCGCGTTGAAATGGATCAAGACCGCGACGCCGGAGCAACTCGTTGCCACCCTGCCGCCGGAATATTTGCTCGGGGACAAAGCGCTTTATCTTGAAGTGTTCGGCAAACTGCGCGCGAATTATTCGCCCGACGGCATGATTACCCTCGCCGCCGTGAAGAATAGTTACGAGGTGCTGAAGGCCCACAATCCAACGGTGAAACGCTCGCCGGTGGTCTGGCTCGATCAAACCTACGATATGACGTTTGTGAATAACGCGTTGGCGAAATTGAAGTGAGTTTTATCCAGTTCGCCGATAAGCTCAAAGCCGAAATCGCCGAAGCCGTGATACCGGCCTTGGCCCTGCGCCATATTACATGCGCCTTTCCAGGCCATGTGCCTGAAGCGCCGCGTTACGTGGCCGTCTGCGACACATCGCTTGAAATAAAGAATGGCGAGTTTGTCGCGCTGGTCGGCCCAACCGGTTGCGGCAAATCGACGTTGCTGAACGTAGCGGCAGGTTTAATCGCTCCGACCGATGGCGAAATAAAAATATTCGATAAACCCCTGCGCGGCTTGAATCGCGATGCCGCTTACATGTTTCAATCGGACGCGTTGTTGCCGTGGAAAAACGCGTCCGATAACGTTGCCCTCGGCCTGACGTTTCGCGGCGAATCGGAGCGCAACGCAAAAAAAATTTCGCGCGATTGGTTGCAGCGCGTCGGCCTGGCTGCTCACGGCGAGCGTTATCCGCATCAGCTTTCTGGCGGTATGAAAAAACGCGTCGCGCTGGCGCAAATCCTCGCCCTCAATCCGAAAATATTATTGATGGACGAACCGTTCAGCGCGCTGGACATCCAGACCCGCGAGCTGATGGAAAACGAATTGCTTGCGCTTTGGGCGGAAGACAAAAAATCTGTCATTTTCGTCACCCACGATTTGGAAGAGGCCATCTCGCTGGCCGATCGCGTTGTCGTTCTATCGGCGGGACCGGCCTGCCATCCAGTCGGCGAATTCGCCATCGATCTGCCGCGCCCGCGCGATGTCGCGGAGATTCGCATGACGCCGCGCTTCGTCGAACTGCACTCGCTGATTTGGCAGACTTTGAAAACCGAAGTGATGAAGGCCCACGGCGCGAATGCCACGTCTTAGCGTTCGGCCGTAGCAGTTATTATTTGATCCGGCAGATTGTGTTTAAAAGTGTATCTATCGGCGTAGGCGAACTCGACTTGTTTGGTCGAACTACTGCCTGATGCGGTGCACAACGACTTAGTCAGTCCGCAGCGAAAGCCGTCCTTCACGGACGAATACCGAATTCGAAAAAACGCGGTCGACCGAGTTAAACGCGACGTCAGATTGCTGACATTCAATTTGTGGCGAGAAATCCGACACAGGCCGTACTAAGCGGTCATAGAAAAAAGAGATTCCTTAGATGGGGTCGAGCCATACGGGATCGTCCCCGTGAAATTGAGCGTCACCGTGCCGGTTAAGGTGACGCCGATCGTGAGACTTCGCCCTTCAAGGTTCCCGCATCGACGCTATCTCGGTTTTCGTCGTCGGTCAGCAAGGTCTTGTTCAAGCTCGTGCTATGGATACAGTTCACCGTGAGTTTCGCTTTGGCGGTGCCGACGTTGGGGAGTGAAGCAATCACTATCGAGTTAGCGCGCCATTAGCTTCGCGTTGACTCTCGTCTCAGGCTCGATCGAAAGCAGCGCCAGCCGCAGATTTTTCCCCGGCGCCGTTCGAGTTCATTTGTTAACCAACCTTGCGGGAATCAGCAGCACGAGGGCGCTGCCGACGAGGACCAGGATACCGAACAGATAGAGCCCGGGCGCCGTGCTGCCGAACGCGTCGCTCATTCGACCGATCACCGACGTGCTCGCGAATCCGGCGAGGTTGCCCAGTGAATTGATCAATGCAATCCCTGCGGCAGCGGCGGCCCCACTGAGAAACGCCGCCGGCAGGCTCCAAAATGCGGCCAATGCGGTGCATGCGCCGGCGGCTGCCAGGGTCAGCGCAAACATACCGAAAACCAGCGAAGTGCCCGGTAACGCGCTGAGTAGTAAACCAACTCCTGAAACGGCACACGGCAGCACCGCGTGCCAACGGCGCTCGCGCGTACGGTCGGCGTGTGCATTGGTCCAATACATCGCCGCCATGCCGATAATATAGGGGATCGCGATAAGCAGTCCGATGTGTAGGGGATCGGTAACGCCGCGTCCCTTAATCAAGGTTGGCATCCAGAAACTGGTAACGTAAATAGCACTGGCGTAGCAGAAATAGGCCAGCCCCAGCAACCAGACTCGGCCGCTACGAAAAGCGTCACCTAGCGCGGACAGTTCGTCGTGCCCGCCGGTTTCTTCAGCCAGCCGAGTGGAGATGATGCGTTTTTCCTCGCCGGTAAGCCATTTCGCGTCGGCCACACGATCATCAAGGTAGAAAAAGATGAGCACGCCGAGCACCAGTGAGGGGATGGTTTCGATTAGGAAAAGCCACTGCCAGCCGCGCAATCCCGCCACGTCGGAAAGTGAGTTCAGGATCCAACCTGACAGAGGCGCACCGATAATGCTAGACACCGGAATCGCAGACAGGAATAGTGCGACGATCCGCCCACGGCGCGACGCTGGAAACCAGTAGGTTAGATACAGCAGGACACCGGGGATAAAGCCGGCCTCGGCGAAACCGAGCAGGAAGCGCATCACATAAAATTGCATCGGCGTTGTGACGAACATCATTAACCCGGAGATCACGCCCCAGCTAAGCATGATGCGAGCGATCCAGAGGCGCGCGCCCACTTTGTGCAGGATGATATTGCTGGGCACCTCGAATATCACGTAGCCGATGAAGAAGATGCCGGCGCCTAGTCCATATACTGTGCTGGTGAACTTGAGATCTTCCAGCATCTGCAGTTTTGCGAAACCCACGTTGACACGATCAAGATAGGCGGCGACATAACACAGGAACAGAAAAGGAACGAGGCGCCAGGCGACCTTGCGAAAGGTATTCTCCTCCGCGTCGAGCGAGATGGGGGACGCTGCTGCGTCCGTGCGCGTTGTCATGGGTTCCTCCTCCTATTGATTGTATTTTGCTTGTATTTTGCGGTCGCCGCTTTGTCAGCGAAAAGCGGACGCTCGTTTCGCTACCGCCTGCATATCGTCGCGCGTGAGGAATTCCTCAACCAGTTGTACCTGTTCGAGGTTCATCAGTGCGGGAGCGTGACCGCAGTTGGGTATCTCCACCGACTCAACCAACCCGTGCGAAGCGGCGATACCGCGTTCCTTCATTCGATCGACCGTACTAGTTAACAGCAGGTCAGACGTCTCACCGCGTAGGATCAACACCGGACATTCCACTTTTCCCCATACGTGCCACAGCGTGATGTCTATCAAAGCGGGCCACAGCATAAAATCAACACTGATAGCCGGATCGAAGTTTTGACGGTAATAGCCTTCGCTATTGCGCATCGCGCTGTGCTCGGTCATGTGCCGCCACTGTTCGTCGGTTAGTTCGCCGAACGGCTGATAGACGGTGCGCAGGTAATGTTCGAGGTCTTCCATGTTACTAAATTGCTTAGCCATGCGGGCGTTGCGGCCAAGGCGATTCAGCGCGCGCCCCTGAAGACGGGCGCCAAAATCATTCAGCACCAACCGGCGCACCGGTGCGCCTAGGCGCGCCGCGAACTCCATGCCGATATGACCGCCGAGAGAAGTTCCGACCCAGTCCACCTCCGCCACGTTGAGCCGGCAAACCAGCGAGGTCATTGCCGCGAGGTAGGTCGCTGTTGCATAGTCATTTGCACTCGGAAGCCATTCGCTGCGTCCGCGTCCAGGAAGATCGGGTGCGATCACGCGCATACCTTGATGCGCCAGATGCCGCGCCAGAAAGTCGAAGTCGCGGCCATTGCGCGTGAGGCCGTGCACGCATAGCACAGTTCGCTCGGACTCCTGCGGGCCCCATTCTGTGTAATGAAGTTGGACGAACCCACTCGGACCGAGGAATGGATAGGTATAAAAGCGCGGTTGTAGTTCTTTTTTTCTTAGTGTTTTAATCATGGGCGCAGGGCAGAGGTCGTTAGACGGATGTGTGTGATTTCATAAAGTTGTATTGCCGTATTAGCCACGTTTGCCAAACCATTCGGCAAGCGAAGGCCCCAGAATTTTCTGTGCTTTGCCGCCGACAAAGGTGCCGATGTGGCCACCCGGCACGGCTAATTCGGTGTAATCTTTCGTGCCGAAATGATCCCCGACCCCGCGCGAGCACGACACCGGAACGACGGTGTCGCCGGTCGCATAGATGTTCAGAACCGGCATCGTAATCCGGCGCAGATCAACGCTACGCCCGCCGAGCTTAAGTTGATTGCGAATCAGCTTGTTGTCTTGGTAGAGATCTTTCAACCATTGGCGCAGGACTTCGCCCGGGTGATCGGGCCGATCGGCGATCCAGCGCTCCATGCGCAAGAAGCTCAACAGCTTCGCATCGTCATCGAGCACATCGATTAGGTCGGTGGTGTATTTCGTCATGTTACTGACCGGATTCATCAGCAGGAACGCGAAGCCCACCAGGGCGCCTGGCGCTGAGCCGTAAACATCGACGAAGTCATCGACATCCTGAGCGCTCATCGAGCGAGCCCATCCGTTCATGTAACCTGCGCCCGCCTGCGGTTCCTTCAGGTCGCCGTGAAAGTCGATCGGCGTGACGGTGAGTGCAAGGTTGCGCACCTTTTGCGGGAACAGCGCTGCGTAGCAGGTGGAAAACACCCCGCCCTGGCAAATCCCCATCAGATTGATGCGCTCGGCCCCTGAGCGCTGGCGGATCACATCCACGCAACGATCAAGGTAGCCCGATACATAGTCATCAATCCCATGCCAGCGCTGCGCGCGCCCCGGCAGGCCCCAGTCGATAAAGTACACGTCGAAGCCACTGGCCAGCAACTTGCGAACCAGCGATCGATCGGCCTCGAGGTCAATCATCTGGAAGCGCCCAACCAATGCGTAGGCGATCAGGATCGGCACCGGGTGCGGTTTGTCGACGGTTGGACGACAACGGTACAAGCGCACCATGTCTTCGCGCCACACCTCGTCGCGTGGTACGGTCGCGATGGCCAGCTCATCCTCGGAAAGCTGCCCAAGCTTCTTCAGCCCACGTGTTAACTTGTCGTTTGCTGCCTTCAGCTCTTTCGTCGCGGACTCCGGTGTGATCGCTAGGGCCACCGCCGCGCGGCCGAGCAACTGTGCCTGTTCCGAGGGATTAATCATCTTTGTCCACCTTTTTCTTTGTCGCCCTGGGTTTACGTGCAGGCGCGCGTTGGGCTTCGCTAAGGCCGTCAGTATCGGCAATCCTCGTCGCGCGCAGTTCACGCTTGAGCGCCTGAATCTCGCGAAACGCCTCGTCAAGTTCGCGCCGCGAGGTCATATCGAATTGCTCCGCGAAAACGGCGGCCACCTGCTGCATCTTCTTGCGGTAGGTGAGATCGGCGCGAATAAGCGCGACTGTCGCCGCTAACCCGCGCTCGGATTGCAGCGTCTCATGCACCGCCTGTTCGAGGTTGATTGCCCACATCTTGATCAACGCCAGCACGCTGTCTATGCGCTCGCCGGCGTCGCCCTTGGTTGCAAGCGCCGATAACAGCCGTTG
>JANMJR010000188.1:0-12567 GCA_031371465.1 Pseudomonadota bacterium
TCGATGCCTAAACTTTGGGCAACGTCGTCGAGTTGAGTCAGGGTAGGGCGCTTTACGGCCATTTGCTATTCCTCCTTGGTGATTTAGATGCGGGCGCCCACCGCCGAACCACTTACCTCAACTGATGGGCCGATCCCGCGATGGACATAGAAAATTTTCGTGCAGCCAGTTGATCGAAAGAAGTGACGCCTTTTGCGACCATCATTTTCTCGGCAGCCGTGAGCCACTGCTGGTAGTAGGTTTTGGGTATGCCACCCTCGGACTCGACGGCGGTCGCTTCTGCGACTTCTTTAGAAAAACACTCGACCCATTCAGCCCACGTGAAATGCCCGGCGTTGGTTAAGCGCACAACGATTGCGAAGGCACGCGCTTCCCACGGCTCGTTGAACTTAACATCGTCATTGGCGCTAAGCGGCAGCGATTTACAGATCAGCGGCGAATCGGTCGAGGTCATATTGCTTACTTTGCCGCATCCATGTAGTCGTCGAACACATCAACGCGCAAGGTATCGCGCTCGGAAGCCTGCGGGCCCCACACTTCGCGTGCGGTGAAGCGCACGCTGTAACAATGCTGGGGTTTTTCTGGTAAACCATGGGCGTGCGTATCCGGAAAGGCGAACACGCCGTAATCGGTTTCGATGGTGCCTAACTTGCCGCGCAAATAGCCCGGCAGCCGAATATGCGTCGTTGGATTAAGATTGCGTACGCAAATGCGATCACCGACCTTAAAGAGCGGTGCGACTTTCGCGTCGACGCGAGCGGATGCGCCTTGGGCGAGCAAGCCCGGCACAATTTCTGGCGTAAGTAACATCTTAGTTTCCCCCTTTTTTTAGCTTCGCGATGCGCGCATCGAGTTCCTCGCGCGTGACGATACCGCGCTTGGCCAGAACTGTTTCAAAAGCCGTCATCCAGTGTTCGTAATAAGACGATTCGAGATAGTGGGCCGGCGGCATTTGCTCGATGGCGTGACGAAACTCATCGACGGTGTAGCCGGCGAAAACAAACGTCGACGCAAATAGTGCAAAGGCGCGGCCTTCCCATTTTTCATGGAACACCGGTTCATTTTTTTCCGGATTGATGGGGCCGAGGCCATGCATCCCACCCAGATCATGCATTCCGTTCATGTTGAGCTCCTCGTCGAGATTAGGGGGATTTAGCTTTGGTCACGCCAATCATGGAATCGCGCGTGACCAAATCGGCAAGCTGCGCTTCGGTCATTTTTTCCGTGCCAGGCGGACGTTCCGGCAGGACTAAATAGCGCAATTCCGCCGTGCTATCCCAAGTGCGAACCTCAACAGTGTCCGGCACTTCGGTGCCGAATTCTTTGAGTACGCCACGGGGGTCGGCCACGATGCGCGCGCGATAGGGCGCGGCTTTGTACCAAACCGGCGGCAAGCCCAAGGTCGGCCACGGATAGCAGGAGCACAGCGTACATACCAACACGTTGTGGACGTTGGCCGTGTTCTCGACCACGACCATGTCTTCGCCCTGCAAGCCGGAGTAACCAAGCTCCTTGATCGCCGCGGTGGCGTCGGTCATCAAACGTTTTTTGTATTCCGGATCGACCCATGCTTTAGCGACGACTTTTGCCCCGTTGCGCGGACCGATTTTGTTTTCGTAGGTATCGACCAGGGCATCGAGTGCTTTCGGATCGATCAAGCCCTTTTCCGCGAGTATGGATTCCAGCGCGCGGACTCTAAGGGCGGGGTCGGACTCTTTGTTCTCCAAATGCGATGTTGCCATGACGATTCCTTCTTCTGGGTTTCAGTTAGGTTTTGACGAGACAATTAGGGATCTGACGCGTTACGCGCCACATCACTTTGACAATCGTACTGGAAATCGCGTGGATTGAAAACAACTCAGCAAGTCGCGAAAAAACCATCCGATCGACCAGATCGGCGGTGGCTTGATGAAAGAGGAGTGCGTTGGCGCGGCCCGGAACGTCCATTGCGGCTTGCGATGGCCGGCTTCGTCGCGCGTTATTGATCGTAGTTGACGATGATGTTATCGGACACCGGATAGCTTTGGCAGGTGAGGATATCGCCGCGAGCGATCTCATAATCTTCTAGTGCGAAATTCTGATCCATATCAACCTCGCCCGTCACCAGCTTGGCGCGACAAGTCGAGCACACGCCGCTCTTGCAGGCATGGGGCGGCTCCAAGCCTTCACGCAAGGCGGCCTCCAGAATAGTTTCTATCTTTTTCTTCATTGAGATCGTGTGCGCTCGCCCTTCAATCACGATCGTCGCATCGCAGGTTTCGAGCGGTGCGGCGCTTGCTGCCAAGTCTAACCTCGGTTTGCGCTTGAGCATTTCCGGCGTCGCGAATAGTTCGATCTTGATTTGCTGCTGACTCAAGCCATGGGCACGCAACGCGGCATTGATGGTCATCATCATCGGTTGCGGACCGCAGATGAACGCCGTATCCACGCTCTTGAGGTCGATCCAGTGTTTGAATAACAGATCACATTTTTCCCTAGTTATCAAGCCGTTGAATAATTCGACTTCCTGATGTTCTCGATTCAAGATATGGACTAGATTTAAGCGACCCATGAACTCGTTTTTCAGGTCTTCCAACTCCGCGCGGAACATGATGGTGCTGGAGGCTTCATTGGCGTAAAACAAAGTGAATCGACTGTGCGGCTCGGTGAGTAACGTGGTCTTGAGGACGGCAAATATCGGGGTGATGCCGCTGCCTCCCGCGAAGGCGACATAATGTCTACGATTAGTTTGATCGAGCGGAACGTAGAAATGTCCCAGCGGCGGCATGACGTCCAATACGTGTCCCAGCTTAAGCTCGGTGTTCGCCCAAGTTGAGAACAGGCCCCCGGCGACTTTTTTGATGCCGACACGCAGAGTGTGATCCTGCACCGCCGAACATATGGAATAGGTACGCCGCACATCTTCGCCTTCAATCCTCGTGCGAAAGGTTAGATACTGCCCTTGGATGAATTCGAACAGCGGCTTGTGTTCGTCCTTGGGAATGAGGGTTATGACGACAGAGTCGCGGGTTTCGCGCCGGACTTCAGCGACGCGGAGGGGATAGAACTGCGCCATCAAATCAAAGGCACTTAAACAGATCGAACGGTTCCAGACAATCCAGGCACCGGTATTGCGCTTTGCATGGGGTGGAGCCAAATTCACTCACTTTCGCGACCGCTGCGGAGGCGCAGCGTGGGCAGTAGATCTTCGCGCCGCGCGCTGTTGGCGGCGCGATGCCAAATGCGCGCAAGCGTTCTTTGCCCGCGTCGGAAATCCAATTCGTTGTCCACGGCGGCGACAATTGCGTTTCCAGCCGGAAGGCTTGCACGCCATGGGACTGGAGCGCCGACTTGATCTCGTGTGCGATCACGCTGGTGGCGGGGCAGCCGGAATAGGTGGGTGTGACGCCGATCACAAGTTCATTTCCCTCCCAACGCACTTCACGCACAATGCCCAGATCGACTACCGAGATGACGGGGATTTCTGGATCGGGGACCTCACCGAGCCAAGCCCAAACTTGATTGAGGCTGGGTTGCATCGTCGCTGCTACCATGTCGCGTTCGGATAGGCGCGCTGCAGAAACTGCATTTCCGCCAGCAAAAATCCGAGGTGTTCCGTATGCACTCCGCGTTTGCCGCCGCGCTGTGCCCAATCGTTTTGTGGGGTGGTCAGCACGGCGTCAGCGAACGTTGTGGTGATGTCGCGTAACCACGCTTGGCGCAATCCGGCGAGATCAACCGCGACCCCCGTGCTGATCAACGCTTGATCGATGCCATCCATTTGAAACAACTCGCCGGTGTAACTCCATAGATTATCAACAGCCGTGGTCATGCGCCTATGGCTCTCTTCGCTACCGTCGCCTAAGGTAATCACCCAATCGCGGCTACGGCGCAGGTGATAGCTCACCTCTTTGAGCGATTTCGCCGCGATTGCCGCGACCGACCCATTGCTGCTTTGCGTTAACGCGCCGAGCAGCAAATGATGGAAACTATCGAAAAAAAATTGCCGCGTCATGGTGTGCGCAAAATCGCCGTTGAGTTGTTCGACCAATAACACATTGCGATATTCGCCGGCATCGCGCAAATACACGAGCTGGTCCGCGTCACGGCCGTCGTTTGCTGTTTGCGCCGCCAGACTTAGCCACAATTGCGCTTGGCCCAACAAATCCAGTGCGATATTTCCCAGCGCAAGCTCTTCTTCGATCGCCGGCGCGTGGCCGACCCACTGCGATAGCCGGTGACTGAGAATTAGATCGCTGTCGCCAAGGCGCAGCAGATACTCGAACAGCGCCGTCACATATGTCCCACTTCATCAGGCACTTCGTAGAAGCTGGGATGGCGATAAACTTTGTCGTTCGAGGGTTCAAACAACGGTTCTTTGTCACCGGGCGAACTGGCTGCGATATCACCCGAGCGCACGACCCAGATGCTTACACCCTCGTTGCGCCGCGTGTAGACATCGCGGGCGTTACAAATCGCCATTTCAGCATCGGCCGCATGCAAGCTGCCGACGTGGCGATGGGCGAGTCCGTTACTGCTGCGGATGAATACTTCCCAAAGGGGCCATTCTTGCATCGGAGTTCCGTGAGGGATGAAGGGTGAAAAGTGAAGGGTGGAATGTCGCTAGGCGGCTCGCGCTTGATCTCGCGCGGCTTTCTTTTCGGCGTGGGCGAGGGCAGCTTCGCGCACCCAAGCGCCATCGTCGTAGGCGCGTTTGCGCGTGGCGACGCGTTCGCGATTGCACGGGCCGTTGCCTTTGATCACTTGGAAAAATTCATTCCAATCGATCGCGCCGAAATCGTAGTGGCCGCGCGCTTCGTTCCATTTTAAATCGGCGTCCGGGACTCTTAGATCGAGGTGGTCCGCTTGTCTAACCGCTTCATCGATGAATTTTTGCCGTAATTCATCGTTGCTATTGAGCTTAATTTTCCAGCGCATCGACTGCGCGCTGTGAATGGAGGCATCATCGGGCGGCCCGAACATCATCACCGCCGGCCACCACCAGCGATTCAGCGCATCCTGCGCCATGGCTTTTTGTTCCGACGTGCCGCGCGCCAAGGTCAGCATGATGTCGAAGCCTTGGCGTTGATGAAAACTTTCTTCTTTGCACACCCGCACCATCGCCCGCGCATAAGGGCCATAGGAGCAGCGCTGCAGCGGTACTTGATTCATGATCGCCGCGCCGTCCACCAGCCAGCCGATGGCGCCGATGTCGGCCCAGGTGAGCGTGGGGTAGTTGAAGATGCTGGAATATTTGGCTTTGCCGTTATGTAACGCTTCGATCAATTCACCACGCGACACGCCCAAGGTTTCCGCCGCGCAATAAATGTACAGCCCGTGGCCGGCTTCGTCTTGCACTTTGGCGAGCAAGATCGCTTTGCGTTTTAGCGTTGGCGCGCGGGTCATCCAATTGCCTTCCGGCAACATGCCGACGATTTCCGAGTGGGCGTGCTGCGAAATCTGGCGGATCAGCGTTTTGCGATAATCTTCCGGCATCCAATCCTTTGGCTCAATACGAATGTCGGCGTCGATGCGCGCTTGAAATGCGCGCTCCTCCGGGCTCAATTCATCGAGGGGGCGAAGGGTCTTCGTGGCGGTTTCTATGACTTGGGCGTACATGCATGCTCCTTAACCACGCCAGTTTCGCGTAACTGTTTGCAGCGGTCAAGGCGAAATGAAAATCAATACATGGCCAGGCGGCAATAGCACTGCGGCGTTTCACTGATGCATCGTCGCGAGCCGCTTCAGATAAGGCGCTTGGCGAATCGTGTTATTTCGTTTCGGGCCCCGGATTGACAACATTCGTCCCACTGGGGCCGATGCCGCTGATTTGCACGATCACTTCCTCGTCCTTGGCGCCGTCGTAGTGGACTTTGCCGGGCGCGTGGATCGCAAATCCACCTGTCTTTACCGGCGTGGTTTTCTCCGGATCGAGCACATCACCTTCGCCTGCCCACCACGTGCCCTTCAGTACGGTGACGTAGCGCTCCTCCGGATGCCAATGGGGACGACTCATGGTGCCCGGCGAAAATTTCGCACGAATCGTGTACGGCCCCGCAGCGCGTGGATTGCCCGCCACCACCACGAACTTCACCCCCGGCAAACCCGGGTAATCTTGCCATTGCATGTCGTCGAATTGTTGAATCGTGATTGTGTCGGAGGCGGCGTTTGCGTTAACGATCATGCACGCGGCGATATAGGCGCCGACTAGGGCAGTAGTCCATTTTTTCATGTCAATTTTTTCACGAGAAGTTGTACCGCGCTATTTTAGCGTAGGCCGTGTGATTCGACCATGACCGCCAGCGGCGTCACCGATGTGGACAGGCGAAACCCCGGCGAGCTTTCGATCGCACGCACAAATGCTTCAAGGGTTTGCCAATCAGTCGATAGGGTGTTGAGCGGCTCGATCCCCGCATACCGGCTCGGCTCGAATATCAGGGTAATTCCGGCCAGCCAGTCGGTTTGGCTCTCGTCCACGGCGGTAACGCGCCGCAGCAAGCCAAATTTGAACCCGGTCACACAACCCTCCGACCAGCCGCCGTAACGAAACAGCAATGTGTCAGCCGCTCTGTGTTCGATGGGAACGAGGCGAAACCAATCCACCATCAACGGGATCATGGCGTCGGCTGTGAGGCCTTCGACATTGACGCCGCGTCGATTGAGAAAAGCTTGTAAAGAGGAGAGTAGGGTGATATTGCTCATCGCGCTGACGCATAAAATTTGCGTCTACGTAATTCTACCCTGGTTTGTGCTTAGCCTGGGCGACTCAAATCTTTCCTAGCTGCGCACAACAATCAAGCGCTGGTTACGTTGTTCCAGCCATGTTCTAAGACGCATGGCATCCTCAATGCGGCCGCCTTTGCCCCATGAATCGAGAATCACCATCACCAATGGGCGGCCCGAGACGGCCGCCTGCAGCACTAAGCATTGGCCGGATGCGGAGATGAAACCGGTTTTCGATAGGCCGATATCCCAGTCGCCACTGCGTGTCAGCCGATTAGTGTTATGAAATAGCGTCGTTCGCGCACGGCGAAGCGACACCGCGTATTCTGGTGTGGTTGAATAGGCCCGAATCACGTCAAAGTTGTATGCGTGCCGAACCAGCGCCACCAGATCGCGCGCCGTAGATTCGTTGGCCGGGTGCAGACCGCTCGGATCGGCAAAATGAGTGGCGCGCAAGCCCAGTGTGTCGGCGGTCTCGTTCATGCGTTGCACAAAGCTGCGCACGCCGCCTGGGAAGGATCGCGCCAGCGCGGCTGCAGCACGATTTTCGGACGCCATCAACATCAGTCGAAGTAACTCGCCGCGGCTTAACTTTGCGCCGACCTTCAATCGTGAGTGGGTGGGCCGGGACGCAACCGCGTCCGCGCTTGTGACCTGCAGTATTTGATCTAGGGATTGCGCGGCCTTAAGCACAACCATTGCGGTCATCAATTTTGTGATTGAAGCGATTGGCTGAGAATAGTCGGCATTTTTTTCAAATAACACCGCGCCGGAAGTTTGGTCTATGACCAACACGGACGATGCCAGTACTGCCGGATCGGATACGGCAGCCGCCGCGGTGACGTTGTCGTGATCGGACAGGGACTTTGATCGTTCACCACTATTTGGATAGGCAATCGCAACATTATCGTCGTAGCGGCTAGACTGCGCGTGGCAGGGGGCGGCAAAAACGAACAATGCAAAAGAAGCTAGGGTTCGGAGCAAAATCATCGTGATTCCTTCGGGCGGCGTGAATAGTTCGACGATGAGTAAACGCAATAACCGTACCGGCGTCCCTCGACGAAAATCGTGCGCTGCGCAAGGGCCATGGAGGGTCAATTTTTTTTGCCGAATGTGGTTTTAAGTGCCTGATTAATTAGTAAGTTGTAATCCTGCCCCGGATTGCACGGATAGTAATAGCGTCGCGTAACCATTCCCATGATTTCACTGTTACGGCAAGTGCGGATGACGCGAAGTGTCATGCTGTGACCCACAGCGTCTAGGTAAGTGATTGATTTTTCTATCGCGATGCGCGAGGTTTTGGCGCAACAGCCGCGACACTGAAATCTATTTTAAGTTCTTGATTTGTTGTGCTAGAATGCCGAGCTTTCGTGCACGCAACAACGTGCAAGAGAGGCTGGCATTGCGACAATGCTGGCTCAAAGATTCCTAAGTCCCCATCGTCTAGAGGCCTAGGACATCGCCCTTTCACGGCGGTAACGGGGGTTCGAATCCCCCTGGGGACGCCAATTAAATCAATTGGTTACGTTTTATTCGACATCGGTTTTCACTGCCGTGCTTAACGTATGCTTAACACGTGTCGCGAATTTAGGCCCGAATTGAATTCCATTGAGGCCGATTTTCTCGCTTCGATTGCGCAAGCATTCTGTTTTAACTCCAATGTCTGGAGGCCTTCAACTTTTCAGTCACTAGCGCGTATCGTCGGATGAAACCAACCATTATTTTTGCCGTATGTCTTTGCGTCTTTGTTAACGCGGGATGCGTCTCCGCTCCTGATACTAAAGAACTCAACTCAAAAATAGTTGGCATGTCAAAACAGGAGTTGCTCAGTTGTATGAGCCCGCCCGGTCGATCCGCGATTGAAGGGAATATGGAGTTTCTAACTTGCGGCCACAGAAATTCGTACGACAAGTACACATACCAATGCGATGCGAATTTTGTCCTTACAGATGGTCGCGTTACGCGATTGAACGTAACGGGTGATGCTCCGGGCACAATAGATGTTACTTCCGGTGTGTGTCGGGCCCTGGTCGCTAAATGTGTTCAATAGGGCGTGCTCGTATCTACGGTAACCGTCACGACACGCCCTCTAAATGCGCCTATTTTAGGGAAAGCAATCCATCAGCTTCCATTATTCACATCCCCCGGAAAAAGCCGTCAATGCTTGTTCTCCGGGCACTCGTGCGTCATGCGGCTGGCGTCGGGCCATCGGTATCCGAACAATCGCTAAACTTTACAATCTGAACGGTTATCGGCGCTGCCCCGCTGATCTCGGTTGGTATGAGCCGCGCCGCCACTTTGTAGAATTCGCCCGGTTCACGAATCGCCCAATCCAGCATGTGCGCGCCGGGATATTTCGGTACATGTCCGTCCATCGCCTGAAGTTCGTTGAACGTCGACGTTAGAACATCTTTAACGGTTCTGGTTAATTTGTTGAGCGTTCCCTTAGTCCGTCCGCTACCCGGCTGTTTCATTCGTCGCTGCACAGGAACGTTTTGATCTAGGTCAGTGGACACTTTGCCCTCCATGCTTTTCGTATAACTCCAAAAATTGCCACGGATCATATTTCGCCCGGGGGATGGCAATCTCGTAAGTCGCAACCCCTCTCACCGCGATAGTCACGATAACTTGATCCGGCCGCACTCGGTGTCTACGTTGTAGGCTCCATTTAATGTCAAGTCCGTGTCGAGCTTCGCCAAAACTTTCGCCCGTCGGGTTTCTCGCTGCAACTCTGCCAAAAGTTCGGGTTTGCTTTGCTTGAGTTGTTGCACAAGTTCGGGCGAAATATCATTGGCCGGTGAAATATCCAAGTAATTTCCGTCCGCGCGAACTGAATAACCCTTCCGCCGTAATTCAAAAATCAAGTCAGGTGCGCCCATAGTTAAATCCTCAAATGCGAATTGGAGGGGGTAGCAGTGTCGCTGGAATTTTCCCGAAGATGCTCAGCACTTTTTGTTGAGCATCTTCGGGGTTTTCTGAGCACCTTCGCAGAAGTGCCCATTCCCAACCACCTTTCATACCGGCTTTGCGGGCCTCGATTCCAAGCACACTTTGTGCCCGACGAATAGTTGCCCACGCATACCCTGCGTCATTAGCATCGACCTTGATCGCTTTTGTTGGCGAGCAGATCGGACAAAAATCGCTTTGCATCGGCCATCAGATGTTGGATTTAGCACGAAGGAACAATCGCGCAGCGTGCCCGTCCTCGCCTTCCTCTTGATGCTTTGCTGCCACCAACACCACCCGAGCCAACGCGCCGAAGGCAAGGCTTCCCGTCAGTCGCTCTACCGGATCGCGCCCGCCGGTACCTTTGGAAAAATGCGTAATGCCCAAAAGCGCGCAGCGCATTGATGCGGCCAAGTCAGTTAGCGGTTGCAGACCGCGCCGCACCTCCGCGTTTTGTGACTATCGCCGGCAATGGCGGAAACGATGGGATCAACGATTAGCAGGCGTACGTCGCCGATTTCTTCGAGCTTTTGTCGTAGGGGTTCCATATCCTTCGCGGGATCGAATGATCGCCGCTCGCTGCCCTCGAAGACATCCGCGACGAAATACACACGTGATAAATCTGCACCCGACTGCGCAAGCCTCGGGATCAACGTGTCGGCTGGATCATCTTCACCCGACCAGATCACGATGTTTCCTTGCGGACTTCTTGTACCATCCGGCCAGCGCCCGCCCGTCGTTATGGTTGCGGCAAGTACGAGCGATATCGTCGTTTTGCCGGTGCCCGGCGCACCACCGAAAACATGCATCTTCCCCGCTGCAAGCCAGCCATGCCATATCCACGTCACCGCTTCGGGTGTTATGTCGCTGCCGCGAATTAACGACACGGTACGGCCGTAATCGATACCGGAAGAATTTGCGGTGCTCGGTCGCGGTTCGGTCACGGCGATTGTTTTCGCAGTCGCTATGGATCGTTTCACGGCTTCCAGCCCTTGCGCCTGGTGCAAGTCGTTAAAGTCGGTCGCATCTGTCGGCCTCTGAGTACCGAAGTCGGGAATGGCAATTAGTCCGCCGACGGCTTGCGCCGAACCGCGCGCCTTGGTCAATCCAGGATTGCCTTCGGTAGTCACATCATCATCCCCGCATACGATCAGCCGCATGTCGGGGAATTTAGCCCTGATCGCCTTCGCGACTGGTAGCAAATTGCCCGCGTTGAACGCAATTGCTACCGCAAAGCCCGTAGCTTCATGGATGCTCGCCCCGGTCGCATAGCCTTCTGCGATACATAGCGTGCCATTCGGCTTGCCGATCCCGAAATAACAAGCCTTTACGTCGCCACCGGACAGAAACAGTTTGTCACCGTCCGTCCCGATGAATTGCAGCGAGTGAATCACACCTCCGTCGCGCATCGGTACAATCAGCCGCCCGGTATCATCCACCCGCAGCCCGCCAAATCGTTTCAGCATCGCGCCGAGCGGCTCCGTATCGCCGTGCATCTTCGGCTTCACGCTCGCGGCGTATACCCTCAATTCTGGCTCGATGTGCGGTTTCCTCTTGGGGTGAGAGGGCACGACCAATATCAGCGCTCCACGATTGCGATGTGCCGGTGCGCCAGTCACCGAAGCTACCAGAGGGGATACTGTCGCCGTGCAGGACATACCAGCCCGAGTCGTCGCTCTTTTTACTATTGCTGGAAAACCGCTTTAGTTTTCCATCTGGTTCAATTTCATTGGGTGCAATGAGTCCGGCGGATTGAATCGCATCGCGAAATTGTTCCGTAGCGCTTATCATCATGTGGCCTGCTGTAGGGAACGAATTCGCCGCATATACTCGGCGGGAGATTCGATAATGATGTGGCGCTTGCGAATTTTTACGGAATGAGGGCGCAACTCGGGCGGTAAGTTGTAGAACGTCGCCCGTGATATATCGGCGGCTTCGCACCATCTGGTTATTGCAAATCCCGCGGGTGCGGTAACGTACTTTTCCAATTTATTCTCCTTCGTAACCCGCCGTCCTACAATGTGTAGAACTGTCTACGGGCGACTATGGAGAGAGTTTGAAGCGATTCTTTGTTTTTGTAATTCCGCTAGTTTTAAAAACTTTGCGGAAGTCGAGGACTTTACCAGACGCTCCACTTTTCCATCCAATGTTTAACTTCGTAGTAATACTCGTTAGCGAGCGTTTTGCCAACGCCAAACTCCGGCCCAACCTTTTCGAAAAGGGCTACGTCAATAGCGATGCTAGGATCTTTATTCTTCATTTGCCTAATGCGATTAGTTAATGCCCCTCTTTTTTCCAGGCGCTTTTTAATCGCATTGAG
Organism: Pseudomonadota bacterium; assembly: GCA_031371465.1. Lineage (GTDB taxonomy): Bacteria > Pseudomonadota > Gammaproteobacteria > Burkholderiales > JALYOK01 > JALYOK01. The sequence continues at coordinate 11,969 of JANMJR010000188.1, forward strand.
ATTGCTTCCTTTCGGATATGGTTTGCCGAACACATCATCCCAAGATTTCACTTCGCCACCGACGCCGGATTCATATGCGGTAATGAAAGCCTTTGAAGCCCATTCGGGCAGTGGTTGTCGTTTTTTCGCACCATACCAAATGGCTACTAATAGCGAGCCCCGGTCGCCGGTCGCAAACCGCTTTTCACAGTCATCAAGTAAAGATGGATTGATGTAAGACAATTTCGTCATTCAGACTACGCTTCAAATCACCGAATAATTACGCCGCTTTCGCCAAGCCCTTAAAAACTTCCTTCAACACCTTCGGTTTTTTCTCGGCAATCAACAATAGCGATTGCGCCGCGCCGGATGGTTTGCGCCGCCCCTGTTCCCAATCCTGAAGGGTACGAATCGATACGCCAAGCAATTGCGCGAACTCGGCTTGCGTTAGGCCGGAATTTTCACGTGCGCGAACTACCGGGTAGGATTCCGCAGTGTATTTGCGTCCGATACGTCCTGCCTTAATGTGGCGAATGCCATCGAGCGCTTCTTGCCACACGTCGCGCTTTGCATCGCGCTCGGTCAATTCTTTCTCTGATAATTTACGACTCATTGTGCCA
>JANMJR010000197.1:0-12930 GCA_031371465.1 Pseudomonadota bacterium
GACGCCGAAGTCTGCATGCCGACGGGCGACGAAGGCCGCATGAGCACTGGCTATCAGCGCCTTGGTGGGAACGCAACCGTCGTTTACACAGGTCCCGCCGAAGTGCTCGCGCTCGATGAAGGCGACGCTTAAGTTCGCCCCGGTCAGTCGCGCGGCAAGTGCCGGTCCGGCTTGGCCACTGCCAATGATGATGGAATCAAAACGTCGCGTCATGTTTCCTCCTCGTCTCGCGCCAGTATGCGTTCGGTAAAGCTTCAACGCAACCGCTCCAACTCATCGAGATATAACCCGAATATTTCACCGTAGTGTTTGAAATCGAGTCGGCGTTTCCCATTTGATCCACATCAATAGACAAGTTGATAAAGCATCGCCAACTTCCCGCGATCTTGTTGATCTAGATCAATGTAAGCGCGGATTCCGCGCTTACATTGGACGTTGGGTTATTGGTGAACGGGATTCATCAGCGGAATATTGGGAGGACGAGAATCCATGTACGTACAAGATCCGGCTTTTTGGCGCGCGGGCGCCATCAGTTCCACGGTCGTCATGTCCATCGTCCTTGTTTTCTTAACGCTGGATAGCTTGTCTGCGATCACCACCGGCGGTCGCAATGTCCCGCCCTATACGGTGATCAACCAGGCCATCGATTATAAGTTCGATGCAACGCTTAACATCTCCATGCCGGTCATAGGCGGCGAGCAACTGTTGTTTGGCCGCAAGTATTCCGCCACTGAAGCCGAGGCGCTGATGGACATCGGCAAACTGGTGATTCAAAGCCGCGCCTGTATGGACTACCATACCTTCTTCGGTAACGGCTCCTACTATGCGCCGGATTTAACCAAGGCGTGGCTGGATCCCGTTTGGCGGCAGATGTGGATACCGATGACCCAGGCTGACAGCAAGGAGGAAGCGATCGTGAGGTTCTTGATGAATCCGGAAAAGTATCCGAATTGGGGCAGGCAAATGCCCAACCTCAAGATCACGCGCGAGGAAGCCGTGGCAACTACGGCTTATCTGAAATGGATGTCGGCCATCAACGCCAACGGCTTTCCCAGTGGTTTTAAAACCAACGAGGGAAAGTAGAAAGGGGCAACTATGTACAAATCCGAGGAACTGGCGCTTAAATATTTCGCTGCGGCGATGGTGTTGTTCGGGCTGATGGTCGTCTTCGGCCTGCTCTCGGCGACCCACTATGTGCAGAGGGGATTTCTGCTCAACAAGCTGGATTTCAGCATCGCCAAGATCGTCCATATCGATACCATGATCCTCTGGCTGTTGCTTGGTTTTATCGGCGCCATCTATTGGTTCTTGCCGGGGGAGCTGAACCGCGAGACGGTGGGCATCAAGCTCGCGGCGATCATGTTTTATGTTCTATGCACGGCCATCGTGATCGTCGCGTTGGTGTTTATCTTCGTGCAATACGGCGGCGCGAATCAGTTCAGTCTGTGGTTCATCAACCAAGGCCGCAAGTACGTCGAGGCGCCGCGCTGGGCGGCGATCGGCATCGTGCTGGTGTTGGCGGTGTTTTGCTATAACGTCATCGCCACGACGATCAAAGCAAAAAAAGTGACCGGCATCATGGGCGTGCTGATCGTCGATCTGGTGCCCTTGTTCGCCCTGTATTTCATCGCTTTCCCGGCCATCACTAATATGTCCGTTGATTTGTATTGGTGGTGGTGGCTGGTTCATCTTTGGGTGGAAGGCACCTGGGAGATACTGATCGGCTGCATTATGGCGTTTTCGTTAATGCAGTTACTTGGCACCGAGCGGCGTATCGTCGAGATGTGGCTCTATATCGAAGTCGCGCTGGTGCTTGGAACCGGCATCCTGGGTTTGGGCCACCATTACTTTTGGATCGGTACGCCCTCCTACTGGCTCGCCATCGGTGGATTATTCTCGGCGCTGGAACCCTTGCCGTTGCTCGGGATGGTGGTGCACGCGGTCTACGATGCGGGAACCCTTCGAATGAAGACCACGAACAAGCCTGCTTTCTACTGGATTATGGCGGAAGCCTTCGGCAATTTCCTCGGTGGCGGCGTGTTCGGATTTATGATGACTTTGCCGCAGATCAACTTGTTTTCCCACGGCACGCAGTGGACCGTGTCCCATGGCCACTTCGCCTTTTGGGGCGCTTATGCTTGCGGTATTTTGTCGGTCATTTATTTGGCTTTGCAGAAGGCGCATCAAGTTGCCGAGGTCAACGGTGTACGCTGGAGATGGTCGTTTGCCTTGCTCAATATCGGCATGATCGGCATGGTTGGCGCATTGCTGATATCGGGAATCGCCCAGGCATTTTATGAACGCGCTATCGGCGGCTCGACGCTGCAAGCGTTCATTGAAGGACAGAGTAACCCGTGGTTCATGCAAGGCATGACGGCGCGCCTGGCCTTCGGTATGATTTTTGCGGCAGGCTATGTGATACTCATTTACGACTTGCTTGCCTTCGGCAAGCAAAGAATATCCCAAGCGACGGTATTGAGGCCCGCATGAGGTCGTTCGATTTCATCGACACGGCATTGTTACTTGGACTATTTGTGTTGTTGGCAGGTTGCTACGGCCTGTTCTATACCATCGGCGAGCTCAGGCAAAGGCGCCACTGGATTAACATCGGCTATGTTTGCTTTTTCTTCCAAGCTGTGATTACCTTGTTGATCGTCATGTGTGCGCCGCTGGGGATAGGTTGGCAGTTGCTGATCATAGCGAGTTGTATTGCCTGTTTCAAGATTCCTCCGATGGCCTTTTCCTATCTAAAGCTCATTCACGGGTAAAGGAAGTTTCTATGGTGGCGAATTTGATTAATACGTTGATTGGCTTAGTCATGGTTTACGCCTCGGTGCTCGATCCGCGCTTGGTTGCGCCGGGCACGGCGACACTGTTTTTCCTTGGCGTCGTGATCCTTGCGCTGTCCACCTGGGCGCGCGTGACGGATTCCGCAAGCTGGTTCAGTCACACCAACCTCGTCGTGGGGGTCGGCGTGTTGGCGCTGGCAGGGCTACAACAGATGAGTCTCACCGAACCCTTGATGGATTTCTGGGGTGTATTTTGGTGTGGCCTCATTGTAAGCGTCGTGGCGTTTTGGGCCGCGTTGTATCGGCCGGTATACGCACGCTAATATCCTGCATGGGTAACGTCACTGTGTACTCGCGGTTTGCGAAAACCGCCGCGCATTTTTGCGGTCGGCCGCGGGTGTTTGTCCTGGCTGTCGCCGTCATTGCAGCTTGGATCGTGACCGGCCCCCTGTTTGGCTTCAGCGATACCTGGCAGTTGGTCATCAACACCGGCACCACGATCATCACCTTCCTGATGGTATTTCTGATTCAGAACACCCAGAACCGAGACACCGAAGCAATTCAAGTAAAACTCGATGAACTAATCCGCGTAACTAAAGGTGCGCATAACGCCCTTCTTGACCTGGAAGAGCTTGAGGAAGAGACGCTCGATGTATTTCGAGCTAAGTATCAAGCGTTAGCCAGTGCGGCTAGAGCGGAGTTGGGGCGTGGAATACAAGATACCGGAACACCGGAGATCTAAGAATGCGTAGGCCGCTTCAGCAAAGCGCGGCCCCCAAGTTTGCGCTATGTCGCGGTGCGGAAGTAGTGCGGGTGACAGAACCTATCGCCGGCATGACGGTTGATTCAAGCGATGCGCCGTTGCATCGACATGCCGGAACAAGCCAGTATTTTTGCGCGCTGCAATACGGCGAGAAATTGCGCGCCGATCCGGAACGCTACTTATCTCTGCCTATTGCGTTCCATGAAGTCGAGTCTTACACTGAACGAGCATGAAATACAAAGACTACTACCGCACTCTGGGAGTCGAACGAAGCGCCGCTGAGGCGGACATCAAGAAGGCGTATCGCAAACTTGCGCGCAAGTACCACCCGGATGTCTCCAAGGAACCTGGCGCTGAGGCGAAATTCAAGGAGATTTCCGAAGCGTACATGACCCTGAAGGACGTGGACAAGCGCGCCGCGTATGATCAACTGGGCGCCCATCCGTCCGGACAAGAATTTCGACCACCGCCCGACTGGCAGCGCGAGTTCAGCGGCACGCCGTTCGCCGCCGACGATGTTGATCTCGCCGATTTGTTCGCCAGTCTTCGCGGTGGCGGGCGCCATCCCGGGCACGATGGCCGAACCCTATCGATGCCGGGACAGGACTACGAAGTCACAGTGCACATCACCCTCGAACAAGCCTTTCACGGCGCCAAAGTCGATCTTGATCTGACCATGCCAGAATACGATGCTAACGGTATCTTGCATCGGGCGCCCCATGCGTTCAAGGTGCGCATCCCCAAGGGCGCCACCGATGGTCAGCGGCTACGTCTACCCGGCAAGGGCGGCAAAGGATTCAACGGCGGGCGCGACGGCGATTTGTACGTCAACGTCGTATTGCACCCACATTCGCTGTACCGCGTCAGCGGACACGATCTTTACTTGGATTTGCCACTGACCCCCTGGGAGGCCGTACTGGGCGCCACGGTACAGGTGCCGACCCCGCACGGCCCGGTCCGTCTCAAGGTGCCAGCCGGAACCCAGGGCGGCCAGCAACTACGGCTGAGCAAACGCGGACTCCCCAGGCCAAGTACCGGCGAGGGTGACCTGTTTGCCCTGGTGCAAATCGTATTGCCCACGGTGACCAACGAACAGGAGCGAACGCTATTCAAGCAGCTTGCCGACGGTTCGACGTTTAATCCACGCGGCCATTTTGAACAGGATATGCCCCATGAGAATTGAACTCACTGAAATATTCTGGCTGCGTGAGCATCACGCGTTGTCGGTGAACCAACTGGCGGAGCTGTCTGACCTATCCGCAGCGGAAATCAACGAGCTGGTGGATTACGGCGCGATCACACCGATTGATCCGGATGTGGCGGAACTGACCTTCGATACGCAATGCCTGGTTGTCGCGCAAACCGCGTGCCGTCTGCGTGACGACTTTGATCTGGATACGCAGGGTGTTGCGTTAGCTCTAGCCCTGCTTGATCGCGTGCGCCAACTCGAAGCACAATTGCAGGATTTGCGTGCCCGATTGCCGCGCCGCGTAGTTTGAGCTGCAGGTATTAGGGAAGCTCTGAATAAGTTCGAGTTCTAAATGAGGCAAGGCGCGAACAAAAAATATCGACGCAGCCTATGCATGATAGGTAAGGCGATATTTTTTGTTCGCAACGCCGTATCATGACGAAATCGGACTTATTCAGAGCTTCCTTAGGCCTAATCTCGTCAAAGATTATCGGAATACCAACACAGGAATTTTTGAATGGGTCAACACATGCACGGTCTGGCTCCCCAGCAGCAGGCCGGATATACCGCGGCGGCCGTGGGACGCCATGGCAATGAGATCGCAGCCCTTCGACTCCGCGGCAACGATGATCGCGTGCCACGGATGATCGTCCTGGCCGCTCATGCATTCGCAGGGAACGGCTGCGGAACGCGCCAGATCCTCAATCTTGGCTAGGTTGGTCGCCGCGCGTAATTTGACGTCGCGCTCATAGACTTCACGCGTGTCGCTTACCATTTCCACGTCTACTGCGAAAACGTGGTACGGCTCCTCGGAATGGAATGCCACTACCTTGGCGTTAATCGATTTGGCGAATTGCAGCGCGAGTTTCGCGGCGTTTTCGGACAGCGCCGAACCGTCGGTCGGGATCAGGATCGTCTTAAACATGGTTGCCTCCAGAGGCAGAAGATGCGCTTCAATCGGTAGGCTACAGCAGCAAATTGGATTGCAATTGATGCAGATCAAATAAGCCGCGGAGTAATTGCTCGCGCGTACCAAAACGGCGGGATCTCCTTAATCCTGGTGTGCGCGAATTCCGGCTATAAATTTCAGCTCGAAATGAGCCGCACATATCCTACTTAGCCAAGTAGGGACGCGATGCAATCATCCTGATAGCATTAACTCGAAAACAACTCACGCAAGTTGCAGTGGCAAGACAAAATCGGGTGAAAGGAATGAAGCTTTGAGGGCGCGGACATGAATTACCGTGGTCGATCGATATGCGGTATACCGGCGCCGCGATCGCTGATTCATGGATGTTATTTAGGCCGCTGCTGGTATAGCTATAGCCGCTGAGGCAACTGAAAATGAAATGGAAACGTCACTTCGCAGGAATCGGATCTAATGTCGATGCGCGTGCTGATTATCGAACCTGAATCGCGACTAGCCGACTATCTGTCGCATGGCCTGGGCGAAAGTGGTTTTGTCGTTGATGTCGTTGACAACGCCGTTGATGGTCTGCATCTTGGTGTTACCGGAGAATACGATCTGCTTACTCTGGATCAAGCGGCGGTTGGGCTGGCCAGTTGGCGCGTTTTGACCCATCTACGCAAAGAAAAATCTACGCCAATTTTAGTTTTCACCGGGCTCGATTGTGTCGCTGATCGCGTCAGAGGTTTAGAGTTGGGCGCTGACGACTGTCTAGCCAAACCATTTGTATTTTCCGAGCTCTTAGCCCGCATTCATGCTCTCGTGCGGCGTGGCAATGCATTGGAGCCGAAAACGTTTCGCATCGCCGATTTGGAGGTTGATCCCGCCAGCCACCGAGTCGTGCGCAATGGTGCGCGTGTCGATCTTACGCCAAAGGAGTTCGGGTTATTGCTGCTGTTGCTGCGTCAACGCGGAAAAGTAATATCACACACCACGATCACCGAGCAGGTATGGGATATGAACTTCGATAGTGACACCAATGTCGTCGAGGTGACCGTGCGCAGGCTGCGTGCGAAAATCGACGATCTTGCTGAAATGAAGCTCATACATACTGTGCGGGGGGTGGGTTATGTGCTTGAGCACCGCGAGTGCCAACCGGTGCACTGTTCAGCTCATGCAGGATGATGGCCTTATCGGGCAGGCCAAGCAATTCAGCTGCGCATCAGCCGTTTAAGACATGATTCTTCTAGGTCGACATCGCTAACGGGCGGACTCAATTTCAATCGCGCGGTTTTTAACTCTCTGGGGTTATGGCGATACCCGTGGCCCTGTGCGTCGAGTACGCCGTCGGTCATCACGATAACGGGCTGCAATTCCCTGGCGCCCGTCGAATAAACGTTAAACAGGATGCCAATCTAGCGCGATTGCTATTCTGCCCCAAGCGAATTACAAAAAAGTAATCGGGATGTCACGTTGTTGTTACCGTTCGTTTGTTATCTTGCAGGTGTACGAAACTTAGTTTGCGCCTAGCTGAGGTGCTACTGGGTGGATTAGGCGGCGAATCGCAAGCACGGAGCGATGTGTATTCCGTGTCATACGTAACGGAGGTCACAAAATGAACGCGAAGAGCATGAGTTTAATTGTAGCAACGACATTGGCGGCTTCGCTCGCTGCGACTACATCGGCACAGGCGGGCATGCAAGTCATGAAAGAACATCAACCGCATCCGGGTATATCCGAGCGCGATGCCAGGCAACTCGGTATTTGCTATCTTAAGTTTGATCCGATTGTCTCAAGCAACGTGGCCTACGTCGACAATAGCCCGTTGCATCCGACCTACCCTAACTTGCGCGGTGACACGGCATGGGTTGGGGTGGGCTCTACGACATCTCCCGCCTATGTAGATAGCAGAAATCCACTCCATCCGGCGTTTAAGCGTTGACTGATGTCGGTGCCTGGCGCAGTGATGGTTGTCTTTACTCCGGTCACCGCGGCTGCGATAACGCAATTGTGATGGTTAGGCATTGAGTATGGATGGCGAACGGTTTGAAACGCCGCCAGGCTAACGGCGCCTCGAGCCCCAGTTGCTCGAGGCGCAGTCGCCCGATAAGTGGCGAGATTGCACCGCTCCGATCCGTGGCTGAGCCGTGAAGTGCGGCCAGTCAACACGGTAAAAAAGGGGCGCCGGGTATTCGAACCCTTGGTGGTCAATAACCGAGTTCCAGATTCAAGCGGCATTCGTCAGATCCGTTTTCGTCGAAATTCGGCATTATTGGGCTCAGTCGGTCGCAAAGCGCTTTCACAGATGGTTGCCATGGCGCCGAACACCGGTGACGTGGAAATTCGGGTTCGCCCATTCTATCGGAACCGGCACGCCAGTATTCGCTTGGCGGAAGCGCGAGCCAAGGCGATTAGGCGGGTACTAATCGATTCTGGGGTAGTGGAAGACCGAATTCGAGTTTCACTCGATCGCGGAACCACTGCGCCGATGGCTGAAGTTGAATTTCATGCTACGCCATCCCAAGCGATTCGCGCGCCCGCGCCCATAGGGATGGGTATCGAACGGGATAGCGTTTCGGCGCAGCCTGTGGAGTTTAGTTCGCCGTCGATGCCGAAATTATCAAGCTCTTTTTGATGGGGGGTGGTCTCAATGAACGCTCGACTATGGTGTTTATGTTTCGCTTTGGTGATTGGTTTGTCTTCTTATGTCGCATCGGCTGATCAATGGGGTTGTGAGGTATTGCTGTGTTTATCCAATCCGGCAGGACCCACCGCCGTAAAGGAATGCGAACCGCCGATCCATCGGTTATGGGATCACCTTTGGGATGGGTATGAGTTTCCGACTTGCGAGATGGCAAAGGATGGAAAGTCTAGCGCTTACGCGAAACTGGGTTTTAACTTCTTTGATCCGTGTCCACCGAGGATGCGTCCGCTCGCTCGGGTTGAGCGGGCAGTTCAGGCAACAATGGGTGGCGGCATGCGTGCAGCATGGAAATCAGCCAGCGTTTCCGCCGTGTCAACGGGCATTGGGGATGGTGAGCGCTATTCGTTCCGTAATCGCTATGTAAGACCGATGCCGTTGGTATGTGTGGGTAACCAAGTTGGGACGACGTCAGAAAGTCCGGACGGGCGGTCGTGGTTTCGGGTATCAGTTTACGATCGGGTAACAATACTTCGGCCGCAGGCTTCGCCCAGAATTATTGACGTGTTTATCAATGGCGCTTTGTTTCGGCGGGTGCGGTGGTGATTTTGGCGTCTTCGGCCAGATCGGGGTGAGGTGATGCAAAGACAGGCTGCCGCTCCAAAATCCGCTAGCGCAACGGCCCCCCAGAACAGGTCAAGGCGCTTGCTATAGGATTACGAAGTCGAAGCGCAGTATGAAATATCGCGCTTTACCCTGCGAGCTGATCGCGTGCCCGGCCGTCGCTTCAAATTCATCAAGATTGGCCGCAGCGTCTACTATCGAATCGAAGATATCGAAACGATGTTGGATAGTCTTGTTGTCATTGGCGTTTCCCTCTAGCAATCAATAGTCCAATCGCCTAACGCACATTTGTACTCGCGCGGGTAGTTGTCGTGCGCGGTCGGCTGAACTGATTACCAAATTAGCTTGTAGGTAAATTTTATAGGGCAATTTACCTACAACGTCCCTACAACTAAAAAATTTAAAATCAGTGAATACGCCAAATATCGCATGGATATTGGCTCCCCGACCTGGGCTCGAACCAGGGACCTGCGGATTAACAGTCGGAAAATGAGGTTTTGATTAATAAAGAGAAATCTCGTAACTCATTGATCTAAATAATTTCATGTTGTACAGTGTTGTACTGGTTTGCATCATATTGTATGCTGAGCCCATACATAGTCCATACACGAAAATCTCACGGGACCTGCGGACGTGACATCGGAATTGCACTCTCCCCTCCCCTCACGCGGCGGTAAACGTATCGCGGGCGCGAGGGTGCGGCTAAATGATTCAAACATCCGCAAGCTTGCTGCACCCGAGATTGGTCAGACGCTATATCGTGACACAGAATTGCCCGGACTGGCGGTACGAGTGCTCGCAACCGGCAAGCGTGCGTTCGTTGTCGATAAATGGCATGGCGATAAACAAGTACGCGTCACCTTGGGCAGTACCTTGCATCTGAGCACAGAGCGCGCGCGTCAACTTGCGCGGCAGGCCCTCGGTAAGCTCGCCGAAGGTATTAATCCAATCGAACAGAAGCGCGCCGCACTAGCGCATTCCGCATCCCTTAGCGAAATCCTCGAAACGTATTTATCAAGTCGAAAGAATTTAGCCGATCGAACGGTTTACGATTACCGGCGGCTGATCGAGTGTTACCTTTCTGACTGGAAAGGTCGACCGTTATTGGCTCTGGACAAAGACACGATCGAACGTATACACAGTGACATCGGCGAGCGGAGTCCGGCGCAGGCAAATTATGTGGCGCGTTTGCTCCGAGCGCTATTTAATTTTGCAAAAGAAAAGTATCCGGACGCACGCATCGATGAAAATCCGGTTCAGCGACATTCGAGTGTTAAAGCTTGGTATCGCATTCAACGGCGTCAAACAGTCATCAAGACCCATGATCTCAAGGCATGGTGGAAGGCAACCGATGCCATCAACGACGATAGTCGCGACTATCTTCGGGTCTTACTGCTGACCGGCCTGCGAAAGCTCGAGGGCGCAAAGCTTGAACGTGATTTGGTCGATTTGAAGGTACGAACGTTTACGGCAATTCGCAAGGGCAATATTACCCACACGCTGCCGATGGGCAAACATTTGTCCGCACTTTTTTCGGCGCGGATGAAGAAAACCGAGGGACAGCGCTATCTGTTTCCATCCTGGGGTGCGAAGGGGCATATTACCGAGGCGCAGAAATCAGTGGCTAAGGTAGCCGAAATAAGCGACGTACCATTTACGCTCCATGATCTACGACGTACGTTTGCAACTATCGCTGAGAGCCTGGATATCAGTAGTTATGCCGTCAAACGACTCCTGAATCACGCGGTAGATAATAACGACGTCACGTCAGGATATCTTGCCGTCGATGCCGAGCGGCTGCGTAAGCCGATGCAACAGATTGAAGATTTCGTGCTTCGGCACTGCGGGACAATGGCGACGGATCAACTCAAGGCCGCAAAGAAATGAAAAGTTCGCGTCTTGGCTAAAACATATAACTACTTGTATAATGGCTAAAGATTTAGAGTGGCTTGGGGACGCCAAGGAAGCAGTGAGCGGCTTTCCAGAGGCGGTACGTCAAGATATCGGGCACCAGCTTTGGCGTGTGCAGGAAGGTCATCCTCCGGCCGATTGGAAACCAATGTCCACAGTAGGTGCTGGCGTGGTGGAATTGCGACTGCACCACGACAACGAGTATCGCGTTATGTATGTCGCGAAATTCGTCGAAGCGGTATATGTCATTCACGCGTTTGAGAAGAAGACGCAACGCACCTCGCTGAAAGACTTAAAACTCGCTGAGCACCGTTACCGACAACTGATCACATCGAGAACCTGACTTTGACTGAAAAACTAAAGATTACCAAGAGCAGCGGCAATGTCTTTCGAGATATTGGATTCTCGGAGGAGGAATCGCAAGACTTGATTATTCGATCAAGGCTTATGCTTGAACTTACCAAGCGTGTCGAGAAACTCGGCCTTACGCAAGCTCGGGCCGCCAACGAACTTGGGGTCACGCAACCGAGAGTATCTGATCTCATGCGTGGAAAGATTTCACTATTCTCCACGGAAATGTTAATTGGGATGCTTGCGAAACTTGGCGGCGAGATTCGTGTTTCCGTCAAGTTTAAAAAGGCGGCGTGATCAAAAATCTAAGCGCACGCGTGGCGTTGAGTTGAGTTTTTTGTACGATAGCCACTCTCAATGCATGGCACAGTGGCAATTCATTTTCGAGTCGGTCGACACCAGTTAACGACATGCAACTATCGAACATTGATGCAGTGACAGTTTGTTACATGGAAAGTAGTCACCGGCTGTTCTACCCGACCCGCGTAAAACGTTCGTCCGTGACAACTCGGCGAACGTGTCGCAGAGATTTTTATTTTATGATTCGCGCAATTTGACAATGTCAAAAATCGCACCGTTACAAATCGATTACTTTGCAACGCGCCATGACGTTAAACGGTGTTCAATACCCACAGATCGTTTGAACATTGCATGCTCCACTTGGCTCGCGTTACGATGGCTTTTCTACAGCTTCGTTAGCTGTCATGCAAGCCCCCAATTTTAACCGTTGCAACGGATTCATCCGATGAAGATTAAAACAATGCTCGCGATAGTTGGTGCCATAAGCACCATATTGGCAGCTATTCCTCCTCTAGTCTCGACATTAAGGCCGCCCTTGCCTGAGACGCCCACTTCGGTGGTAATACAAGGCAATGGCAACATCTATGCGCCGGGCGGAACAGTACATGCAACAACAAACATTTTCAATACGTATGTCGTGGCTTGGCGGGACGGGTTGAGCACAATCCAGGAGGCACTTGGACTACCATTGCCAATAAGTTCGACCGGAATGAGCATCGTGGAACCTAAAACTGAACTCGCAGTGTCAACGGTCCCGGCGACTCAACAAACAGCCGCACCTTCGATTCAGTCCGAAATTCGACAGCCGTATGACAAAAGTGCTGCAAAGCTGGAAACTGTTCCGCGACTGCTGCAAGCACACTCTGTCACACAAATTTTAGCTCTACTGGAAAGGTACATGGACCTATGCAAAGCATCCAAAGTCCGAGGAGAAATCGAGAGCGCCACAGAACTCTCCAATGAATTGAATCCAGCAGTCAAGCTGAGTACCCGCTTATGCCAAAGTATGTTACACGTAGATCGTCTGGTGAGATTTGAAGAGCGGCAAGGCGGCAGGGAGCTCGAGCGCAGAAGGCGGCTTGATCTAAGCCTTGCTAAACGTGAGCACGAGGCAGCAAAAGACGACCCAAACTTTCGAGCGGCCTTGGCGACCGCTATTGGAGACGAAAACGATGAGTTGCAAACGCTGCTTCTCGAGGCCGCGGTACTCGATCAATATGGTTTCTACCTCGCGCGCGATCTACTCGTTTTGTCCCTTCGCGACAGTATGTGACAGCAAACGGTTCGTATTCCGCGTTCCAGCATCATTTCTTAAACGTCACGAAAACTTTAAAGAAAACCGAAAGCACGACCAGGAGCAATGCACAATGATTTCAGACGGAAAACGGTAACCACAATACGAAGGCTGAGTGCTCCCTCCGCTATTGCATCGTCATAGGCTCCATTTGACAATTC
>JANMJR010000218.1:0-7288 GCA_031371465.1 Pseudomonadota bacterium
GATGCCCAGGCCGACCGGACGATGGCGCAGATTGGAATCGCGCGCTTTTTTCACCGCGTAGTAATTGATGTCGATGACGTTATCGAGCATGCGCATGGCGGTCTTGATGGTGACGCCAAGCTTGTCGAAATCCAGCTTGCCATCGACGAAGTGATTCACCAAATTCACCGAGCCCAGATTACAAACGGCGATTTCGGTATCGCTGGTGTTGAGCGTGATTTCGGTGCAGAGATTGGAGCTATGCACCACGCCCACATGCTGCTGCGGCGAGCGGATATTGCACGGATCTTTAAACGTAATCCACGGATGGCCCGTCTCGAACAACATCGACAGCATCTTGCGCCATAGTTGCACCGCAGGAATCTTCTTGAACAGCTTCAGTTGCCCCATCGCCGCTTTGGCTTCGTAACCCAAATAGGTCTCTTCAAATGCTTTACCGAATTTATCGTGCAGGTCGGGGCAATCGGCGGGCGAGAATAATGTCCAATCCTGATTTTCCATCACTCGTTTCATAAACAGATCGGGAATCCAGTTGGCGGTATTCATGTCATGGGTACGGCGCCGGTCGTCACCGGTATTCTTGCGTAGCTCGAGGAACTCTTCGATGTCCAAGTGCCACGTCTCGAGATAGGTGCAGACCGCGCCTTTTCTTTTACCGCCCTGATTCACGGCCACCGCCGTGTCGTTGACCACCTTCAAGAAGGGAACCACACCTTGCGATTTGCCGTTCGTGCCTTTAATGTGTGAACCGAGCGCGCGCACCGGCGTCCAGTCGTTACCCAAACCGCCGGCCCATTTCGATAACAGCGCGTTTTCCTTGATCGCTTCGTAAATGCCGTCCAGATCGTCCGCCACGGTGGTCAGATAACAACTCGATAACTGCGAGTGTTGCGTGCCGGCATTGAACAAGGTCGGCGTCGAGGACATGTAGTCAAACGTCGAGAGCACATTGTAAAACTCAATGGCACGGGTTTCGCGATCGATTTCGTTGATCGCCAAACCCATGGCCACGCGCATAAAGAAGGCTTGGGGCAACTCAATGTGGTGACCTTGTATATGGAGGAAATACCGGTCATACAGAGTTTGCAGGCCAAGGTAACCAAACTTGAGATCGCGCTCGGCGTTGAGCGCTTTGCCCATTCTCACCAAATCGAATTCAGCGAGGCGCTTATCAAGCAAATCGGCGTCGATCCCTTTTTTGATGAAAATCGGGAAATAGGTCGCATAACGAACTGCCATATCGCCGTGGGTTGCTTCGTCGCCCAACACTTCGTGGCGAATGGTGTGCAGCAGCAAACGCGCGGTGACTAAGGAATAGGCCGGGTCTTCTTCGATCATCTGGCGCGCCGAGAGAATCGCCGATTTATAAACCGCATCTTCCGGCACACCGTCGTATAAATCTTTTACCAACGATTCAAGTATCTTCTTCGGCTCGACTTCGGGTAGCCCTTCGGCGCTTTCCGCAATCAATTCCGCCAAACGCGCCATATCGAGGGGAACGCGCTGACCTTTAACGAGCATAGTAAGGGCGGTTTCCGCGACCGGTTGCTGAACTTTTTGCAGGGCGCGCATGCGGGCACGCTCTTCGCGGTAAAGCACATAGGAGCGCGCTACTTCGTGCTCACCGGAGCGCATCAGGGAGAGCTCGACCTGATCCTGAATATCTTCGATATGAACGGTGCCGCCGCCGGGCTGGCGGCGCATCAAAGCATTGACCACTTGGTCGGTCAGTTGGCCAACTATTTCGCGTACACGGGCCGATGCCGCGCCCTGGCCGCCATTAACGGCAAGGAACGCCTTGGTCACGGCGATCGAAATTTTGGCGGGCTCGAAAGCCACGACGGAACCGTTGCGGCGGACTACTTTAAACAAAGCATAGCGTTCGTCTGCCATGTCCTGACCTTGCGTAATGGCAAATAGTGGCGCGGCGGCAGGGCGAGAAGGATCGGTTGCAATTTGCATTAGTGCTCCTCGGATTTTATGAGTTTGTAAATAAACGACAATTCAAATTCTATGCATAGGTTATACACAGCCTACACACGCTATTTCCACAAGATATAGTGGTTTCGGCTACGCAGGACGACTAATAGTAGGGGTGGGGCGGGGGAATGTCAAGCGCAACTTACGCTCGCGCAAAGATTTTGCCAGAACGCCGTAAAACTAATTTAACTCTATGAAACGTAAGAATAAAATGAGCGGTATCGGGCCCAGTCAAAACAATTCCCGGGATCGGTCTTGCGGCCGGGAGAAATGTCCGAATGTCCGACCACGTCTTTGATCGGATAAGTGGCGATAAGCACTCGTGTTAAGCGCCCCAAGGTGTCGTATTGTGGGTCCGTGAAGGGCAGATCATCGGTTCCCTCCAATTCAATACCGATGGAAAAATCGTTACAACGCGCGCGCCCGCGCCAATGGGATAGCCCGGCGTGCCACGCGCGCTTAAGGCACGACACGAATTGGATCAACTCGCCATCGCGCCGCACAAAAAAATGGGAGGAAACCTTAAGGTCTTGAATCGTTTGGTAATAGGGATGATCCGCTGGATTCAGCGAATTGGTAAACAACGCGACGACACCCGGCCCGCCAAATTCGCCTGGCGGCAATGAGATGTTGTGGATAACTAAAAGATCAATGCTCGCGCCGATGGGCCGCTCATCGCAATTCGGCGATGGCATCGGACGGGCCGCAACCACAAAACCATCGACCTTGAGCACCAGGGAAGCAGCCGGATCATTCCGATGTATGCGCAAAGTTAAGCCCTACCCCCAAAACTGAGATCCGCGATCCTAAATCCCAGCCCACTCCCTACTCAATCGCCAAGCGTTCCATGCGATAGCGCAACGCGCGAAAGGTGATGCCCAATACCTTCGCCGCGGCCGTTTTGTTGAAGCGCGTTTTTTCCAGGGCGGCCATAATCGCCTCCCGTTCGACCTTATCCAGATACTCCTGCAGCGGTAATTCAAGGGTTGTCGGCAGGGGCGCATGGGAACCGGTCGCCACCAACTCTGGCACGTCCGGGGCCACATGCTCCGACAAATAAAGATCGTTGCGCCGAATCGTGGCGTCGTTGCACATCGCCAGCGCCCGCTCCAACACATTCTCCAACTCGCGCACGTTGCCGGGAAAATCGTAGGCCTTTAGCGCCTCTATGGCTTCCGCCGCCAGCATGGGCGGCGCGACATCCATCTCCCGCGCCAGCCGTTGCAGCAGGGTCTGGGCAATTTGCGGGACATCGTCCGGCATCTCACGCAGGGCGGGCATACGCAGTTCAATGACATTCAGCCGGTAATAGAGGTCTTGGCGGAACTGGTTGTTTTGCACCCGCTCCGCGAGATTCTGGTGGGTGGCGCTGACGATCCGAACATTGACGTTCTCTTCGCTGGTCTCACCGACGCGCCGGACTTTCTTTTCCTGAATCACACGCAGCAGCTTCACCTGCATCTGCAGCGGTAGATCAGCGACTTCATCGAGAAACAAGGTGCCGCCTTGAGCCGCTTGGAAGAAACCTTCTTTATCCTGATTCGCGCCGGTGAACGCGCCCTTACGGTAGCCGAAAAATTCGCTCTCCATTAAATTCTCCGGAATGGCGCCACAGTTCACCGCGACGAACGGGCCATCGGCGCGCGCGCCCTTGGAGTGAATCAATCTCGCCGCCACCTCCTTACCGGTGCCCGACTCACCGGTGATGTAAACCGGCGCTTGGCTGCGCGCCAGGCGATCGATCATTTCTCGCGCATGGCGAATATGCTTCGAGTCGCCGACTAAATTCGGACCGTTTTCGCTTTGGGTCGGCTCTTGGGGTTTTTTATTGTCGGTTGGATTTTGCGGCAATTTGAGCGCAACCCTGACCAGATCACGCAATTGCTGCAATGAAACCGGCTTGGCCAAATAATCGAACGCGCCCGCCTTCAACGCTGCAACCGCGTTTTCGGCGCTGCCGTGGGCAGTGATGACCGCAACCGGTGTGCCGGGGTAAGCTTTACCGATGTGGGTCAGCAACTCCAGGCCTAGCCCATCGGGGAGCTGCATATCGCTCAGACACAAGTCGTATTGACCCGTTTCGAGTCTTTGGTAGGCTTCTTTCAAATCGCCCGCCGTCGCGGTTTCCAGGCCCATGCGCATCAGCGTCATTTCCAGCAAATCTCGAATATCGGCTTCGTCGTCAACGATCAATACACGGCGCGCGGTCATGGCTCACTCCGAACTAGGACACGAAAATGGGCGCCAGGCGCCAACTCAACGTAATCCAGGGACGCATTATTCGCTTCCGCCAACTCCCGGGCGATATACAGCCCAAGACCAGTACCCTGGCTTTCCGTCGTAAAAAAAGGCTCAAACAAACGCGTCAACATATCCGCCGGAACGCCGGGGCCGTCATCCATCACGTCGAGTTGTAAGGCGCCTGGACGGGGCGAACGATTTAAGCACACCCGCACACTACCGGCCGCCATCTTGCAGTGACGCAACGCATTACGGGTCAGATTCCATAATACTTGGTGCAAATGGTTTGGATCGAAATATAGCGTTCCTTGCACATTTAATTCAAGTGAAATAATCTCGGGCGCGACTTTTTCCACTTGGCGTAACTGCTCAATAAACCCGTTCAAATAGCCATGCGCGTCGAGTACCTCGGGCTTAGCGCGGTCAGAACGGTTCAACTCCAATACATCGCTCACCATACGGCCCAGCCGCTCGCAGTTCTCGCCAATGATACGGCACAACTTCCGCCCGGTCACATCCAATTCACTTTCCTGCAGCAACTCGTTCGCATGGCTGATG
Source organism: Pseudomonadota bacterium (assembly GCA_031371465.1). GTDB lineage: Bacteria > Pseudomonadota > Gammaproteobacteria > Burkholderiales > JALYOK01 > JALYOK01. The sequence goes on from JANMJR010000218.1 coordinate 4,780, forward strand.
GACGACAGCGGATTGCGAATCTCATGGGCAATATTACCGGTTAAGCGGCCCAGGGCGGCAAGTTTGATCTGCCTAGCCTGGGCTTGTTCTTGGGCCAAATCCTCCAAAAAAATCACCGTACCTTGAATCGCCTGGTCACCGATCGGCACGAAGCGCAGGCGCATCTGCTTAGTCGCCACCGGCGAGCGCATCAGCATGAATCGGTTAGTCGGATTGCTGCGCCAACCGGCAAGCCACTCGGCCAATTCCGGCGAATACTCCTTGAGCTTGGGCTCGGCCGTGGCGATCGGCATCGGACCCAGCAGATCTTCCGTGGCGCCATTGCGAGTTCGAATCACGCCGTTGTTGTCGACCACAATCACACCATCCGCCATGTCGCGCAGAATCAGTTCATTGACCTGCGCCAGATTGGCAAGATCGACGCCGCGCTGCGCCGCCAGTTGTTCGCTTTCCCGGGTATATTGCGCTAGGGTGTGGGCAAGCCAGGCTACGGCGAAATAACCCACGCTTAATAGGCCCGTCTGTAAATACTGAGGCGCCTCCGCAAACTCGAACATGCGCATGGTTTCTTCCGCCAGCACCGCAAGCGTCGCAAGTGAGGCATAGAACATCGCCAGCCGCCCGCGTCCAATCAGCCCGCCAGCCGCCAAGGTAACGAACAGCATTAACTCCAGGCCGTGGCCGATGCCGCCGCTGGCGTAAATCATGAGCGTAATAAAGGCCGTGTCGGCAACCAAGGTGAATGCCAGTTGCGGCAAGAACGCCGGCCAGCGCCACGTGCACGCAACGAGGCCCAAGAGCGCCGTCAGTGAAGAGGCGAAACACATAGCGTAAAACAAGTCCTGGTATTGCGCTGCTAGCAGGGCGCGATCTTGCGAATACCAAGTAAGAATGCCGAGAACCAGCCCGACAATCACGCGGTAGACATTGAAATACGCGAGGGAACGCCAGTAGGACACGGGCGGAACATACGCAAACTCGCTCTGATCAAGCCAGGCGGATAAGCGCATTAGCGCAGCGTTAACGAACGACCTGATCACTTGTTGTGCATCAAGCGGTGTTCATTGCTGCAAAAATAGTTTCCTTTGGACAAGGTGGACTCACTGATCGGCATATGCACGCCGCAGTGGGCGCATTTCACCATATCCTCGTTGGATTTGACGGCATCGGCCTGCTTTTTAACGCCTGGCTGGCCACGCCGCGCGTAGCTTTTAATAATAGCGAACGCGACAACGCCTAGAACCAGCAGTAAAATTAACTTATTCAAGTTTTCCCATCGTTTTAGCTTGGTCGGGGTGAGAGGATTCGAACCTCCGACTCCTGCGTCCCGAACGCAGTACTCTACCAGGCTGAGCTACACCCCGCTTACTGCCTCAGCGTTGCACTAGTAAGTCCTTGCAACGGCAAACTCACACAATTTTAACAAACATTCTCTGAAATTAGAATTCGGAAATGCATTTAGCGCAAATTTAGCCGCATCGGCCTCGGCCTCAGCGCGTTGTTTTACGTACTCGAGCGCGCCGGTTGCACGCACGATTTGAACGATTTGCTGCAAAGCGATGCGCCCGCCGTCTTTGATGGCTTGGCGAATCAACAACCGCTCCGATTCGTTCGCACACGCCATGGCGCGAATCAACGGCAACGTCACCTTACCCTGGGCTAAATCGTCACCGATATTTTTTCCGGTTTGTTCGATATCGCCGGAATAGTCCAGCAAATCGTCGATTAACTGAAATGCCAGGCCCAAGTGTAACCCGAGGTCCGCCATGGCCTGCTCTTGCTGCGGCGTCGCAGCGGCGACAATCGCTCCAAGGCGTGCCGCCGCTTGAAACAATTCCGCGGTCTTGTAACGAATTACGGTGAAATAGCGTTCTTCGTCGGTATCCGGATCGTGGGCATTGAGCAACTGCAATACTTCACCCTCGGCGATGGTGTTAGTCGTATCCGCCAACACTTGCATCACCTGCATATTGTTCAGCCCGACCATCATCTGAAATGAACGCGAATACAAAAAATCGCCGACCAGCACGCTCGCCGAATTGCCAAACAGTGCGTTTGCCGTCTCGCGTCCGCGCCGAAGTTCCGATTCATCGACCACGTCGTCATGCAATAACGTCGCGGTGTGGATAAATTCCACGATCGCCGCCAATTCGTGTTGGCCGCTGCCGCGATAGCCCAACGCCCCCGCCGCCAGCAACACCAGCATCGGGCGCATGCGCTTACCGCCGGCGCCGATGATGTATTCTGCAACCTGCTCGATCAAAGCGACGTCCGAGTGAAGCCGTTGGCGAATCACATCGTCAACAATTTTCATATCGGCAGCCAGCAGTTGCCGTAAGTTCTCGGTAGCAAACATGGGATCAACTAGGAGGAGCGGTGCGGATTCGGAATGAATAGCAACTAGACATGCTTTCGACGGGATGGAGTTTATAGACTTACAAGCACTTTGACTAGACTTGAAGTATTAAGTAAAATGCGCAGTTCGCCAATGTGGCCAACTCGATTTTTA
>JANMJR010000236.1:0-6461 GCA_031371465.1 Pseudomonadota bacterium
GGCTTCCGGCAACGGCTCGCCGTCAATGACGCGGATGATCTGGTCGACCCCGGCAGTAATGCCGCCATAGAAATCTCCTTGCTTGAAGCGCGGCGTAATAGTCTCGCTGATGATGCGCTTGCTGGTCGCGTCATTGAGTGCTCCCTCCAGGCCGTACCCCACCTCGATGCGCAGCGCGCGGTCGGTCTTGGCGACGACCAGGATCGCGCCGTCATCTATTTTCTTGCGGCCTATCTTCCATTGCTCAGCCACGCGCAAGGTATATTGCTCGATCGCTTCCGGAGCGGTGGTGGGAACAATAAGAACCGCGAGCTGGCTGCCTTTCCTGGCTTCAAATGCTTGCAGGGTCTGCTCCAAGGCGGACTTTTGCTCTGCACTAAGCGTGGCGGTTTGGTCGGTGACGCGGCCGGTCAAGGGCGGGACCGCGATTTGTGCGCCGGCGATGAAAGACCAGCAAAGCGTAACTGCAAGCAATGACGCTCTTGCCATGTGCATCGCCATCACTTGGCGGTCCCCTGAGTCTCGCCTTGGGGCTTGGCCGACGCCGGCCCAAACTCTACCTTAGGCGGCTTCGCAATTTCCTTTTCGTTTTCAGCCGTGAAGTTAGGCTTCGCTTTGTAACCGAACGCCATCGCCGTCAGGTTGGAGGGGAAGGAGCGCACCGTTACATTGAATTCCTCCACCGCCTTGATATATCGGTTGCGCGCAACCGCAATGCGGTTTTCGGCGCCCTCCAGTTGAGCCTGCAAATCGCGGAAATTGGCGTCGGACTTCAACTGCGGATAGTTCTCGGACACCACCAGCAGCCTGGAAAGCGCGCCCGACAGTTCTCCTTGAGCCGCCTGGAACTTGGCAAACGCCTCAGGGCTGTTGATGAGCTCCGGGGTTGCCTGAATGCCGCCGACTTTGGCGCGGGCGTTGGTGACGCCCAGCAAGACGTCCTTTTCCTGAGCGGCGAAACCCTTTACGGTGTTCACCAAGTTGGGCACCAGGTCCGCGCGGCGTTGGTATTGGTTCACGACCTCGGACCAGCTTGCTTTAATTTGTTCGTCGTTGCGCTGGAACGTGTTGTAGCCACAGCCGGTAAGACTTAACGTAACCAACACTGCCAGGGCTGCCGATAATTTGCGCATTCGATTTCTCCAACAATTAACAGGTTTTTAAACGTGCTTACTGCAAGCACGGTGAGCGTAGTGTGGATCGCGCGTCTGTGCGCTGGCGCACATAGCAACATTGCGCTGGCCAATTTGAGATTTAGGTAAATCAAGACAAGCACTGAAGCCGCCATGCGCGGGACGCACGCGTGGCCCGCAGCGGGTGCGAGACATGGTAGGGGGTAAGAGTGGAGCACCTTGACTTATCAGGACGTATTTCACGCGACCACCCTCATTCCGCCTACCTCGGGTTTAGCATCGTGAACGGTGGGCGCGGCCATTACTAGTTGCTCTATGCGACTGCTTCATGGCCTTTTCTTTGGCGACGTTATTTCTGTTTATCAAAAATTGGTGTGCCAGTCTGAGGTTGAGAGAGCGACACAATGATGACGCCAACATTACAAAACTGTAATCTGACCAGGCGAAAACCGCGGCCTTACTCGGCATCTAACTCGACGCCACTCCTCTGATAGGACAATTTCCCTTATGTGCGTTACCGCACAGACAATCACCTAAAGCCGGGGTTAAGTTGAACTAGTGCGAATGCCGCGATGTCTATTTCGACGGAGCTTAGCGCCCGGCTCCTTTCACTTTATGCAGTTTACAAACGGGCATTAATGATTTTCAATTGAAGGGAACGCATATGAATAAGCTGCTTTTAGTTCTTGTCGCCAGCGCCTTTGTCGGCACTACCCTGTCTGCCTTTGCCGCCGACGACATGAAGCATTCGAAGGACATGATGACGAAGATGATGGATGCCAACAGCGATGGGATGATCTCTAAAGACGAGTTCATGAAGCACCACGAAAAAATGTATGAGGGCATGAAGAAAAACAAAGAAGGGATGGTCGACATGAAAGATATGCAGATGATGCACGACGGAATGATGAAGGACAACGCCATGATGAAAGACAAAGACAAGATGGCCAAGTAACTAAGGCGGCACGAAGCTTTCCAGCCTCGTCGTTTGCGGCAAGCGATGGATACCACCGCTCGAAGCACGAACGCAATTCTCCGCTCTACGCCCGCGTTCGGATTTGCAGCAGTGCGGTGGTTCTCTCATCGGCCAGGGCATTTGTTGTTTCTTCACGACGTGCTTCCGCGTGGATTGTTTGACGGATGACTCGGTGAAGCCAGTAGCAATTGGTTCGGCTTGTCGAAACCGATCGCCGTAATTCGCAATCGCGAATTGGTTGGTCTTATATACTTGCGAATCTTCCAATGCGCACCTCCTCGATCTTCACACGTTTATCGTGTCTATCCGATGCTGGGAAAGCCTCGATTTGCCAGATTAGTTGATCGAGCCTCTGCTAGAATCAGCGCGCACAACCATGCGACAGGCGCCAATTGGTGCGGTCGAGTTCCTTGCACGATGGGGCTTTCGCTATTTCGTCTTCTTTTGAATCCACTGGGGAACCGTGGTCATGATATGGGTGCTCTTCTCGGGTTAAGAGAAAACACGACTTCTCCACTTTGGCGCCGCGTCAGATAAGGGCGTCTATACCACTATTACGGGATTCACAACAACCACGCTTAAGGAAGGAGCGCAATATGATGAACGGAGAAATGGGCGGTTGGCATTGGGGCTTCGGCTTTGGCCATTGGATATTCGGACTATTGTTCTGGGCGGCGGTGATCCTGGTTGTTGCCGTCGTGGTCAAATATCTCATCAAAAAGTAAGTAAACACACGAATCGCGGCCGGTGCAATTTAGCAACACGATTCTTCATCGCCATTACAGGAGAGCGGATATGAGCAGTTATGGATTCAACATTACGTTGAAAGGTTCGATGGATCAGATCGTCAAAAAGGTCACCGAGGCTTTGAAAACTGAAGGCTTCGGTGTGCTTACGGAGATCAACGTGAAAGACACTTTGAAGGCGAAGATCAACGTCGATACGCGGCCCTATATGATTCTCGGCGCGTGCAATCCGCAATCCGCTCACCGGGCGCTCATGGCGGAACCGGACATCGGTATGCTGTTGCCGTGTAACGTGGTGGTACGCGAAGAAGAGGGCGGCAGCATCAACGTGGGTTTCATGGACCCCATTGCTGTGCTCAAGCTCACCGACAATCCCGATGTCGTCGCGGTCGCCAAGGAAGTGCGTGGAAAGCTGGAGAGGGTGCGCGATGCGTTGAGGTAGAGGATACAATGGTTTCGGGCATGTCAAATCGCGCTGGGGTAAACCATTGCAACGGCCGCGAAGGCCCGCATGGTCGTTACGCTACAACCGACCTGTACCAGGCGATCGCGTCCAACTCGATACGATGAAAATTAAGGCGGGTATGTATCAATACACCGCAGTAGACGATTGCAGTCGTTTCCGCTCACTTGACCTTTATCCACGCCGGACCGGGAAGTACACCGTCGCATTTCTGGAACGCGTAATCGAAGAAATGCCCTTTCCGATTCAACGGATACAAACCGATCGTGGAACCGAATTTTTTGCCGAGATCTTGCAAAACCGGTTGAAAGAAAACTTTACTAAATTTCGTCTAATTCCTCCGCGCTCGCCACTTCTATGGAAAAAGTAGAGCAAATGCGCCTTTCCGCTAGTGAGGCTTATACGATGGCAGAAGAGGATTGTTGTGGTCGATATAGCCTTTGCTGTCAACGAGGCCCTTTGATTTCCACTCCGCCCAATGTGCTTCGTGAAACTTCATGTACTCCTCGCCAGTGACAATGCCGTTCTTGCCCGTGTCCCATTTGTTCGATAGGCTCTTTGCCATAGTGTGGGCTGAGTGGGTTTCGATGATCCGCTACGGGCATATCGTTGTGCCCCATCATTTTTCCCCATTGCTGCTCGTGGTATTTCATGAATTCGCTCTGCGAGATCTTGCCGTCATCGATTCCTTTGATTTCCTTCAGGCGTTCCATGTAGAAGCCGGGATGGAGCGGATTGTTGTACTTGTTCTCGGCCGCCTGCACAGCAACCGAGAACATCAACGTGGCCGCGACTGCACTGGCACAAATGGTCGCTACAATAGTCTTAGTGCGTTTCATACGCTTCTCCTTTCAAAGTGATTACGCCAACTCTTCGTCCCATTCACTCAAGCACTATCGGTAACTGAGGCTCGGCTCTCTCCAACCGCGAACAAAACCGACAGTACCGTAGCCCTTGCTATCAGAATAGGGCCGAGAGGTCTTGAAATTGTCTTAAGAGTGTAGAGATTCTATCGTCGCGCCGGTTGCTCAGGCCCCATAGAGATATGCACGTCCGATGCGGCGGGAACAGCCAAAGGCAGATCGAAACTGAACGTCGTACCGCCGCCTGGCCTACTCTCAACGCGGATTTCACTCTGATGCAGCCCGAGAATCCCCTTGACGATGGCAAGGCCCAACCCCGCGCTGGAATCGGTTGCGGGCCGACTCTTCTCCCCGCGATAAAAACGATCAAAGATGCGGGGGAGATCTTCTGGGGCGATGCCGCCGCCGGTGTCGCTCACTTGCACCGTTAGTTGCTTAGGGAACGGAATCAACGTGATCGTTATACTCCCGCCAGCCGGGGTGTATCGGAAAGCATTCTCCAGCAGATTATCGAGGACGCGCTCAATCAGTCCAATATCTGCGAAGACCAAGGGCAGGGAGTCAGGCGCGTCGGTGTGGACCGCGACGTTCTTGCTGACAGCAATCAATTCGAACTTCTGAATTACGTCCTGAACAATGTCCGAGACTATGAACGGCTCAAAGGTTGGCTTGACTTGTTGAGCGTCGAGCTTCGCTAGATCAAAGAGCTTATCGATCAGCCTTGCCAGACGTTCGCTTTGTTTCGCAGCGATATCGAGATATTCCCGCTTCTCCACGGCGGTGAGCGTATTGTCTGTCTGCCGAAGGGTGTCGAGATGCGCCTGCAGGGAGGTGAGTGGCGTACGTAGATCGTGCGATACATTCGCCAGCAGGTCGCGCCGTGCCTCATCGCTCTCCCGAAGCCTCTGCAGTTGGGCGACGATGCGCTCGGCCATCTGCTTGAAAAGGTTGCTGAGCCATGTAATTTCATCGGTGGGCTCTTTCGCCGGCGTGGCGTCTGACCCGGGGGCCTGGGTGAATCCGTCGGAGTGAAACCTTTCCAATGCAGAGGCAAGCCGCCCGAGCCGATGCGTCAACGCGCGAATGATCCACGTACTGGCGAGGATCGCCAAGGTGGCGCCGGCGAGGATGAACCAACTGCCCGGCCAGCGCATAGCTGCGCTCCAGCTCTTGGCTGCTGCTGATGTGGCGTTGGCGATGAAGTAAGACGTATAGGATACTGTTGGGATAACCGCGAATTGAAACAGTAGCCGCCGAGAACACCTCGCGCCTTGTTAAATCACTCGGATCTTGTCCCAAGATAGGAAAGGATTTGGTGTGATCGAGAAAAGCGCGGATCGGTTGCATGTCGATTCGTTGACGCTCGACCTTGCCGGGCGGGCCCGAGGACGCCAGTATCTGACCATTCGAATCGAGAAGGTAGACGGAAATGCCAGGGTTGATAACCGTCAGATGATCGAACACCTGCTGCAGCGCGTCGTGGTCCGGCTGCGTGGCGTCGGTGACGGGATGCGCCTTGAGGAGGCGAGCCGCCAGCGCTTCATTTAGGCGCTGATCGATCTCGAGGTGGAAGTTCTCGTGAGACACGCGCAGCACGAGCAGGCAGATGATCGTCATCACGGCGCCATAGCCAAGAAAAACGATCAGTAGCTTGCTGTAGAGGGTGCGAAACAAACGCTATGCCTCTCGCGGTGGATCGCCACGGGAGAATTTGTAACCAACACCCCATACCGTCAAGAGGTGCTTGGGCGCCGCGTGGTTTTCTTCGATTTTGGCGCGCAGCCGATTGATGTGGCAATTGATGGCATGCTCATAGCCTTCGTGACTATAGCCCCACACCATATCCAAGAGCTGTGCGCGGCTGTACGCGCGTCCGGGATTTTGCATGAAGTGCAGCAGCAACTCGAACTCCTTGCTAGTAAGATCGATATTGCGTCCACGCACGGCGACTTCGCGTTTTTCGGGGTCGATCGTGATGTCATCGACCGTGCATGACAGTTCTTGGAGGTGCCGCTTTATCAGTTTTGCGACCTCTTGTTCGTCTTCGATTACGAGAACGTTACGCGTCCATGTAGGGGCGAGTCTTTCCACCGTAAAATCGTTGTTACTTTACAATTAACGTGCCCGCGATCAGGCGCGAATCCAAGGTACACGAGAACTCTGTCGAGTAAGTCCGCATCAGGTCGACAGAAACGATCGAAAATGGCGCCAACTGGTCACATATTCCGAGGGCCATCAACGTCACTTGCGCGATCCCGCACTGCCGCGGTCCACTGTCGG
>JANMJR010000240.1:0-3277 GCA_031371465.1 Pseudomonadota bacterium
CGGCTCTCGGGCCATCCTGCGATGTACCAAGATTGGCGCCGTGACAACGAAATAGGAAATTGCATCAGCGAATTCCTGGGTTACGCCGCGCGCGGCTAACCCAGGCTACGGCTATTATTTTTTCTTCGGTTTATTCAAGCATCCGCGCGGCGTATGCTTTAGTAAGACTTCGCCGGATTTCGCGTCGGCCCAATGAACCATGGAGATCTTTTCGCCCGAGGGTTGAAGGGCGGCTTCTACCGACGGGCCGCCGGCGATATCCCCGATCACGACGTCGCCCACCTTGGGTTCCGGTCCTTTCTTCCATTGGTATAGGCCATACCCTTCTGCGAGTTCGCCGAGCATGAATCCGCAGGTCGGATCATACCAAGTGATTTTCAATTCGTCACCGTATGCGCATGGTAAAGTCATCGGCAAAACGGCGATTAAAAGCAGTAGTTGTCTAGCGGTCATTGGTGCCCTTGTTTACGTTGTGCCGATTGGCCGCGTGCAAAGTAGCGAGGCGATCAATTGGATTGATAGCGGCGTTGGCAGCGTATCGTGACTGCCGACTGAATCAGCGCTCGCTTATTTTCGCTAGTCGCGACGAGGATGACGCGATTTGATTGCGCCTTAGTCGCATTTTGAATATCAACTAATCCCTCGCCAGTGAGGTCACCTGCGATGGTGTCGCCCTCCGCCAATGGTGCGCCAGCGCGCGTCTCATAGACTCCGAATTCGTCGCCAAGTTGTGCGATGAAGACATTGCAGGTCGGATCAGCCCAAACGACCGGAGCTTCTGCGCCATAGCTCGGAACTATGAGGCCAAGAAGAAAAACGCCTGCAAGTTTAGTTATTAATGTCGTTTTCAATTCGATAGCCATTCTAAAAAAGTGGTTTTAATTCAATCCATTCGAGATCTGCGTTCTTCCTAATCCTGGCAATTCCAATCCGGCAAAAAAACAATCTAACGGCGTACACTATTCCTTCTTCGCGCCCTCTTTCCAGTTCGCTTCCTCATTTGCCAGGGTCTCAAGATACGCGCCCATTTCATAAATGGTGTTGTCGTCAATCGCGCCGCCCCAAGCCGGCATAGCGAGGCTTTGGCCGGGGATCGTGCGCCCATTTTTTACCGTTTCTACATAGCCTTTAAAGCCAATCTTGAGTTTGCGTAGATCAGCACCCTGACCGCGCTCCCCAGCGCCATTCGCCGTGGCCCCGTGGCAGGGACCGCATAAATTCTGGTACCAAGACCGTCCCGACTTAATCGCTTTCTGATTTCCCGAAAATGGATTCACGTCAGGTACTTCGCCTGCCCAACCCAAAGTACTGAAAGCCAGCCCGCACGTCAGCGCAATTTTCACTACGGAATATGAGACGCCACTTCGTTTCATTCATTTCTCCGTCGATTCTCGATTCTTATATGATTGCCGCAACAAACAGCTAAGCGCGCCATACCGCAGCGAGCGTAGCTGTTTCGAAAGCAAACCGAATGTTATTGGTAGTTTGCTTTAGTTGGTGAACGCAATCATTGCGCTACCCATTACGGCCTTATAAGCGTCATCACGTCCGAAGCCTGGCAATCCCCCTAACGCTTGCACAACGTATTGCTTGCCTTTGTGAGTGTAAGTCATTGGTCCGGATTTGGAGGTAATGTGGGTATTTAAAGAGTACAGAACCTTACCCGTTGTTGCATCGACCGCGCGGAATTCACCGCCCTGCGTTGCGTAAAACGTAAGATTGCCTGCTGTCGTCAACATGCCACCCGCATAACCTGGCTTGTCCTCATCATGGCGCCATACTTGCGCGCCCGTCTTCGCGTTGTAGGCAACTTGTTTGGCGTTTTGGAATTTAAACTCAATAGTTGCCCCAAAGTGCCGCGCGTTACTAACGATTTTGATGTCTTCCATGCCGTACACCATGCTGCCTTCAGTCGCCGGCATGTAAACCAGGCCCGTCTTCGGATTGTAGGCGCTTGGATACATATTCACGGTACCTAACAACCCGGGAAAAAGCTCCACTTGATTCTCCGGTCCTTCCTTCGGTGGCGGTAGCATGCCGATTGGACGGCCGTTCGCATCGTACCCTTTGGCCCAGTTGATCTTATCCGCAAACTGCGTGGCCTTAATAAACTTACCATCGCTTGGCTGCAGATAGTGAATAAAGCCAGTCTTGTTGGGTTGCACGATAGTCAGCTTGCCATCCAACGTGAGCAACATCGGAGTCTGCGGCATATCGTAGTCGAAGGGGTCACCCGGAACGCCGGTATAGCGCCAGTTGACCTTACCGTTTGTGGTGTTCACCGCCACTATTCCAGCCGCACCAAGGTTTTCCATCTTACCGCCGCCGCGGTTCTTCGGATTCCATTCATAGGCGTTTGCCGTCCCTGTGAAGTAGGTCTTGCTAGCCGGATCATAAGACCCTGTGATCCATGGTCCCGCGCCGCCGTAAGTTTGGCTGCCTTCCGGCCATGAGTCATAACCGACTTCGCCCTTGGCGGGAATCATGTTTGCCTTCCACATCATGTCACCGGTCTCGGGGTTGACGCCCAATACATAGCCTTGAAGGCCGCCAAAGTCGGTTCCGTTCATCGGCACGAGAATGGTCCCGGGAATGGCCATTGGTGCGACAGAACTTAAATAGCCAGAAGCGTCTTTCGCTTTTGCGAAATCTTTAGGATAGGTAAAACCTTCGAAAGCCTTGGCCCATTTTGCCTTGCCTGTTTTCATGTCGAGGCGATGCAATTTGGAGTCGCTGGATAGGAAATATACGGAGTCACCATAAAGTGCAACGCCACGATGTCTATTGAGAATCAACGCCGTCGTAACACCGCCGATATCGTCGGGAACCTTGTGTTCGTATTTCCAAACCACGCTGCCATCATCCGCACTGATGGCATACACCTTGTTGTCTTGGGGAATGTATAACAACCCGTCATAGTAAAGAGGCGTTGCTTGCGTGTCGGTGGTGGCGCCTAACGGCGACGTCCAAGCGACCTTCAAGTTTTTGGCATTGCTATCGGAAATTTGGCCCAGCGTACTATAGCGATAACCGGCGTAATTTCCGTTGACGTGCAGCCAGTTGTCACCGGCCTCGGCAGCCAACATGGCGTCGGTCACCCCTTGTGCGTAGACGGCTGTGCCAAGACATGTCAGTGCCGCGGCAAGTAAGCTCAATGCAGGTTTGCGTAGTGAATAACTCACGATTTCTCCTCCTCGTTAGTGATCGATCCGCCGAGGTCCAATGTATAACTAAGCCGTCGGCTTCTCGTGTTGGTGTTCCACCACGAGGCGCAACC
>JANMJR010000247.1:0-6141 GCA_031371465.1 Pseudomonadota bacterium
GCGCGTTCGTTCTTCTTTTGCAAGCGATAACAATTTATTCAGCGCGCCGCGTTCCTTGAACGATGCCGTGAATTGGTGATTCTCAAATTTTAGATAAACCTCAGCGCCGCTGATCTGCGACAGGGTGCGCGAATGCAAGCACGGGGTTTCCACTAAGCTGCCGCGAATTGCGGCGGCGGCAGACTGAACATGGTTTAGCGTGATAGTCATTTCGTATGCGCGCTAAACGGGACGGCAAATGGCCTGTGAGCCAGCACCAAAGCGGCTTTCCAGGCATATGACACGACATTTAGCCGCGCGCATACATGAGGAACTCATTTTCCCATCTGCAAATAATCCAACGCCAACGCGGCGAGGGAACGGATGCCGAGCAGCAATCCCGATTCGTCGACGAAGAATTTAGGTGAATGATTGACGGCGACTTTGCTCAGATCGGCGCCCGGGGGCGTGATACCGACGAAGTAAAACAAGCCGGGAATTTTCTGCTGATAGAACGCAAAATCTTCCGCGCCGGTGGTCTTGGGGCGAACCTTTACGTTTGCATCGCCCGCCACGCGCTTCAGCGTCGGCACCATCAGCGCCGTGAGTTCTTCGTCGTTGATGGTCACGGAATAGGGCTTTTCGATTTCCACTTGCACGCTCGCGCCTTGGCTCGCCGCGATCATCTCCGCGGTGTTTTTGATGCGCTTGTGAATGTCGTCGCGCATGGCTTCATCAAAGGTGCGAATCGTGCCGACCATTTCCACGTCTTCGGGAATGATGTTAAAGCGATTGCCTCCATGGATGCTGCCGATGGTGACGACCGCCGGCTCGTTGGTGATATTCACTTGGCGGCTGACGATGGTCTGCAGTCCCAGCACGATTTGCGCGGCGGTCACGATGGGATCGACGCCACTCCAGGGTTGCGAACCGTGGGTCTGGCGGCCTTTGACTTTGATGCGGAAAATATCCGCCGCCGCCATCATCGGCCCGGCGCGATAGCCGATGGCGCCGGTGTTCATCATCGCAACGACGTGTAAGCCGAAGATCGCATTCGGCTTGGGGTTCTCCAGTACACCTTCCTTCACCATCAACGCCGCGCCACCTTCTTCGCCGCGCGGCGGGCCTTCTTCCGCCGGTTGGAAAATGAACTTGACCGTTCCGGGAAGTTGCTCCTTGACCTTGGCGAACATTTCCGCCACGCCCATTAATATCGCGACGTGGGCATCGTGGCCGCAGGCATGCATCACGCCGACTTCTTTGCCTTCGTATTCACCTTTCACTTTCGAGGCGAAGGGTAGATCGACCGCCTCAACGACCGGCAGCGCGTCCATGTCGGCGCGCAGCGCGACGACAGGGCCGGGCTTGCCGCCTTTGAGCACGGCGACGACGCCGGTTTTCGCCACGCCGGTCTTGACCTCAAGGCCGAGTTTTTGCAAATGCTCGGCGACTAATTTTCCGGTGCGAACTTCGCGATTGCCCAACTCCGGGTTTTGGTGGATGTCGCGCCGCCAGGCAATGACTTTCGCTTCGACTTCTTTGGCGAGGCGGTCGATGTCCTGGGTGGTCAGGGTATCCACGGCGTACAGCGGACTCGCACCGGCTAGGGCGGCGAGGACGGACAAGAGAATGCGGCGCACGATGTACCTCTAGTTGAATGTCGATGTTGCAATCTATCAATTGTGGCGCTGGCTTTCAATGGTTATTCATCGGTGCGCGAAAATACACTGCGATGGAGAGCGAGGGGATATGACATAATTCGAGATTAATCATTCATGATTCGCTGTTGAATGAAATCCATCGTTATCCTCATCTCCGGTCGCGGCAGCAACGTGCAAGCCATCGTCGAGGCTAAACTCCCCATTCGCATCGCCGCCGTCATCAGCAACCGCGCCGAAGCAAAGGGATTGCCGTACGCGGCGGAGCATGGTATTGCAACGGCTGTAGTCGATCACACGCTGTTCCCCAGTCGCGAAGCGTTCGACGCGGAACTGGCAACGAAGATCGACGCGTATCAACCGGACTTTATCGTGCTGGCGGGATTTATGCGGGTGCTAACGTCGGGCTTCGTCAACCGCTATCACGGCCGCATGATCAATATTCATCCGTCGTTATTGCCGGCGTTTATCGGCTTGCATACGCACGAACGGGCGTTGCAAGCGGGTGTCAGACTGCATGGCTGCAGCGTGCATTTCGTCACGCCGGAGTTGGATCACGGGCCGATCATCATTCAAGCCGCCGTGCCGGTGTTGCCGACCGACGACGCAGCAGCATTGGCCGCGCGGGTGTTGCGGCAAGAGCACGTGGTCTATCCGCGCGCGCTACGCTGGCTGGTCGAGGGCAAAGTCAGCCTCGGCGCCGATCAGCGCGTTAAGTTCGACTGGCCCGCCGACCCAGGCGGCACACTCATTAGCCCAAGGGAAGTTGGATGAAACGATTGTTTGCAGTGCTTTTGATCGCGTGCACCGGGATTGCAGAGGCACAGGTGCGAGAGATTAGGACGACCTATTTCTTAATCCATGGCACGACCAAACTCGGTGAGGTGACGGAAAAATTCGTCGTTCGCGATGGCAAGTATTCCATCGAAAGCGTAGCGAAACCTATTTTAAGTTGGCTGCTTCCAACGCTCACCCAAACAGCGAGCGGCACGGTGACGGCAGAGGGCTTAAAACCCGACCACTTTACCCAGACCCTGAGCAACAAACCGAACAAAAATCTCGCGGCGGATTTTAATTGGAACGAGGGCGAACTGCTGCTCACCCGCAACGGTGAAACGAAGCGGCATGGACTCAAGGCGAACACGTTTGATAGTTTGTCGCTGAAATACCAGTTCATGTATGCGCCGCCCCACGCCGATGGTTCGGTGACCTTAACTGACGGCAAGAAGGTCGAGGAATATCCCTACCATGTTTTGAAAGACCAGATGGTGAAAACCCCGGCGGGAAAGTACGATACGGTCCACGTTTCCAAAATCAAAGAAGATGCAGACGACTCAAGCTTCGAACTATGGCTGGGCAAAGATCAACACTATTTGCCGGTCAAAGTGATGGCGGCCAACGACGAACATAAGCTGGAGCAAGTTCTCACGAAAATCGTCGTCGATGAAACGGCGCCATAGGTAGCGTGGCGACTCTCGCGCCGTCGGCGTTCCGACCTTCGCGCATGTTCGTGTCGATGATCGTGCTGTCGATGGTTGTGCACGCGCTGTTCCTTTACGGCGTTGGTGTGAAAACCCAATCGCTCGACATGCCGTCGGCGCTTCCGCTAAGGGCAACCATCGAAGCACGAGCGGTCCCAACGCCAGAGCCGATTGTCGCGCCGCTCCCCGAAGTGGCCCAGGAATTGCCGGTGGAAAAGGTGACGCCGGCGGTAAAAAAAATCGCTAAAGCCCCGGTAAAAAAAACCGTTCCGCAACAAGCGCTGCCCGCAACGGGAGCAGCAGAGCCGATCTCTGCGTCACCTATGCCGGAGGCCGCGCCGAATATAGGCCCCAGCCCGGCGCCCAAAACAATAGAGCCCGTCGCTGAAGCGCCCAGCCCGCCTGCCGCAGCGGCGCCGATTGCGAATATGCACGAACGCTCCGGGGCGAAAATTCGGCCGCCGACGCCGATTGAAAACCCAACCATGCCCGCCGAGGATGTCGTGGTTGCTGAAGCGCCGCCACCCGTGCCGACGCCGGTGCCGGCCATCGCTACGGCGCCGCATTCGCTCGAACCGGTAGGCCAAGAGGGTCCGCCGGGTGTCGATGCGCCGTCGATCGTTGTCAGCAAGCCGAAGGTCTCGACTCCGGCTGCGACGCCGCAGGATCCGCCGCCGGACAAAGTTGCCGTGATCGCGCCGCCGGCAGTGACTATTGAACCCAACGCGTTACCGGTGCCGGCCAGTGGCGAGGCGCAATACAAATTGCGCATGGGGATCGTATCGGGCGAGCTTACCCTGAGTTGGAAATTCGCCGATGGCCACTATCGCCTCGACAGTGTCGCGCAAGGTTCCGGCATCTTCGCCATCGCGGGCAAGTATGTGCAAGCCAGCGAAGGCGATATCGCTGCAAGCGGATTGCGTCCGACGACTTTCAGTGTGGAGCGGCGTGGCAAAAAAGACAGTGCGGCGTTTAATTGGACCGATAATTCCGTTCGCTTCAACGGCAAGAGCGGCGAGCACACCGAGGCCGCGACGCCCGGCACGCAAGATATGTTGAGCCTATTATTCCAACTCGCCTTCGCGCCGCCCTTGGGTGACGATCTGACGGTGATCGTCACCAACGGCCGTAAGCTGGAACGCTATGCCTTTGAGCGGGCGGGTGAAGAAGTCATCAGTTTAGAGGGTGGCCAATTTCATACGTTGAAAATTCGGAAGCAGCGCAAAGGCGATGAAGACGGCATGGAAGTTTGGCTGGCGCTGGAACATCATTATCTCCCTGTTAAAATCCGAGTCACCGATAAGAAAGGCAGTGTCATCGAACAAACATTAATGGCGATGAAAGTGGTCAGCGCCAAGTAGTGTAGCGTTCGGGACCGTTTCCCCATTTGATTTCTCCGCTCCAGTTTGAAACGTTGCTCGAAGCAACGAAACAAGTCCTGCGTTTTGTCCATCCGGCCGATGCGGTGCTGAAGCATTTTTTTCGCGACAATAGGAATCTCGGCATGCGCGATCGCGGCCTGATTGCCGAGACCATCTACGCGTTGCTGCGCAAGCGCTCGTGGTTGATGCATTTGACCCAGAGCGATCAGCCGCGTCTGTTGCTGCTGGCGACGTTGGTGAAAGTGCAAGGCTGGGAGGTGCGGGCCACCAGCGGTTTCACTAAACCCCATGAGCGCGAATTGTTGCGGGCGATCGTCGCGGCGGCGCCCGGTCATCTGTCTCTGCCGGCCGAGACGAATTTTCCCGATTGGTTAATTCAACTTTATCTGAAGCACCATTCGCGACCCGAGTTGATTGCGTTGGCGAGCGGCTTGGATCAACAGGGGCCGCTGGACTTACGTGTCAATACCATGCATTCGGATCGCGCCACGGTGTTGGCCGAATTAGCGGAAATCGAGGTCGAAGCAAGTGCGACGCCGTTTTCGCCGGTCGGCATTCGCGTGGTCGGCAAGCCGGCGTTGCAACAACATCGTTTGCTAGTCGAAGGCCACGTGGAAGTGCAGGATGAAGGCAGCCAATTGCTGGGCTATTTGGTTGCGCCAAAACGCGGCGAAATGGTGGTGGATTTTTGCGCCGGCGCCGGCGGCAAAACCTTACTGCTCGGCGCACTGATGCATTCGACCGGACGACTGTATGCCTTCGACGTGTCGGAGAAACGCCTGACCAATCTCAAGCCGCGTTTGAAACGCTCGGGCTTGTCGAACGTGCATCCGGTGCGCATCGAGCATGAAAACGATGCGCGCATCAAACGCCTCGCAGGAAAAGTCGATCGCGTGCTGGTGGATGCGCCGTGCAGTGGGCTCGGTACCTTGCGGCGTAACCCCGATCTGAAATGGCGCCAGAGCGCCGAGGACATCGCCGAGTTAGCGGTGAAACAGCGCAATATTCTCGCCGGTGCGGCGCCGCTACTCAAGCGCGGCGGGCGCTTGGTCTATGCGACTTGCAGTATCTTGAAAGAGGAAAACGAATCGATCGTCGAATCCTTTCTCGCGGCGAACCCGGAATTTCGTTTGCTCAACAGCCAGGATATTTTGCGCGCGCAACAGATCGAGATCGACTGCGGCGAGAATCTTCAGCTTTTCCCCCATCGCCACAATACCGATGGATTTTTCGCCGCAGTGTTGGAAAAGCACTCGTGATTTCGCGCAAAATCCGCATCGGGCTGCTATGTTCGCTGCTGGCGGCAGGCGCCGCCATGGCGGACACGACGGTTAACGCGGCGAAGCTACGGGTTCTGTTTACACCGGGCGACAATATCGCCGCGGTCATCACGCAAGCGATCCGCGGCGCGAAGCAAACTATTCGCGTGCATATCTTTAGCTTCACCAACAAGGCCATCGCACGCGCCCTGCAGGACGCGAGCCAGCGCCGCATCGAGGTGACGCTGCTCGCGGATCGGGAACAGTTCGAGCGCGGCGCGGGTTTTTTGCTGCGTGATTTGAAGCAGGCCGGCGTCAATGTCATGCTCGACGGCGAACATGCTTCAGCCCACAACAAGGTCATGCTGATCGACGCCGAGGG
>JANMJR010000269.1:0-7596 GCA_031371465.1 Pseudomonadota bacterium
GCCGACGTTGACGGCGCCCATATCCGAGTGTTGCTGCTGACCTTGTTCTTTGCGCATTTTCCGAAGCTGATCGAGGCCGGTCACATTTACGTCGCCTGCCCGCCCCTGTTTCGCCTAGATGTGCCGGGTCAGGGCAAGAACAAACCGCCGCGCAAAGTCTACGTGCTCGACGACGCTGAACTTCGCAGCACCGAGGATCGGCTGTTAAGTGAAGGTTTCAAACCCGGCGCCTGGCAAATCTCGCGCTTCAAGGGATTAGGTGAAATGGATCCCATCCAACTCTGGGACACCACCCTCAACCCGGATACCCGCAAGTTACTTAAAGTCACGTTTGATGGCGAGGGAATGGATTTCGTCGATGCAAAAATGACCATGCTCATGGCCAAGGGCGAAGCCGCGCAACGCCGCGCGTGGCTCGAAGAAAACGGCAACATGGTCGAGGGAGACGTCTAATGGCGCGCAAACAACGAGACCTGTTCGAGGTGGACGATATAGCGGTAAATCCGAGCGAGACTGACAGAGCGCCGCCGCAGCGGCCACCGATACCGCCACCCCCACCGAGCGACATCGATCCAAACGAAGCGCCGCTTGCCCAGTACGCGGAACTCGCCTATTTGCAGTACGCGATCTCGGTCGTCAAAGGCCGCGCCCTGCCGGATATCTGCGATGGTCAAAAACCGGTGCAACGGCGCATTCTTTACGCCATGGCCGACATGGGGCTGAGCCCGACGGCTAAACCGGTTAAATCCGCTCGGGTAGTAGGCGATGTGCTCGGCAAATATCATCCCCACGGCGAAATAGCGGCCTACGATGCCTTGGTGCGCGTTGCGCAAGATTTCACCATGCGCTATCCGCTCATCGACGGCCACGGCAATTTCGGTTCGCCCGATGGCGACGGCGCCGCGGCGATGCGTTACACCGAATGTCGGTTGACGCCGATTGCGTCGTTGCTGATGGCGGAAATCGATCAGGGCACCGTCAATTTTATTCCCAACTACGACGGTGCGTTTCAGGAGCCAAGCCAACTGCCGGCACGCTTGCCCTTCGTTCTGTTGAATGGCGCCTCCGGTATCGCCGTCGGATTATCGACGGAAATTTCCTCCCATAACCTGAAGGAAGTCGCGGCCGCGTGCGTTCAGCTGATTCATCAACCGAATACCACTCTCGCCGAAGTGCTGAAACTTCTGCCCGGACCGGACTTCCCCGGCGGCGGACAAATCATCTCATCGTCAGCGGAGATTCAGCAGGTCTACGAAACCGGTCGTGGTTCACTCAAAATGCGCGCCCGTTGGATAATTGAAGACCTCGCGCGGGGCCAATGGCAGATCGTCATAACGGAACTGCCGCATCAAACCAGCGGCAAAAAGATTCTCGAAGAGATCGAGGAGCTGACCAACCCCAAGCTGAAACTCGGCAAGAAATCGCTCACCCAGGACCAAATCCAACTCAAGCAACTGATCCTGGCGGCCTTAGATCGCGTGCGCGACGAGTCCGGCAAAGAAGCCCGAGTGCGCTTGGTGTTCGAGCCGAAATCGAAGAATCAGGATCCGCAGGAATTCGTCAACCTCCTCCTCTCCCACACCAGCCTGGAGGGAAATTTCAGTATCAATCTCGTTGCCGTGGGTCGCGACGGTAGGCCGCGGCAGAAGACCTTGTTGGAGGTGCTCAACGAGTGGATCGAGTTCCGCTTGGCGACAGTGCGTCGTCGTGCGGAATATAGACTGAATCAGGTCCTCGGCCGCATCCATATTCTCGAAGGCCGATCGCTGGTCCTGCTCAACATCGATAAAGTAATCAAAATCATTCGCCAATCGGATGAGCCGAAAGCGGCGTTGATCGCCGCGTTCAAGCTCAGTGACCGACAAGCGGAGGATATTCTCGAGATTCGCCTGCGCCAACTGGCGCGGCTGGAAGCCATCAAGATCGAGCAGGAGATGAAAGCACTACAAATCGAGCAGACGCAACTCAAGCGCCTGCTCGATAAACCCGCGGCGCTACGAGCGCAGTTAGTAAAAGAAATCGAAGCCGACGCCGAGAAGTTTGGCGATGCGCGTCGCACCTTGATCGAGCAAACGGACAAGGCAGTCTTTGCCGTCAGCGTCCTCGATGAACCGGTCACCGTGATTCTGTCACAAAAGGGCTGGATCCGCGCACGGCCGGGCCACGAGGTTGATCCGGTGTCGGTGAACTTCAAAGAAGGCGATGCATTGCTGGCGCTGCAAGCCTGCCGTAGCGTGGATGCCGTGATCCTCATCGGCAGCAACGGCCGCATGTATACGGTGATGGCGTCCACCCTGCCGAGCGGCCGTGGCGACGGGTCGCCGCTGACCAGCTTGATCGAACTGCCGCTGGGTGCACGGATCATTGGCATGATCGCCGGACCCACGACTCGACGGCTTTTGCTCGCGACCAGCAACGGTTTTGGCTTCACCTGCGAACCCGCGGACCTACTCTCGCGCCCCAAGGCGGGCAAACAGTTCGTCAACGTTGACGACGGGCACGTTGTCCTGACGCCGCAATTGTTCGATGCTGCCACGGCCCAGGCAATCGCCGCTGTCTCGCAGAACGGTAAACTGTTGCTGTTTCCGATCGATGAAATGAAACACCTTGCGGCCGGTGGCAAGGGGGTGATTGTGATGGCGCTCGACGACGGCGAAACGCTGATCACGGCCGTCGCGGTGGGTGCGCGGCCGCTGCTTGTCCGCGGCATTGGCCGCGGCGGCAAAGCGACTGAGATTCGCCTGAACACCAATCAACTCAATGACTATGCTGGGCGCCGCGCTCGGAAAGGAAAATTGTTGCCGTCGAAGATTAAGCCGACGGCGGCCGAAACGTCCTAGCGTCGTATTCTGTTTACTACGGTTGGCGCGCCACGAACATTACGCAGCGCCATGGCGACACCAACCGTCGTTGGACGGCCTTGCGACCCTAATCGCAATTAAGGAAGCTCTGAATAAGTCCGATTTCGTCATGATACGGCGTTGCGAACAAAAAATATTGCCTTACATATCATGCCTATGCTGCGTCAATATTTTTTGTTCGCGCCTTGTCTCATTTAGAACTCGAACTTATTCAGAGCTCCCTTAGTTGACACTCGTAGAAAATTCGCAACAAATTTGACTTGGGTCTTCACCACAAACCGCCGCTTGGTTACAATATCCATATAACGAGAGGATGCGCCATGTTAGCCGATACCATTGCGGATACGTTGGAGAAGAAGATAGCCGAGTTGGGGTTGCCCGTGGCTGTGGAATTGTGGAACGAAAAAAAAGTGGTGGGAAAAACCCCGCATGTCGCCACGCTGAAATTTTCATCGCCTTCGACGCTGTCCTTGTTGGTCAACCCGAGCTTGGGAAAGTTTGCGGAAAGTTATGTTGAAGGGCGCGTTGATTTTCACGGCCGCATTCGCGATGTGATTGATGTGCTTGCTCCGCTACTCGCGCTGCCGCGAACCGCGCAACGCAAATTCCCTATCAGCAAATTTAAATTCTGGCGCCATACGCGCCATACGGATCGTCAGGCGATTTCTTCCCATTACGATGTGTCGAACGACTTTTACGCCTTATGGCTGGATCGGCGCCGCGTCTATTCCTGCGCCTATTTCAAGAATCCTGACGATAGTCTGGATACCGCGCAAGAACAAAAACTCGATCATATTTGCCGCAAGCTGATGCTCAAGCCCGGCGAACGTTTCCTCGATATCGGTTGCGGCTGGGGCGGCCTGATTTTGTGGGCGGCAGAACACTATGGCGTATCATCGGTGGGCATCACGATCAGCCAAAATCAATTCGACTACGTGACCGAATATGTTCGCGGCCATGGGCTGACCGGCAAGGTCGAGGTGCGGCTGATGGATTATCGCGATCTGCCGGAAACACAGTCGTTCGATAAAATCGCCAGCGTCGGCATGTTTGAACACGTCGGCCTACGTAATCTGCCGGTGTACTTTCGCAAAATCAACCAGTTGCTCAAGCCGGGCGGCTTGGTGCTGAATCATGGCATCACCTCGGTCACCTTCGACGGCCAAACCATGGACGAAGACAACCGCAAGTTCATCGATAAGTATGTCTTCCCCGATGGTGAGTTGACCCACCTCTCAAAAGTGTTGGAGATCATGTCGCGCGAGGGACTGGAATGTTGCGATGTGGAGAATTTACGCCCGCACTACGCCAAGACGCTATGGCACTGGGTGGACCGTCTGGAGATGAATCAAGACAAAGCGGTCGAGTTGGTCGGAGAAAGAAAGTATCGTATCTGGCGCACCTACATGGCCGGTTTTGCCGTGGCATTTGAACGCAATTGGGACGCATTGCATCAAGTGCTGGCAGGAAAAACCGGCGAGAATGGTCAACCCGCCTACCCCCTCACCCGTGATTACATGTATCCACGCTCACCTTAAGGCCTATTTTGCGTTTTAGCTACTGTGTATTGCTTGCCTTCGCTGTAACGTTACCGCTTGTTAGCCACGCTCAGAGACCGATTAACCAGCATCCGGTGATCGCGCCGGATACCGAGAAGGAAAAAGGCCAATGGGTGGAAGAATCCGTCACCCCACCGCCCTATCCGAAAAATGAAAATTTGATCGCGATCGCAATGGCGGCCACCAGCAACGAATTTTTCGTCGATAGTCAGTCCGTCGCCCTCGGCGCCGATAACGTCATACGCTACACCATGCTGATCCGCTCAAATGCGGGCGCGCTAAACGTTACTTACGAAGGCATACGCTGCGCAACCCGCGAGAAAAAGCTTTATCACCTGGGTCGCAAAGATGGCACGTGGTCCGCGGCTCGCGCGTCGAAGTGGAGCGAAGTCACCGGATCAGGCGCGGTCACCTATCAGAAAATCTTGATGAACGATTTCTTCTGCCCGAAAGAAGACAGTGTAAAGAGCGCCGAAGAAGCAATCGGCGCCCTACGCGCGGGCATTCACCCGAAAGTACGCTCTAAAGCGCAACGCTAGCGGCACGCCAGGACGCGCTTCCAGCTTGCCGTGCGGCATGGCATGACCGGGAAGCCGCACCCCGCTTGCCGCCTGGCATAGGCTGCAAAAGTGCGCCTAACTTTGTCAATTCCCCGGCAGTGTGATTTAATCCGGGCATGGGGAAAAAATTCAAAAACGTCGGCATCATTGGAAAATACGACAGCCCGAATCTGAGCCGCCCGCTGGCGCAAGTCATCGCATTCCTGGTTCGGCTTGGCTACCACGTCGTTGTCGATGACCGCGCGGCCGCGCAACTCGAACCGCACACACTCAAAACCGCGCCGCTCGAGAAGATCGGCGAACACGTCGATTTGGTGCTGGTGCTCGGTGGCGATGGCACGCTGCTATCCGTGGCGCGCACGCTCGCGCCGCACAAAGTGCCGATCATCGGCATCAACTTGGGTCGGCTTGGCTTTCTCACCGACATCCCCATCGACGAACTCGAAACGACGCTGCGCACCATGCTCGACGGCAGCTACACCTACGATGACCGCATGCTGCTCGGCGCATCGGTGGTGCGTAAACGCCGCAAAGTGTTCAGCACCCTCGCTTTGAACGATGTCGTCGTCAGCCGCGGCGCCATGGGCAGCATGATTGAATTTGAAGTCTACGTCGATGGCCAGTTCGCCTATAACTTGCGTTCCGACGGGTTGATCATCGCCACACCGACCGGTTCGACTGCCTATTCGCTTTCCAGCGGCGGGCCGATCCTGCATCCTTCGTTGCCGGCGCTTGGCTTGGTGCCGATCTCGCCGCACACCTTGTCCAATCGACCGATCGTTATTCCGAGCAAGTCGCTCATTGAAATCGTGTTGATTCGCGGCCCCAACGCCCGCGTGAATTTCGACGTGCAATCCTATTTCGACTTGGAGCCGGACGACAAAATCGTCGTCAAAGCCCATGACGAGCCAATCCGCTTGCTGCATCCGCACGGCTACGACTATTACGCCATGTTGCGTGAGAAGTTACACTGGAGCGCTAAGCTCTAATGCTGCTCAGCCTTTCCATCCGCGATTTCGTCATCGTGGATGCCTTGGAACTGTCCTTTAAATCGGGCTTCACGGTTTTCACCGGCGAAACCGGCGCGGGAAAATCCATTCTCATCGATGCGCTGAATTTAACGCTGGGGGAACGCGCCGATCCGAGTGTCGTTCGCGAAGGCAAGGCGCGCGCCGAGGTCGCCGCGCAGTTCGACCTAAGCGGCGCAACGCCTCTGCTGAACTGGCTCGCCGACAACGACCTCAGCGCTGAAGACGACACCTGCTTAATGCGCCGCGTGGTCGAAGCGGTGGGACGATCGCGCGCCTACATTAACGGTCGCCCCGTCACCGTTGCGCAACTACGCGAGCTCGGTGATGGCTTAATCGCGGTTCACGGCCAGTTCGCTCATCAAGCGTTGCTGCAGCCCGGTGCGCAGCAACGCTTGCTCGACGATTTCGCGGGGGCCGCAGTCACTGCGCGTGAAGTAGCGCGAGCCTACGAAACCTGGCACAGCATTCAAAAACAACGCCTCCAATGGCAGAGCAACGCCGCGGCCCTGGAACAAGAACGCGCGATATTGGCGATTCAGTACGAGGAATTATCGCGTCTGGATTTTCAGGTGGAATCCTGGCAAGAACTGTTGTCCGAACATAGCCGATTAAATCATGCGGCAAGTTTGATCGAGGGAATTCAAGGGGCGCAACAAGCGTTGGACGAGGGTGAAGCTGCGCTGCTGCCGCAAATTAACGCCGTAGTCGAGCGCCTCAAGAACTTAAGCGAGTTCGATGCGGAACTGCAGACGGTGATCGACGTCATCGAACCGGCCTCGCTGCAACTGCAAGAAAGCGTTTACGCGCTACGCCACTACGCCCGACGTTTGGACATCGATCCGGCGCGCTTGAAGGAAGTCGAAGCGCGCATGGAAACGATCCACGACATGGCGCGCAAATACCGCATACGACCGCTGGAATTAGGCGATTTGCTGGCGCGCTGCGATGCCAGGCTGATGGAATTAGGCGGTGGCGCTGGCATCGAGGCACTGTTAGAACGCGAACAAGCAGCGGAGTCAACCTATCGAAACGTCGCCGCTAATCTCAGCGCACAGCGTAAGAAGGCCGCAAAAACGCTGACGCAAAAAGTCACTGCGTCGATGCAGACGTTGGCCATGCAAGGCGGAAAATTTGTAGTGGATTTGGCAGCGCGGGAAGAACCGAGCGCGAATGGGTTGGAGCAGGTGATATTTACCGTGGCCGGCCACGCCGGCGTCACGCCCGGCCCGATCGACAAGGTTGCCTCAGGTGGCGAGCTATCCCGCATCGGCTTGGCGCTGCAAGTGGTGATGAGTAAAGTCGCCAGGGTACCCACGCTGATTTTCGATGAAGTCGACGCCGGCATCGGTGGCGGTGTCGCGGAAGTGGTTGGAAAATTATTGCGCGAATTGGGTGAACAACATCAAGTGATGTGCGTCACCCATCTGCCCCAGGTTGCCGCGCAGGGGCAACAGCATTTGACGGTGAGCAAGCTCACCAGTAAGGGCGCAACCAGCACCTCGGTGCAATATCTCGATCAATCGAATCGCGTCGAGGAAATTGCGCGTATGCTCGGTGGCGTAAAAATCACCGACGCAACGCGCAA
>JANMJR010000323.1:0-8511 GCA_031371465.1 Pseudomonadota bacterium
GAATTGATCTGCAACGATGTCTGACAGCTTAGTGGAATGCGCCAGCGCATACTGTGCGTCCTTATCTTGCCTAAAACGCAGCGTGGCATCTGTTTGAGAATTTTCCGCCTCACTTTTCGGATCCAGCGGCGGCCGGCCACCCTTGGGAGACGCCAGGGTAACAGTTACATCCGCATCCTTGAAAATAAAATAAGGCGCGGCGAATTCTTCTAACCAGACGCCGGTCTTCATGCCGGTGTTGCCAAGTTGGTCATGTGAAGTGAGCACCATTAGTATATTCATTCTATCCTCGATGATTCGTCAAAAACGCTGGCTTAATCGTTTACCGATGACATTTTTTCGTACGTTCGGCAACATGATTCCCCTTTCGATCGAACTTAATTCTGAGCATAGGCATGTCCACCGCTAGGATTTCCAAATTGTTAGGGAGCTAGTCAAAATCAATGCGACGCTTACCCACAGTAAAGCGATGTCTAACGGTGCTAGGGTCTTGCGGCCGTAGGCAGATTTCAGGTCCTCAGCCTGGCGCCCACCCATCGCTCTGCTGACTATGGGTGACCCACATACAGCGCGATCTTGCCCTTGGAACGGCCCGATTCGCTCAGGGTGTGGGCGCGCTTAATATCACCTAGCGCAAATTCCGCACCGATTATCGGTCGCAATTTACCGCTATCAACCAATTGAGCAATCTCATCCAGGGCCGCAGCGTCCGGTTTAATAAACACAAATGCGCTATTCAATTCTAGCTGCTTGGCTTCATCCGCCGGTGGATTGCTAATAATCGAGACCAAGATGCCGCCTGGCGCCATAACCGACCAAGACGCTTCTTGGGTGCGCCCGCCGATCGTGTCAAACACAACATCAATGTTCTTGGTTGCGTCCCCGAGGCGCTGAGTGCGATAGTCGATGAACTCATCCACGCCCAGCGACTCGACCAGGGCACGATTGGCAGCTGAGGCCGTAGCCACAACGTAG
The DNA here is from genome assembly GCA_031371465.1 of Pseudomonadota bacterium. Lineage (GTDB taxonomy): Bacteria > Pseudomonadota > Gammaproteobacteria > Burkholderiales > JALYOK01 > JALYOK01. Next base: position 976 of record JANMJR010000323.1, read on the forward strand.
GCGCCGCGCCATTTCGCCAACTGTACGGCTAACGACCCGACACCGCCCGCGGCAGCGTGGATAAGTACTCGCTGTCCGGCGGACACCTTGGCCACGTTGATCAGCACCTCCCACGCAGTGATGCCTGCAAGAGGCAGCACCCCGGCCTCGATGTGCGAGATGGTTTTGGGCTTAGCGGAAACTTCGTCTTCATGCACCGCGATGAATTCTGCATAAGTCCCATCGCGCTCAATAGCCGGCCGGGAAAAAACACTATCTCCCACCTTAAACTTCCCCACTTTTTCTCCTACGGCTTCCACAACGCCCGATACGTCCCAACCCGGGATGATGGCCATGCGAAACGGAATCATTTCCTTAAGGTGGCCTTCACGAATTTTCCAATCCACCGGATTGACGGACGAGCCAATGACCCGGATCAGCACATCGTCGGCTCTGACAATTGGATCGGGCGCCTCTTCGTAGCGGAGCACGTTCACGTCGCCATAATTATGGATTCGCACTGCTTTCATAGAATTGCCTGTTATGGAATGGGCTCGCAAAGAAGGTGGATGGGGCGATCAATCTCGTTGCGCTAAAGTTCAAATTGTAAGTAACCGCCCCTGCAACGGGGTCTGGACATGATCCGCTGCGCTTCGAATTTCGATTTAGAAAGCAAGGTACTTGCCCCTGTTTCAGCAAAGTGTGTGCCACCTGGTTGCCGGCGTCCACTGGCTGCGCCGTGTTTAAGGTGCAAACCTGATTCGCGTACGGCATAGAAAGTACCAGGCTGGGACGTGATACTGTTCGGTCAGCCGTTCGGGCTGAGTCGTGAGTTTGTCGAACCATCGAAGCCCATTCACCCTTCGATCGTTCGACAAGCTCACGGCTCAGGGCGGAACGCGCTTAACTGAACAGCATTGGGCTAGGACACGCTAATCCTTGTAAAACTTACATGCGATTGGAATAGTTTACCGATGCAAACAGCGCAAGCATGGCAACGCACAGCGGTCTTGCGGGTCGCTCACGGGTTGCTAAGCATTACGCATAAGGCGCGAAACTTGCTTGATCGGTAAACGTAGGCGTTTTCTTAGCGCGAATTGACTTGATCATTGCGGAAAACTTGGGCCTTAAATGGAGCTGATGTCCTCCTGCCCTTTACTTTCAGCTGAACCCTCTCTGTGGGTAAAAGCTTAGTCCCCGCACCCAGCCGCGGGGATTTTTTTATTTCGATCGCGCAGGCAGGCCTATACTTGAGCGTCTCGACACCGCGCGCTAGCGGTTGCGTTCCACGCAAGTCTTGCAGTTAGCGCGCACTCGACTGTGCGGTTATTTACTCAAGGCGGTCGCATGCGATTAAAACTAGGCGAAAAAATCGTTTGGGCTTTTGCTCTGGCTTTGGTTCCGCTGGTCATCATGGCCATCGCGAGTTTCACCAGCGTGTCGGGATTGCTTGATGCAGGCGAACGGCAACGACAGTCTGAACAGATTCAAACCAGCAAGACTACTTGGCCATGTCATCGAAGCGGAAACCGGGGTACGGGGATTTGTTATTACCGGTAAAGACAATTTTCTTGAGCCGTACCGGGCAGCAGCGGGTGTCATCGATACGGATTTGGTCACACTAAAGCGCCTACTCGCCAACCATTCCAAGGACGCGCTTTTGCTCGATACAGTGAAGCCGATCTTCGCTGCAATGCTCAACGCCTGGGCTCAGACAATAGCGTTACGCCGCGCTGAAGGATTCACGCCCGCCCAACGCGTGGTAGCCGCAGAAGCTGGCAAACGCAGCGTGGATGCGACGCGCACAATCATTGCCAAAATAGTTGACACACAGGCTCAGATATCGGCGCAACGTCAAGCCGACATGCAGGCGAACGCGAAGTACACGCGCCGAGTCTTGGTGCTTACCGCAATGCTGGGTTTTTTAATTACGTTGTCCGCGAGTATTTCGTTTCACGGAGAACTCGGTAAGCGCAAACGCGTTGAGGACGACCTGCGTAGCGCTCACGATGATTTGGATCGGCGCGTCACACTGCGCACGCAACAACTCGAAGCGCTCAATCTCGCATTGCGCCAGGAGGCCAGCGAAAAACAGCGCGCGCAACAAATGATTGATCGAGTGAGTAACCGCTTTAAGCGCGCGCTTACCGCGGCCCAGGTGGGCGCTTGGGAATGGGAATTGGAAACCGACCAAGTCTCCACCTACGGCTACATGCTGCCCTTGTATGGTTTATCTGAAGAGCAGCATGCCGGAGCACGCAGCGATTTTACGGGTCGATTGCATGCGGACGACCGCGAGCGGGTCGAACAACTTCTCAAGCGCGCTGCCTTAGGCGAAATCGAGTTTGACACTGACTTTCGGGTCGTCTGGCCAGACCAGAGCGTGCACTGGTTACTCGGTAAAGGCGCCTTAATGAAAAACGACCACGGTAAGCCGCTGCATATGGTCGGCATTAATATGGATATGACCGAACTCAAATTGGCGCAGCAAGAACGCGAACGGTTGCTTGTTAACGAGCAAGAGCTGCGCAGCAAGGCGGAAGCGGCGAACCGCTTGAAAGACGAATTCCTCGCCACCGTCTCCCATGAATTGCGCACCCCGCTCAACGCGATCTTAGGTTGGATTACCCTGCTGCGCAAAGGTGGTCTCGACGCCCAGGGCACGACCCGGGCGCTGGAAACGGTCGAGCGCAATGCGCGAAGTCAAACCAAGCTGATCGAGGATCTACTCGATGTTTCGCAGATTATTACGGGTCACTTGAAGCTCGACGTGCACCGCGTCGATTTACCGACGATCGTTCAGTCCGCGCTGGAGTCGGTGTATCCGGCGGCCGAAGCACGGCAAATCACCCTAACGGCGTTGCTCGATAGCGCGGGTGGCTCCGTGTGGGGCGATCCGCAACGAATGCAACAAATTGTCTGGAATCTCCTGTCCAATGCGATTAAATTCACCGAGAAAGGCGGCAAGGTTCAAATTAAGATTGAACGGGTTGAGTCTCACATGGAAATCGCCGTTAGCGACAGCGGCCAAGGAATCAGCGCAAAATTCCTGCCCCACGTGTTTGAACGCTTTGAACAGGAAGATGCCTCCACCACGCGCAGGCACGGCGGCTTAGGCCTCGGGTTAGCGATCGTCCGGCAGTTGGTTGAATTACACGGCGGACAGGTTAGCGCTGCAAGTGCCGGTGAGGGTAAGGGCTCGACCTTTCGCGTTTTGCTGCCCATTATGTTGGCGCAACGAAAAATTGTTCAACCGGAGCAACGGCCCGCCGCGCCCTCGCGCGTCGCTGCCGCGGCAGCGCAAAACTTGCTGACTGGATTGCGCGTACTAACGGTCGATGACGAAGCCGATGCGCGCGAATTATTAGCCGAATTATTAGGGGGCCTCGGCGTCGACGTACGCGTGGCATCAACGGCATTCGATGCGTTAGGGATTCTTGAAAGCTGGCGCCCCGATGTTCTTATCTCAGATATTGGTATGCCGGACATGGATGGCTACGAACTGCTGCGCGAACTGCGGCGCAGGGAGTTGCATGCGCCGCAAGCGACCCGCTTGCCGGCGCTGGCGCTGACGGCCTACGCGAACGGCGAGGATCGTATGCTAGCGCTGCAGAGTGGTTTTCAAATGCACATGGCCAAACCGCTGGATCCGGACGAATTGACCACGGTATTGGCCAGCCTTGCGGGTCGATTGGATTCTCGAGTCTCGGTTGACGCGAGCGCGCAGATCCAAGCTTGAAGGACGTCGCTATGTAAAATAAATGCGCTCTTCGCGCATTCCCTGCCTGCATTTGAACAGACGGTGAGGCTCATCAACAAACCCACTGCCTATTTACTGTTTATCCGCCGCGAAAGAACTAGTGAATAGTCGCAATGACGAGAAAAACCGCCACCTGCTCTATCAGTCATTTCCTGAATCTACCCGCGCCACCCTCAGCGCCCGGCGGTAAACCGTAAAAGCCAACGGTACCCTTTGCACATGCGGCGTGTCGATCGGGTTACGCGCTCGCGGCGCCCTTAGTCTTTCACTCAAGAAACGGGCGGAATCCGTAACTTCTACAATCAATCGGTAAATTTGACAATTCGATTTCGCGATGAGCGCCTATCATTGCCCTGGTTGTTAGGCGTTTGTTCGCTCTCGTTAAGTTGCCACCCCCATCGCCACACTTTTGTGATGGCAAGGTTCTTGCCTCTATCGCAGCAACACTGTCGCAATCCAATACACGCGAACAATGGTGAAACACATTTGGCTGTCGGTCGGATGCACAATGGGTTAATTATTTGAGGAGTATTCACATGGTTCTAACGAAATTGCAGCACGTTGTTTGCATGATATTTCTCAGCACGGTGTTAGGCCTTGTCAGCGTAAGTTGTACGCCAACCGCGACGACACGATCCGTTGGTAAGACATTCGATGATGCGGCCTTGACCGCTAAAGTCAAAACTGAGATTGCAAAGGAACAAGGATTGGGCGAGGCACTGGCGATCAACGTCGATACGTATCGCGGTGTGGTGTCACTGAATGGTTTTGTCGACTCCAAGGACCAAATCGACAAAGCCGTCCAGTGTGCGCGCCGGGTCGAGGGCGTTGCGGAAGTTAAGAACAATCTTTCGATTAAGCGCAAACCTTAAAATCGCTCATTAGTCCCAAGGTCGGTCTGACGCCGCAACGGGCGATCGACCTGGCGCATTCAGTGGTCTTGCGCATTGGCATGGCCGGCTGACCGCCGTCATTGTGGATCGGTCTCGTCCCACACGATTGTTTAAAGTTATAGGAGGCCCGGTTCATGTTGGTTCGCGCCTATTGCCTCCAAGGGGTAGAGAATAGGGCAAGTGAATGATTCGCCGACCCTTGCCGGCATTTTCCAAGTGGCACGAAATCGCGAGGGCATTATTAATGAAAACGCGAACGGCTGTGACAGGTGAAGGGAATTTCGAAAGCGCCAATCGTTTTAACGATGAGCAACAGAAGTTTGTGGAATCGCGTCGCGTGGCCGGTGCTGTTGAACAAACGCCGCCTGCGTCGCAAGCCGATGCGAAGGCGCCAGACCTTAGCCACGCAAAGGGCGACGTTGCTGTACTTCGTCGAAACGGGAAAGACGCAAACGCCGATTGCCAACGAGAACCGTTGTGAAACGCCGATGCGGGGCGAGATCTAAGGTTGACTTGAGTTTTTTAGGTTTCCAGGGTTAGGCTGCAATGCTGTTCGGTTAGGCTGTCGATTCACCGGCGGCATACTCGCACGAGGTGACGTAGGTCTAGAAGACACTGCGAACCCGGGTAGCGGCTACAAAGAGATTTAGGTAGCGTGCGTTCATTGCCTAAAGGCTTAGCGGCGGATGTTCGGGCGGGCTTGCTGAACACAAACGGGGGTACAACGGGTCGCTCAGTCAGTGAGCAATCAAGCGCGCAGTCGCGTTGCCGCTCGCCAATGATCATAGGTAAGGTGATTTAGCGTGTATTCCTGGCGGCAGCGAAATAAGCCGTGAGATTCTGCGAAAAGATTGGCTGTGGCAAGGCGGCCGAGTTGAACCTTAACCCGCTTGCGCCAGGCATAGGGCGAAATTGGCGCGTTTCGAGGGTTTCTTCGGACCCTGTAGTGTTTTACAACTTACTTACTCTTAGGAGACTGAAATGAGCGTCGGAACCATTCTGCTGATCGTATTAGTTTTAGTGCTTATCGGCGCCATACCCAGTTGGCCCCACAGCCGAGGTTGGGGTTACGCACCCAGCGGTGGTATTGGACTGGTGTTGTTGATCCTGATTATTTTATTGCTAATGGGAAAAATATGACGCCGCTAGCATGACTTTGGACTGCACCCGGACGGCGCCCAGCGCAGTTTCGGCGGGCGGCGGTGGAGGCGATTAAACTGCCGTGAATGATCGGGATTAGCATACGAAAGCGTCTTTGGCTATTCCAAACAGTGAGAACACCATGAACGAAACCAAACCGCCCCGTCCCATTCATGCAGAGCACTCGGTCCAGCACGGCGCCACGGGAGAAAGTTCATGCTCACCGTCGCGTCAACTAAGCGCTAACTCCGCTGATGCGGCGTCAGCGCTGAAAGATCCGGTGTGCGGAATGGCCGTCACAGCGCAATCACCGCATGTGTTGCATCACCAGGGTCAGCCGGTTTACTTCTGCAGCGCTGGCTGCAAGGAGAAGTTCTCTCGTAACCCCACGGATTATGTGCTCACCCCTTCCCGCTCTGCCGCATCGCCGCGGTCAAAGACCGAGCTTGTGATCGCCGACGCCGTTTACACCTGCCCGATGCATCCCGAGATACGCGAAAATCGCCCGGGTGTTTGTCCCAAATGCGGCATGGCGTTGGAGCCCGAGATGCCGACGCTCGACGAAGGCAAAAATCCGGAACTACTCAACTTTCAGCAGCGCTTCATCTGGACGCTGCCGCTGACCGTCATTGTCACGGTGCTCGCCATGGCCGGCCACCGCTTGCGTTGGTTCGATATGCATACGCAAAGCTGGATCGAACTGGTGCTCACCTTGCCCATCGCGTTGTGGGCAGGCTGGCCGTTCTTCGTTCGAGCAATCGCCTCGATCGTGCAACGCAGTCCGAACATGTGGACGCTGATCGGATTAGGCACGTTCGCCGCGTTCGCTTACAGCGTCGTCGCCACAGTGGCGCCGAGCCTATTCCCAGCGTCGTTCGTTTCCATGGGCCGCGTGTCGGTCTACTTTGAGGCGGCGGCGGTGATTATTTCGCTCACCCTGCTCGGTCAGATTCTTGAACTCAAAGCCCGTTCACAAACCTCGGCGGCGATTAAGTCGTTGCTCGGCTTAGCCCCCAAGACGGCACGCCGGATCAACGCCGACGGCGCCGAGGAAGACGTCCCCCTCACCCACGTTCATGTCGGGGACACGCTGCGGGTTCGCCCCGGCGAGAAAGTACCTGTCGACGGCATCGTATTGGAGGGTGGCAGCGCGGTGGATGAGTCCATGCTGACAGGCGAACCCATTCCCGTCACCAAGCGCCCCGGCGACAAGCTAGTCGGCGCGACCCTTAACACCAGTGGCGCCCTGGTGATGCGCTCAGAGCGGGTGGGCGCACAGACCGTATTGGCGAGCATCGTACAGATGGTGGTGCAGGCGCAGCGCTCGCGCGCGCCGATGCAACGAATGGCAGATCAGGTCGCCGGTTATTTCGTTCTGTCCGTCATTGGTATTGCGCTACTGACTTTTTTCGGCTGGGGATTGTTCGGTCCTGAACCAAGCTGGGTTTACGGTCTGATCAATGCCGTCGCCGTGCTCATTATCGCTTGTCCTTGCGCGCTGGGCCTGGCCACGCCGATGTCAATTATGGTCGCCACAGGCAACGCCGCGACTCAAGGCGTGCTATTTCGCGACGCGGCGGCAATCGAAATGCTGTGCAAAGTCAACACGCTGATCGTGGACAAGACCGGGACTTTGACCGAAGGCAAGCCCCGCTTCAATCGCATCGTGACCGCGCCGAACTACACCGAGGACGAGGTGCTGCGCCTGGCGGCGAGCCTAGACCAAGGCAGCGAGCATCCGCTGGCGGCCGCCATCGTGAGCGC
>JANMJR010000372.1:0-4301 GCA_031371465.1 Pseudomonadota bacterium
TCCAAGTCGTGGCCGCGTATGGCGGTATCGGCCAGCACGGTCACTACGCCGGGCTGAACTTCGAGAATGCCACCAGCGACGAACACCAACTCTTCTGCGGCTTGATCGGGAACCTTGATCCTGACGGTGCCCGGCTTAATGCGCGTAATGAGCGGCGTATGGCGTGGATATATGCCTAGCTCGCCCGCCTCGCCCGGCAATACGACAAACTCCGCCTCGCCGGAAAAGATTTGTTCTTCTGCGCTTACTACATCTACGTGAATGGTGTTTGCCATGGTTTACCTATGCAAAATAAGACTTGAAAAGCGCAGGGTATGAGTAACCTAGTGCCAGTCACTCGATGCTACAAAGTCTTAGCCTTTTCAACCGCCTCTTCGATGCCGCCAACCATGTAGAACGCTTGTTCGGGCAGATGATCATACTCACCCTCGACAATGCCTTTGAAGCCTTTGATGGTGTCTTTGAGCGAGACGTACTTGCCAGGCGAACCGGTAAACACTTCCGCGACGTGGAATGGCTGGGACAAGAAGCGCTGGATCTTCCGCGCACGGGCAACGGCCAATTTATCTTCCGGCGACAATTCGTCCATACCCAAAATCGCGATAATGTCGCGCAATTCTTTGTAGCGCTGCAACGTGGCTTGCACACCGCGGGCCACGTTGTAATGCTCTTCGCCGACGACCAGCGGATCGAGTTGGCGCGAGGTGGAGTCGAGCGGATCCACCGCCGGGTAAATACCGAGCGAGGCGATATCGCGCGAAAGCACGACGGTGGAGTCAAGATGCAAGAAGGTCGTTGCCGGTGATGGATCGGTCAAGTCATCCGCAGGCACGTAAACGGCCTGAATAGAAGTGATCGAGCCCACCTTGGTCGACGTGATGCGCTCTTGCAAGCGACCCATTTCTTCCGCCAGCGTCGGCTGATAACCCACGGCGGACGGCATACGACCCAGCAGCGCGGACACTTCGGTACCGGCCAAGGTGTAGCGATAAATATTGTCGACGAAGAATAGAATATCGCGGCCTTCGTCGCGGAATTTTTCTGCCATGGTCAGGCCGGTTAGCGCGACGCGCAAACGGTTACCGGGTGGCTCGTTCATCTGACCGAACACCATCGCGACTTTGGATTCGTTTAAGTTATCTTTGTTGATAACGCCCGCGTCGGTCATCTCGTGGTAAAAGTCGTTACCCTCGCGAGTACGCTCACCGACACCGGCGAACACGGACAAACCGGCGTGTTCTTTTGCGATGTTGTTGATGAGCTCCAGCATGTTCACGGTCTTGCCCACGCCGGCGCCGCCGAACAGGCCGACCTTGCCGCCCTTAGCGAACGGACAAACTAAATCGATCACCTTGATGCCGGTTTCGAGCAACTCAACTGAAGGAGAAAGTTCGTCAAATTTCGGCGCGGGCTGATGAATAGCGCGGCGCTCGTCGGTGCCGATCGGGCCGCGCTCGTCAATCGGACGACCCAACACGTCCATGATGCGGCCCAGTGTGGCTTTTCCGACGGGAACGCTAATGCCTTTGCCCGTACCCTTAACCGACATGCCGCGACGCAAACCATCCGACGATCCCATCGCGATGGTGCGCACCACGCCGTCACCGAGCTGTTGCTGCACCTCGAAGGTTAGCCCCGCTTCGGCGAATTTCGATGTGTTATCAGTGAGCGTCAATGCATCATATACGTGGGGCATCGCCTCGCGTGGGAACTGGATATCGACCACAGCGCCAATACACTGGACGATTTTTCCCTCTGTCGCAACAGCATTCATAATTTCCTTTCGTTCCCAATTCAGTAAATTCGTTAAGACCGCTTAGCCGATCGCCGCGGCGCCGCCAACAATCTCGGAGAGTTCTTTGGTAATCGCGGCCTGACGGGTTTTGTTATAGATCAGCGTCAATTCGTCGATCACGTTACCGGCGTTATCACTGGCCGACTTCATCGCAACCATGCGTGCCGATTGTTCAGAAGCCATGTTTTCCGACACGGCTTGATAGATCAGCGCTTCGATATAGCGACTGAGCGCCTGATCCAACACCACCTTGGCCTCCGGCTCGTAGATGTAATCCCAGGAACCGCTTGGCACACCGAGTCTTTCGCCGGATAGCGGCAGCAATTGTTCCATCACCGCCTCTTGCTTCATGGTGTTAATAAAGCGCGTGTAAAAAATCATTAGGCGATCGAAGCGATCTTCGATATAGCCATCCAACATCAGCTTCACGGCGCCAATCAGTTTTTCCATGTGTGGCTTGTCCCCCAAGCCCACAACATGGGACACGACATTGGCGCCAAGGCGTTGCATAAAACCCAGGCCTCGATTGCCAATGCAGCACACTTCAAACTGTTCGCCTTCGCTATCCCATTCTTTGATCTTACCTAACGCCAGGCGCAGAACGTTGGTGTTCAATCCACCGCACAGGCCCTTATCGGCCGTGATGACAATGATGCCGACCTTCTTCACCGTGTCGCGGGTAATCAGGAACGGATGGCGATACTCCGGATTGGCATGGCTGATGTGTGCCGCGACGTTGCGAATCTTCTCGCCATAGGGGCGCGCGGCGCGCATACGCTCTTGCGCTTTGCGCATTTTCGACGCCGCGACCATTTCCATGGCCTTGGTGATCTTGCGCGTGTTTTGAACGCTCTTGATCTTGGTGCGTATTTCTTTTGAACCTGCCATTACGATGCCTTTATTGCGTGTTCAAGTGAGCGTTAGTAGGAACCGTTTTTCTTGAAGTCTTTAATGGCTTCGTGCAGTGCCGCTTCGTCCTCTTTCGACAGATCTTTGGTCGATTCGATGCGATTTGCCAATTCAGCGTATTTAGACTTAACGTGATCGCGCATCGCGCGTTCGGCGTTCAGTGCTTTGCCAACGGGAATATCGTCGTAGTAACCGCTGTTGACCGCGAACAAAGTCAACGCCATTTCCCAAACTTGTAACGGCTGGTACTGCGCCTGTTTCATCAGTTCGGTCACCATCCGGCCGCGCTCCAACTGCTTGCGCGTGGCTTCGTCCAAATCAGACGCAAACTGTGCGAACGCGGCCAACTCACGATATTGAGCGAGCGCAAGACGCACGCCACCACCGAGCTTCTTAATGACTTTGGTCTGAGCGGCGCCACCCACACGGGAGACGGAGATACCGGCGTTAATCGCCGGGCGGATGCCCGCGTTAAACAGGCTCGATTCCAAGAAAATCTGACCGTCGGTAATCGAAATCACGTTGGTCGGCACGAACGCGGACACGTCACCGGCCTGGGTTTCGATGACCGGTAATGCGGTCAATGAACCGGTTTTGCCCTTGACCGCGCCGTTGGTGAATTTCTCAACGTATTCTTCATTTACGCGCGCCGCTCGTTCCAACAAACGCGAGTGCAAATAGAACACGTCGCCCGGATACGCTTCACGGCCCGGCGGGCGGCGGAGCAACAACGACACTTGACGATACGCCCAAGCTTGCTTGGTCAAATCGTCATAAATAATCAGCGCGTCTTGTCCGCGATCGCGGAAGTATTCGCCCATGGTGCAACCGGAGTACGGGGCAATGTATTGCATCGCGGCCGATTCCGATGCAGTCGCCGCAACGACGATGGTGTATTCCATCGCGCCGTATTCTTCGAGCTTGCGCACAACGTTCGCGACGGTCGATGCTTTCTGACCCACCGCGACATAGATACAGAAAAGGTCTTTGCCTTTCTGGTTGATGATCGTATCGACCGCCACCGCGGTCTTACCGGTTTGGCGATCGCCGATGATCAATTCGCGCTGGCCGCGTCCGACCGGCACCATGGCGTCGATGGATTTCAAACCGGTCTGCACCGGCTGTGAAACCGACTTACGGGCGATAACGCCCGGCGCGACCTTCTCGATCACGTCCGTCAACTTGGCGTTGATCGGGCCTTTGCCGTCGATAGGCTGGCCGAGGGAATTGACTACGCGGCCGATCAGTTCAGGGCCGACAGGAACTTCGAGAATGCGGCCCGTTGTTTTAACGGTATCGCCTTCGGAAATGTGTTCGTATTCGCCCAACACCACGGCGCCGACGGAATCACGCTCAAGATTCAACGCCAAGCCAAATGTGTTATTCGGAAATTCCAACATCTCGCCTTGCATGGCGTCCGACAGGCCATGAATACGACAGATACCATCGGTTACCGATACGACCGAGCCTTGGTTTCGTACATCAGCCGACAGCGCGAGATTTTGAATCTTCGCCTTGATCAGTTCGCTGATTTCGGAGGGGTTCAGTTGCTGCATGCTTTCTCCTACAACTTTTAAGTGGTCAACGCGGTAGCCAT
>JANMJR010000412.1:0-3068 GCA_031371465.1 Pseudomonadota bacterium
CTCGATACCGAAAAAATTGAATCCGGCTTGATGAGTATTGAGCTTCGGCCGGTCCCCGTCGGCGTCTTTCTGCAGCAGGCCTTGAGTTTGAATCGAGCGTTCGCTGACAAACTGGGAGTCCGCTTCGAACTCAAGCAACCTTTGGCCGAGGCTAGCCTGCGGGCAGATTCGGACCGCCTAATGCAGGTGATTACCAATCTGCTGTCGAACGCTGCGAAATTTTCGCCCACGGGTGCGAGTATTTCGATTTCGGCGCGACAGATCGATGACAAAATCCGCATATCGGTAAGCGACCGCGGCCCGGGCGTGCCGGAAGAATTCCGCGACCGCATCTTCCAAAAGTTTGCCCAAGCTGATGCGTCCAGTACGCGACAAAAAGGTGGCACCGGATTAGGCCTCAGTATCAGTAAAGCCCTGGTTGAGAAGATGGGGGGCAGCATCGGCTACGACTCGGTTACCGGACAGGGCGCGACTTTCTACTTCGAGCTGCCGCAATGGCGCGAGCGCCGCGCCTTGACGGCGGCGGAGGGCGACGATCGGCGCGTGTTGATCTGCGAAGACGAGCGCGACATGGCGAACCTGATCGCCATCTATTTGAAACGCGCCGGGTTCGTTACCGATACCGCCTATAGCGCCGGTCAGGCCAAACAACTCCTCGCCGAACACCGTTATTGCGCGATGACATTGGACTTACTTCTCCCCGACGAGCACGGCGCGTCTGTAATCCGTGCAGTACGGGCGAACCCAGCGACATCCCATTTGCCCATTGTAATTGTTTCGGCCGAAACCGGCGACGCGCGCGACGCGCTGGCCCACTTGGAGGCGAGCGTGAGCGCATGGGTCGACAAGCCGTTCACCGCGCAAGGCTTAATCGACGCGGTAGAGCGTGCACTTGCCTCGGTTGAGCGCTGATGCGATTGCGTCGGTGTACGCTGTGAACACCAAATGATTCGGCGTTCCACCAACCTGCGGTGCGATCGCCGGCGCGTTACTTTCCCGCCGTCGTTATACCGGTTTCAGTGAGTATGCCGCGAATGGCTTCACCCATCACCCAGTAGGCGTTCGGGTCGACGCCACAGCAAATTAAATGTCCGGCATCGGCCCTGATCGACACGATCTGCGCGTTTTTGATTTGCGCGGCGGCGGCATCGAGTTGCTTAGGAAGATAAAACATATCCTTCGGATTGGAAATGAAAAGCGCCTTGGCCTTGATCGATTGCAACGCCGCGTTTAGGTCATCATTAAATCCGGGCGTTGCCGCGATTGAGCTGCGCTGAAATGCTTTACTCAAGTAATAAAGATCTCGCATATCCTGAATACCGAAGTAAACCGCCGACCAGTCTTTGCGAAATCCATCGAAGTCTCCTTGCGTGCGAATATTCGCGTCCCACCATTCACGACTGAAGAAATAATTGGCCATGTTCCAAAGCGCCGTGCCGGCGCAATCGGTGGAATTTTCGGTGTAATTTCCGCCTTGCCATGCGGCGCAGTTTTCGATAATCGAAACGTTCTGTGCGCTCCAAAGAAACGATTCATTGCCAATCACCGCCGTGCCGACAATCGGCACGATCGCGTCCATGAAACCCGGCTGCATGACTGCGTATATTCCACGTAGCAGAATGCTGGATACTTTCATTTCAATTCCTCCTTAAGAAGTTGAAAACCATACGCAACGCACTCGATGGATTTTTCAAGTTATTGTGAGCGAGGAGAATAGCAATTTCCCGCATTGAAAAACCTACTTGGTTAAGCAGGCGTTGAGGGGGTGCTCGCAGAGCCAATACGGACGCGGCGTTTCAGGCATACCTCTTCACGGGCCAAGCTGGATAAAGCTGCTGGCGAGGGCGGCGTTGCGGTTATTGCAATCAGCTAGCGGCAATATTTTTATTACGCAGGCGGGTTCTCTGGTTGGCGTGGGCGCAGGGTCCCGTGTGGATTCGGCGAGAGGCGCCACTCAAGAAATATCCGTTGAACTCATGCTTCGGACCGAGGTGGATTTAATCGCTTGCTGTTCGACGGATCAGTGTCATGTGGCCGCCTCAAATCTTTGTTTGGACTCGCCACTGTTAGGCATGGACGCCCCCAGTTCCGGATTACTATTTCATAGTTGCCTCATCGGCACGGCAAACTTAGTGATGCACTAAGGTGTTGTCGGTTTATAGAGCGTAAAAATGTCGATCGAGTTCCCGTTGGCAATGGCAACACCACGACGGCCCCAATATACGAACTTCGTCAAGTCCCGGTAAGCAACTATTTCCCCAACTGGAAATTCATAAAATGCAAGGGGTTGGCCGGTATTCAGGTCATTTATTCGGATCCCGGTTGCCGTCAGGAAGTACATTTTTTTGTTTGCAGCATCCAGGGAGCCATATCTAAATCCAAAAGGCGGTTGTTCTGGGAACTGAAATAGATTTGTTGCAAGCCCGCTCTCTGGATTCACAACCTTTACCGGGTTACTGAAAATATCCTTGACGCGATATAACAATCCGTCGAAGTAACGAAAATCAGACAATCCGATTTCACTAAATTTCCTCTTCACCGTCACGCCCGATGCGCCAACCTCAAAAACAGTAAGCGCATTTCCAGTCGTAGTAGTATCCACGCCGTAGATTATGGAACCATCGGCGCCATACTCGATTCGATTCGCATCGTATCCCAGATCGGGTTGACTGGCCCTCACTTTGCCATTGTCAAACACTGCAACTCGATTGAATCCCGTCGAGCATGCCGATGAGCTTGCGACGGCGACAACGGCGTTGCTTCCCGGCGCGACGGCAATATCTTCTGGTATGCGGCGTGCGCATTCGCTTGAGACACCCAATGAGAATTGGCTGCCGGCAGATCGAGTTGTGAGGTTGATGGGCTGCACTGCTCCAACTTCGGGTAAGCCAACATAAAGAATACTACGGTCGTCGGATAGCGCCATGACGCTGGGGGCTGACGAAAGCGCGATGGTCGCAACCACAGCACCCGCTTGGGGGTCGATAACGGCAATGCCGTTAGTTTGCTTTTCGGCCAGGGCCGCAATTGATGCGTAAACCAGAGCGCGTTGATCGTCGTAAATAAAC
>JANMJR010000425.1:0-4259 GCA_031371465.1 Pseudomonadota bacterium
GCCATTGTCACGCGTGCGCTGGAGGCCTACACGCTGCAATCCAAAGCGGAAATTTACGGCAGTGTTGTCAACATTCAGTCGCTGGTCGAGCAACGCGCGCGTTACGTCGCGGCGCAAAATGAGATTCGCGTGGTGCAGGCGTCGCTCACGCGCAGTAGTGCCGAGTATGAACGTATGCAGACATTATTTCGCGATAAGCAAATGGTTAGTTTGCGCGCCGTGCAGTCGGCGGAATCCGATTGGAAATCCGACCAAGCAAAACGCGCAGCGAGTGAAAGCGAAGTGGCCAGCGTTCGCAGCGCGGCGCGGCAACAGTGGGGCGAGGTGCTGAGTCGCATGGCGCTCGGCGGCAATCGTGAATTCGAGGATCTGTTGAGCGGCCGCAGTGTGTTGCTGCAATTGTCCTGGGGCACGCAAGGCGGCGATCCGCCGGCGGCCATCAAAATTTCTCAAGTCGGCGGCGCCGGCGAAAGCGTTCTCGCCCAGTATGTTTCGCCGGCGTTGCAAGCCGACAGCGAAGTTGCCGGTCGCACCTTTTGGTATCGCGCGCCGGGTGTTGGCCTGCGCGTCGGTATGCGGGTGGCCGCGACGTTGGAAGACGCAAACAGCGCCCGCAGCGGCGTGTCGATTCCATTTTCCGCACAAGTGTGGCATGGCGGCAAAGCGTGGGTTTACCTCAAGCGCGGCGACGAAGCGTTCGAGCGCCGTGAAGTGTCCGGCGGCGACTCAACCGGCGATGGTTGGTTCAACGGCGCGCCGTTCAAGGCGGGCGATAGCGTGGTTGTCAGCGGCGCGCAATTGTTGCTGTCGGAAGAATTTCGTTACCAAATAAAAGATGAAAACGACGACTAAGCGATGCTACGCAATCAAATAATTTACACGCAAAGCCTTCCTTGATTGCCTCCATCGTTCGTTTTTCCATACGCCGCGCCGGTGTGGTGATCGCTTTGGCAATTGCCGTGATGGTGTATGGCTTGTATCGGATTAACAACGCAAGCTTGGATGTTTTTCCCGAATTTTCGCCGACCCAAGTGGTGATCCAAACCGAGGCGCCGGGTTTGTCCGCCGAATTGGTCGAGACGCTGGTATCACAACCAATCGAGAATGGCATTTCCGGCGTGCCGGGAATTCAATCCCTGCGCTCGCAATCGATTCCCGGCCTGTCGGTGGTGACGGTGATTTTTTTCGATCGATCGGACATCTATCGCAATCGCCAGCTGGTCGCCGAACGCCTCACCACCACGCAAAGCACGCTGCCGCAAGGGGTGACGCCAAACATTACCCCACTGACGTCTTCCGCAAGTACGGTGCTTGGCATCGGCCTGACGTCGGAGAAACGTTCGTTAATGGAATTGCGCACTTTCGTTGATCGCATCGTGCGGCCGCATTTGCTCGGCGTCGCGGGTGTGGCGGATGTCAACGTGTTCGGCGGCGATTTGAAGCAGTGGCAGATTCGTGTGCAGCCGCAGAAGCTGGTGCGTTACGGTCTGACGTTGGAGCGAGTAACAGCAGCGGCGCGCAAGGCGAGTGCGGTACGCGGCGCCGGTTTCATCGAGAATGCCAATCAACGCATTATTGTTACCATCGAAGGACAAACCCTGTCGCTGCGGCAGTTGGCGCAAATCGTGGTGCATGAAACGGCCACCCAGTCGATCACGCTAGGCGATGTTGCCAACATCGAGCAAGGCGCCGCGCCGTCCATCGGCGCGGCGGCAATCGACGGTAAGCCCGGCGTGTTTCTCGCCATCCAAGGCCAGCTAGGCGCCAACACCCATGCCGTGACGCTCGCGCTGGAAACAGCGATTGCCGATCTCGAGCCGCTAGTCGCCCGCGAGCAAGTGAAAATGAATGCGCAGATGTTTCGTCCGGCCAACTTCATCGAGACGGCGGTGCAAAATCTAAAACGGGATTTGATGATCGGGCTGACGCTGGTGATCATCGTGCTGTTTTTCTTTTTATTTAATTGGCGCACGGCGTTTATTTCCAGCACCGCCATTCCGTTGTCGTTAATTAGCGCGATTATCGTTTTGGATTATTTCGCCATCAGTCTCAACATTATGGTGCTGGGCGGTTTGGCGATTGCCTTGGGTGAAGTGGTCGACGACGCCATTATCGATACCGAGAATATTTTCCGCCGCCTGCGCGAAAATCGCCAGGCAACCACGCCACGAGCCGCATGGGACGTGGTGTTCCGGGCATCGATGGAAGTGCGTTCGTCGGTGGTGTATGCCACTTTCATCATCGCGCTGGTGTTTGTGCCGCTGTTAACGCTCGGCGGTGTCGCCGGAAAATTGTTTTCGCCGCTCGGCATCGCCTACATTTTGGCGATCATGGCCTCGCTCGTCACGGCACTAACGGTGACGCCGGCATTGTCCTATCTCATGCTGTCGAACGCGCCGCTCAAGGCCAGCGATCCACCGCTGATCGCGTGGATTAAGCCGCCTTACATTCGCCTGCTCGGCTGGGTCGAGCGCCATCCGCTCAGCACCTTCTCGTTCGCCGCGCTGCTGTTGACCATCGGCGTGGCACTGCTGCCGCTGTTTCGCGGCGAGTTTATTCCGGCGTTGAAAGAAGGGCATTACATTATTCACATGTCGGCGATTCCCGGCACCTCGGAAAAAGAATCATTGCGCCTGGGGTCGATCGTCGCGCGCGAAATCGGCAAGATCGGCGGCGTGCAGTCCGTCGCCCAATGGGTGGGCCGCGCCGCCAACGGACCGGACACCTTCGGCTCCCACTACAGCGAATTTGAAGTGGAGATCGGTTCCAAGCCTGGCGCGGAACAAAAACGCATACTCGACGACATTCGCCAGGTGTTGACCGGCGCCCAAGCGCAGGAAGAAGATTTTCTCGATTCGCAAAAACGCGCCGCCAAAGTCGAGTCCAAAAACGAAGAAGAATTGAAAACCAGCGGATTGTCGGATTATCTAGGCGTGAATTTTGCCGTGAATACGTTTTTGACGGAGCGTATCGGTGAAACGGTAGCGGGATACGCCGCGCCGGTGGTGATCAATTTATTCGGCCCCGAGTTAGACAACTTGGATCGCGATGCTTACGCCATCGCCGCGATGCTCAGCAGCGTGCGTGGCGCGACCGATGTGCAAGTTCAGGCGCCGCCGGGATTGCCGCAATTGTCGATTCGCTTGCGCCACGACAAATTGCGGCTATGGGGATTGCTGCCGGCGGACGTATTGGAAACGATTCAAACGGTGTACGAGGGTTTGCCCGTTGGCCAGGTCTATCAAGGCAACGAAGTCATCGGCATCGCCGTGACCTTGGCGGACGAATTCAAACGGGATTTGAGCCAAGCGGGACAACTGCCGTTGCGCACACCGCGCGGAAAATTAATCGCCTTAAAAGACGTCGCCGATATTCAGCAGGTGACTGGCCGTTACAAAATTCTTCACGATCAAGGCAAACGGTTGCAGACCATTACCTGCAACGTCAACAATCGTGACGTCGAGGATTTCGTCGACGAGGCGCGGGCGAAAATCAATAGCCAGGCGCGTTTCGCGCCGGGGAATTATTTTTCCGTCAGCGGTGCGGCGGGCGCCCAGGCTGCGGCGCGCGAGGAATTGATTCTGCATTCGGCGCTCGCCGGTGTCGGCATTTTCATTTTGCTGTATCTCGCGTTTGGCAATGTGCGCAATCTGGTTATCACGTTCTTGAATTTGCCGTTTGCTTTGTTTGGCGGCGTGCTCGCGGTGTTGTTCAGCGGCGGCTGGTTATCGCTCGGTTCGCTGGTGGGATTTGTCACGTTGTTCGGGATTACGTTGCGCAATTCCATCATGCTGGTGTCCCACTATCAGCACTTGGTGGAAGTCGAGCAACGGCCGTGGAACATCGAAACCGCCAAGCTCGGCGCGGCCGAGCGCTTGCCCTCGATCCTGATGACGGCGCTGGTCACCGCGCTGGGATTGATGCCCCTCGCCCTCGGTAGCGGCGAGCCGGGGCGCGAGATCGAGGGCCCCATGGCGGCGATCATCGTCGGCGGACTCACCACGTCCACGATACTCAACTTACTCATCCTGCCCACGGTGCTGTTGCATTTTGGTCGTTTCGCGCGCGCCGAGCCATCACGTATAATCTCCACGGACCCATGACCACCCTTCGATTTCCATGCTGATTTATCGCATCGCCGTTTTATTTGGCTTGGCATTGTTCGCCCTGCTGGCGCACGCCCACAAACCGAGTGACAGCTATCTCACCATCCATAGCGACAAGCCGCAGTTGCAAGGGCAATGGGACATCGCGCTGCG
>JANMJR010000404.1:0-2043 GCA_031371465.1 Pseudomonadota bacterium
CCTTTGAGAAAGCTCGACAGCCAGCCGCTCATGGCATCGCCACCGCGATAAACGACCGTGTCGATAAAATTTTTCGCTTTGTATTTTTCTTCGCGTGAGACGACGGTGAACAAGATTTCGCGAACCGGGCGGACAAGCGCATATTCGACCACGCGGCGCAAGGCTTGAAACACGACGAGGACGGCGAGGGTGGGCGCGACAACCAGCGCGCCAAACCCAACCACGTTGAGCAGCGGCAGCACCATCAATAGTAGCGCCACGCCGAAGCGACCGATCAGCCGATTGGTGAGGAAAATTTCCACCATCAATGTGAGCACATTCACGGTCAAATCGATTTGCGCGAACAGCCGCGTGCGTGCGGCCGAGTCGTGCAGTTGCTCAGCGACCAGGCGCATCTGTTCAAAATAAATCAGCGTCGCCAGTAAGGTGAGGAACAACAAGTAAATTGACATTCCGATCAAGTAAGGCGATTTGACGGTGAGTTTGATACCGGCCCAAATGCTGCCGCCGATCGGCCGTGCTTCGCTCTTGCCGCTACCGTGAATTCGCGCCCAGGTGTTGAGCCTGGCGACGGCAAGCGTGCTGAGCAACAGCAATCCAATCGACAACAATAATAAATGATGGGCGCCGATGTGACCAACCAGCGACGCCGTCAGTAACGGTCCGGCGATCGCGCCGGTGCTGCCGCCGGCGGCGATGACGCCAAACAATCGTCGCGCTTGCGCGTTAGAAAAAATATCCGCCATGAAACTCCAGAATATGGAGATGACGAATAGATTGAACACGCTGACCCAAACGAAAAATGTGCGCGCGAGGATGACTTTGTCGACGCCGTTCTGCATGAGCAGGTAAAAAAGTAAAAGGTTCGCGGCGAAAAAACAATAGACGATCGGAATCAGGCGTTGGCGTGCAAACCGCGCCGACAAAAAGCCAAAAAACGGTACGGCGACGAGCATGCCGACGAAAGTTGCGCTGAACAGCCATTGCAATTTATCGACACCACCCTGGATGCCCATTTCGTCGCGCACCGGACGCAAGATGTAGTAGCTACAGAGTAAACAAAAGAAATAAAAAAACGCCCAGAGCAGGGCGGGAAATTCGTGTCGTTCGGTTTTAAGAATTCGCGCGAGCCACGATCGCATAGGAAAATGTTTAGTTTATTTTTGGCAAACTTTCTGAGAGCCAGTATTGGCGCGGAGTTTTAGGCTTCTGTGGTTGCATGCCAATGGCCCGAGGCCACCCGGTATCGACGCGGCTCGAAATACCCATCCCCACCCTACCCCTCCCCTTGAAGGGGAGGGAAGCAATGGTTTGGTCTGTTGTGTGTCATCATGGCGCAGAAATCTTCTGCAAGATTTGCTCCATCAATGCGCGCGAAACTTCACTGCGGCGCATTTCATAAATGGGGCTGAAAAAGACGCGATGCGCCATGGTTTCGTGATACACCGCTTGCAGGTCTTCCGGCGTAAGGAATTCGCGATTTTCCAGCCACGCCTTCACCCGCGCCGCGCGCATCAACATGCCCATGCCGCGCGGACTGGCGCCGGCTAGGATCAACTCCTTCATATTCACACCGCTGATGTTGACGCCGAAGTCGGTCGGTGTCCGGGTGGCCTGCCACAAGTCCATCGCATATTTTTGCAAGGTCTCGCTGGCCTTGATACTGTCCTGAATGGTGGCGCCAATGTCGTTTAATTCGGTGAACGGAATCATGCTGGGGGCGACGCGTTCGATCAGCCGATCGACATCGTGAAACGCGGTATCGAACATCAACGCTTTTTGCGTCGCGATGTCGGTTGGTGTTTCGATCAATAGTTCCATGGAAAAGCGGTCGCGCGCGGCGGATGATATCTCAAAGGTCTCATCTTTCTCGACACGATTGCGATCAGCGAACACGATCATGTGCGGAAAGCGATATTCGCGATTAAAGGCGTTGGCGCTGCGTTCGGCCATTACCCGTAACAACAGCGAATGGACCTGCGGCCGCGCGCGGTTGATCTCGTTAAAAAAGAAAATCGACAGTGCGTCGCCGTGCTTCAACAC
>JANMJR010000472.1:0-1802 GCA_031371465.1 Pseudomonadota bacterium
CGAGCGTGGGAAAATCAAACCGCTCAAGGTCGATTTCCGTGAGCGGACTATCCGTCAAGCCATACAAGCCCGGATGATCGTCCACCAGCGAGGCGATAAATGCGGGCGTGTAATTCGGCGGCAACAAACTGATCTGGCCGCGCACCAAGGCGGCGCACAAACCCACCGCGAAGCGATACCGATCGCCGCATAAGTTAATGACGTAGCGCCCCTGCGGGAGCTGCGCTGCAAGGGACTGCACGTCGCTGACGAACTGTCTGGCGGCAATGACCGCGCCGGGGAGGTAGGCCACGGGCTGATCGGCATTTTGGTGTTGAATTAACGGAATTGACATCGCACAACGATTACTTGATTTCCGCCTTTGCATTGGTGTGATCGGCCATGGCTTGCATGCCCTTGAAAATCGACACGTGAGGGAAATTCGGTATCGTTTTGATGCGGTAAAAATATTCGCCGACAAAGAGCAAAATTGCGAGCGGTATCCCCAGCACGTTGGCGAAAAAAGACCAGACCGTGAGCGGCGCGAAATAATAGAGCAGGAGTGAAATGACGATAGTCGCGGCGAAATAAATCGTCCAAACCCACGTGACCGTCACCGTGTACGCTGCGATCTCCATGGGAAGCGAACCGTGGACGCGACGGGCCAAACTCGAAATCAGCGGCTCGCGTCCCGGTAACAGACTGCTTCCGAACAACAGCATCAGCAAGGCATTAAACAACACATGCTCAAAATAATAGGCGGCGGAGAAATCGATTAGTTTGGCAGTCCAGGCGATGCCGAGCAACAGCGCGCCAAGCGCAAGCAGTAACGCCGTTCTTAACGGGTGTTTTGTGCTGCGCATCACCCAAAAGAGGTAGCTGACGATGGGCAGCATTGCCAGGCCAATGCCGAACGGTCCGGCGGCATTTTTCACAACAAAAAAATGCAAAATCAACGGATAGGCCACCACGGCAGCCACGCTGATAACCTTGATCGGCCAGCCGACGTTAACCGTCATGGGGATTACTTCGTTCGGTTCGCTTCGATGTGTTGATTAAGGCTGCGCAGCGACGTGAAAATGCGAACATTATCGCTGTCGTCGGACTTGATTTGAAAGCCATAGGTTTTGGAAACGGCCAAGGCGATTTCCAGGATGTCGATGGAATCCAGCCCCAGTCCATCTTTGTAGAGCGGCGCCTCCGGCTCGATCTGCTCGGGCGCGACTTCCAAATTCAGAGTGGACACGATGAGGTCCGCAAGCCTTTGTTCTTGGCTGGTCAATGTTTGAATGTTGCTCATAATGTCGCTTAGATTGGCTGACGCGCCGTGCAGTCGCTAGAGTTGATATTATACGGGTAAGGTTTAATTCGCCCAAATCCCGCCGGGGCGTAGAAATAGATATGCAACCACTCATTGTTCGTAGCTACACGACCGCCAACTGCCTTGGCGTCGGTCGCAACGCGTTATCCACGGCGTTGCGCGAGCGCCGCTCGGGCCTCACCCATTGTGCGTTTGAAACGGTTGAACTCGATACTTATGTCGGCCAAGTGCCTGACGCCGAACTCGCGCCCCTGCGCGACGATCTCAAGGATTTCGAGTGTCGCAATAATCGATTGGCTCAGTTGGGTCTGCGGCAAGACGGTTTTGAGCAAGCCGTCGCGCGTCTGCGCGAGCATTACGGCGCTGCGCGCATCGGTGTGTTTCTGGGCACCAGCACCGCCGGTATTTTGCAAACCGAATTGGCCTATCGACGGCGCGACGCGACCACTGGCGCATTGCCCTCGGATTTTCGTTACGAACATACGCACAACACGTTTTCGCC
>JANMJR010000513.1:0-15866 GCA_031371465.1 Pseudomonadota bacterium
ACGCTTGATCTGCGCATCGAGCCGTATTGAAGACGGCGGTACCGGCGTGCGCTTCGATTTGCCGTGGGGTGCGAAATCCTTGCCCGCCTTTGCCGTGCGCAAAGACGGCAAAGCCTATGCCTATCTCAACAGTTGCCCCCACCAGGGGACGGAGCTGGATTGGCAGGAAGGCGAGTTCTTTGACGAAAGCACGTTATACTTAATTTGCGCCACCCATGGCGCGGCGTTCTTCCCCGACAGTGGTTATTGCTGCGCCGGTCCGTGCAAAGGCCGCAGCTTAGTCAAAGTGCCGGTGGAGGAACTCGACGGATATCTTTATTGGTTGGAAACTTAACGCTATGAACGAAACAACAGAACCGAACTGGGAACGCAAGACCATTGAGAAGCTCGCCTACTCCGCGCTGGAAGAACAGCGGCGCACGCGGCGTTGGGGCATTTTCTTCAAGATACTCACTTTTACCTATCTGATTTTCGTACTGGTCGCCGCGATGGGTTGGTTGCGTCACGGCGCCGGTGTAGTGTCAGCCCAGCATACTGCGTTGATCGATATTCGCGGTGTGATCGCCGACGGCAATGAGGCCTCGGCGGAACGCATTCTTGAGGGCTTGCGCTCCGCTTTCAAGGACAGCAAGACCCAGGGCGTGGTGTTGCGCATTAACAGTCCCGGCGGCAGCCCGGTGCAGGCGGGTCAGATCAACGACGAAATCAAACGGCTGCGCGGTAATTATCCGAAGATTCCCTTATACGCCGTGGTGGATGATGTATGCGCCTCGGGCGGCTATTACATCGCGGTGGCGGCCGATAAAATTTTTGTCGATAAGGCGAGCTTGATCGGCTCCATCGGCGTGTTGATGGATGGTTTTGGATTCACCGGCGCCATGGAAAAACTCGGTGTGGAACGCCGCCTCATCACCGCCGGCGCGAACAAGGGCATGCTCGATCCTTTCTCGCCGCTTGATCCCAAGCACGCGGAGTATGCCAGGGCGATGATCAAACAAATTCATGATCAATTCATCAAAGTGGTTCGTGATGGCCGCGGCCAACGGCTAAAGGAAACGCCAGACATGTTCACGGGCTTGATTTGGAGCGGGGAGGAAGGGATCAAGCTTGGCCTCGCCGATGGCCTTGGCAGCTTGGACTATGTCGCCCGTGAGGTGATCAAAGCGGAAGAGATCGTCGACTATTCGGCGCACGAAAGTTTGCCGGAACGCTTGGCGAAGCGGTTTGGAATTGGGGCGGCGAGTGCGTTTTTGAATAGCGGTTCAGCGGCGCCGCAGCTTAAATAGGTATGTCATCCTGAGCGCAGCGAAGAACCTGCTTTCTCTGCGGCAAAAGCAGATCCTTCGCCTTGCTCAGGATGACATGCTGGAGACTTGCTTACGTCGCAAGCAACAAAAACACCGTCGGTCGCTTTTCCAAATCAGGAACTTGTTTCCTCCATTCGCCGATCGTGCGAGTAACAATTATCTCATCGGTACCCGTCACATCTGCCGCAAGGCAAAGCAAAGTCGCCCTTTGGCAGGTATCGATCAACGCCTGAAATAGCACCGCATTTCTATACGGCGTTTCGATAAAAATTTGCGTTTCATCGTCGCGGCGCGAGCGCTGTTCCAGCGTGCTGATCGCCTTAACTCGTTCGTTGCGATCCACTGGCAAATAGCCTTGAAAGGCGAAGCGCTGGCCATTCAGCCCGCTCGCCATAAGCGCGAGCAAGATCGAGGAGGGGCCCACTAGGGGGGTGACGCGTATTCCCGCCCGGTGTGCTTCGCGCACCACATTCGCGCCGGGATCGGCGACGCCGGGACAGCCGACTTCCGACATTAGGCCGACATTTTTTCCCTCCAGCAACGGCGCAAGATAGGCAAGAAGATCTTCGCGCCGGTCCGATTCTTTCATTTCCAAAATCGTGAGTTGCCGCAATTCGGTGGGATGTCCATACCATTTCAGCCATCGCCGCGCGGTCTTGGCATTCTCCACCACAAAGATTGAAAGACCCGCAACCAACGCCGAGATATTTGGCGGCGCCACATTTCCCGGTTGGCTATCGGCAAGCGGAACGGGAACTAAAAAGAGCGTTCCTTTATTCACGCCACGCCCGAATTGAGTGCTCGAAAATGGCATTCGCACTACGGCAGTGCGAGAGGGCTGTGGCGCTCAGTGTCCCAACTATTTTAGTGCATGCCTTGAAGAAACTCATGGATATTGGCTCTCCAGCCTGCTTTAAGGATAATTCAAGAGTTGGCATGGTGTATGCATTAGTGGAGGTGTGATCGATTGAGATCATTTTAAATCCGTTTATAACTTCCTCGGGAGATTTGGAATGAAGCGTCGCAATTTTCTGACAATGTCCGTCCTCGCGGCTTCGCTGGCGTTCGCCGGCGCCGCCCGTGCCGCCGATACCATTAAGGTCGGCGTGTTGCATTCGCTGTCCGGCACCATGGCCATCAGCGAAACTGTTTTAAAAGATGTTGCCCTGATGGCATTCGATGAGATCAATGCCGCCGGTGGTGTGATGGGTAAAAAGATCGAGCCGGTAGTGGTCGATCCCGCCTCGAACTGGCCGTTGTTCGCCGAGAAGGCGCGCCAGCTTTTGACGCAAGATAAGGTTGCCGCGGTATTCGGTTGCTGGACCTCCGTGTCGCGCAAATCCGTACTGCCGGTATTCGAAGAACTCAACGGCTTGCTGTATTACCCGGTGCAGTATGAAGGTGAAGAACTGTCGAAAAATGTGTTCTACACCGGCGCGGCGCCGAATCAACAAGCCATTCCCGCCGTTGAATACTTGATGAGCAAAGACGGTGGTGGGGCGAAACGTTGGTTCCTGCTCGGTACCGATTACGTTTATCCGCGCACCACCAACAAAATTCTGAGCGCGTTCTTGAAATCCAAAGGCGTGGATGAAAAGGACATCGAAGAGATCTACACGCCGTTCGGTCATAGCGACTATCAAACCATTGTTGGCGACATCAAGAAATTTGCGGCGGGCGGCAAGACGGCCGTGGTCTCCACCATCAACGGCGATTCCAACGTGCCCTTCTACAAGGAATTGGGTAATCAAGGCTTGAAGGCGACGGACGTTCCGGTGGTCGCATTCTCCGTCGGTGAAGAGGAATTGCGCGGTGTCGATACCAAGCCGCTGGTGGGCCACCTCGCCGCATGGAATTACTTCATGTCGATGAAGAACCCCGCGAACGATGCGTTCAAAAAGAAATGGGCTGCCTACACGAAAGCCAAGGGCCTATCGAGCGCCGATAAGCCACTGACCAACGATCCGATGGAAGCCACTTACATTGGCATCCACATGTGGAAGCAAGCGGTTGAGAAAGCCAAGACCACCGACGTGGACAAAGTCATCGTCGCGATGGCTGGTCAGACTTTCAAAGCACCGTCGGGTTTCGTCGCCAAGATGGACGAGAAAAATCATCATCTGCATAAGCCGGTGTTGATCGGCGAAGTAAAGGCCGATGGTCAGTTCAGCGTGGTATGGAAAACCGCGGGCCCGATTCGCGCCAATCCGTGGAGCCCGTACATAGCGGGTAATGACAAAAAGAAAGACGAGCCGGTCGTAGCAGGCAAGTAAGGTTCGATGGGGCCGGCGCGATGTCGGCCCCTGTTTGTTCATAAGAAAAATTACCCCAAGGATCTCCGTGAATACTTTTCGGTCGTGGCTGTGGCTGTTGTTATGGGCGCCGATGAGTGCGCTGGCGATGGATGCCGATCTGCTCAAAGACCTCGCCGCAGAAGAGAACGACGCGAAAATCGCGGCCATTGGCAAGCTCGCAGACAGTGGCGATCTTGCTGCCATACCGGCGCTGCAAGCGCTGTTCGACGGCACGTTGCACCTATCGCCGCAAGGCAAACTGGTGATCGTCGCCAACGACAAAGCAGTCGATGCCGTAAGCGCAAAATCAATTGAACCCATTCCAGACGATCTCGCATCCATCGACATTAACAACCGTGTGCGCCGCGAATTGAACGCCGCACTCGCCGCGCTCAAATTATCGGCGCCGGATCGTACCGTTCGACTCGCCTCGGCGAAACAGTTACAAGCCGACGCCGACGAAGGTTCGCTGCCGGGAATCGAACGGGTTTTGCCGAAGGAGCAAGACGCGGAAGTGAAGGAAATCTTGCTGCTCACCAAAGCGCAGATCAGTCTGAAGAATGCCGATGCAAAAATAAGGCTCGACGCGGTTAACGCCTTAGCGGCGACGAGCAATCCAAACGTCAAAACGCTACTCGCCGTCATGGTAGAGAAAAAACCAGACGGCAGTTATGGCGAGCCCGACGGCGCCGTGCGCTTGGCCGCCATTGAAGCGCTGAATAATATTCAAGGCCGGCTATCGCGCTTGGAATTGGCGAGCCATGCATTCAATGGCCTGAGCCTGGGGAGTGTGTTATTGCTCGCCGCGCTGGGCCTGGCGATCACCTTCGGTCTCATGGGCATTATCAACATGGCCCACGGTGAATTGCTGATGATCGGCGCCTATGCGACGTTCATCATGCAATCGCTGTTTCGGCAATATTTTCCGGCGTCAATCGATTGGTATCTGGCGGCCGCCGTCCCCTTTGCCTTTCTCCTAACGGCGCTGGTCGGGATGGCGCTGGAGCGCGGTGTCATTCGCTTCCTCTACGGCCGGCCGTTGGAAACCTTGCTCTGCACTTGGGGCATCAGCCTCATCCTCATTCAGATCGTGCGCACCACATTCGGCGCGCAGAATGTCGAAGTGTCCAATCCGAGTTGGATGTCCGGCGGCATTAGTTTTTCCAGCGGATTGACGCTGCCGTATAACCGCATCGTGATTATTTTCTTCGCCATCGTGGTGGTCGGGCTGGTTTGGTTTTTGCTGAATAAAACCCGCCTCGGCCTGTTTGTTCGAGCCGTGACACAAAACCGCACCATGGCCGATTGCGTCGGCGTACCCACCGGCAGGATCGACATGTGGACCTTCGGCCTTGGCTCTGGGATCGCGGGTTTAGGCGGCGTGGCGCTGTCGCAACTGGGCAACGTCGGTCCCGAATTGGGGCAAAGCTATATCGTCGATTCGTTCATGGTCGTGGTGCTGGGCGGGGTAGGGCAGTTGGCGGGAACCATCATCGCGGCCATCGGCCTGGGCGAAGTGAATAAATACTTGGAGCCCTATGCCGGTGCAGTGATGGCGAAGATTCTAGTTTTAGTGTTCATCATTCTATTCATACAAAAACGTCCGCAGGGTTTGTTCGCGCTCAAGGGCAGAAGCGCCGAGGCGATGGCATGATGAGAAGAATTCCATTGCTCTATACGGCGAAAGGCTGGATCGCGTTGGCTGCGTTCGCGCTCATCGTGCTGGTTATTTTGCCCACCCTCAACCTCGCCACGGATCCCGATCATCCGCTGCACGTATCGAGCTACACCATCAATCTGCTTGGCAAAATCATGTGTTACATGATGGTGGCCCTGGCAATGGATTTGATCTGGGGCTACAGCGGCATCCTGAGTTTGGGGCACGGTGTATTTTTCGCGCTGGGCGGTTACGCCATGGGCATGTATCTGATGCGCATGATCGGTCACGAAGGGCAATACCAGAGCCACTTGCCGGACTTCATGGTATTTCTGGATTGGAAAGAATATCCCTGGTATTGGTCCTTCACGGAACATTTTTGGTATGCGCTGTTGCTGGTGGTGTTAGTGCCGGGAATATTAGCCTTCGTGTTCGGCTACTTCGCGTTTCGCTCGCGCATTAAGGGCGTGTATTTTTCCATCATCACCCAAGCGCTGACCTTCGCCTTTATGCTGCTGTTCTTTCGTAACAACACGGGCTTCGGCGGCAACAATGGTTTCACGGACTTTAAATGGATATTAGGTTTTCGCATCACCGATCCGAGCACGAAAGCGGCGCTGTTCATCATCACGGGTACAACTTTGATCATTGCGCTTCTGGCCTGCCGCTACATCGTCAAATCCAAGCTCGGTCGTGTGCTCACGGCCATTCGTGATGCGGAAAGCCGGGTGATGTTTTCCGGTTACGATCCGTTGCCGTACAAACTTTTCGTTTGGACTTTTTCCGCTGTTTTATGCGGTATCGCCGGCGCGCTATATGTGCCGCAAGTGGGCATCATCAATCCCAGCGAAATGTCGCCGGCGAATTCCATCGAGATCGCGATCTGGACGGCGGTGGGTGGCCGTGGAACCTTAGTCGGCGCCTTGGTCGGCGCCGCGCTGGTGAATTTAGCGAAGAGTTGGTTCACCGTCGCGATGCCGGAATATTGGCTGTATGTGTTGGGATTTTTGTTTATCGCCGTGACGTTATTTATGCCGCAAGGGGTAGTCGGTTTGTTGAGAAAACGAACAGCACCTACGCGACCACAAGCGAGCCCGGTTGAACGCGAAATGCCCGTGCCGCGCCCGGCCAAGTTGGCCGAGGAGACGACGGTATGAGCGCTTCGCAATCCATCTCAGGCAGCAGCAGCGACAGTGCCTACGGCCGCATCGCCGCGAGCGATGAGGTTGACGTCAGCCACGGCCCGATACTCTATTTGGAATCGGTAACCGTCAGCTTCGATGGCTTCAAAGCCTTGAATAACTTATCGCTAACCATCGAGGCCAGCGAGCTGCGCTGCATTATCGGCCCCAACGGCGCCGGCAAAACGACGATGATGGACGTGATTACCGGCAAGACTAGACCAGACAGCGGGTCGGCGTTTTTCGGCCAGACGATGGACTTAACGCGAATGACTGAGCCGCAGATCGCCCACGCGGGCATCGGCCGAAAATTTCAGCGCCCGACGGTGTTCGAGCGCCACAGCGTATTTGAAAATCTCGAACTGGCAATGAAGACCGACAAGCGCGTGCGGCGATCACTGCTCGCGGAATTAACGGTCGACCAAATCGCAAGCATCCACGACATGCTGCGCCTGATACAACTCAATGGGCAGCGAAATCACTTGGCGGGTTCGCTCTCACATGGTCAAAAGCAATGGCTGGAAATCGGCATGCTGCTCATGCAAGAACCAAAATTGATTTTACTCGACGAACCGGTCGCCGGCATGACCGACGAGGAGACCGAGCGCACGGCCGAGCTCATACAGGAACTAGCGGGCAGTCACTCGATCGTAGTGGTTGAACACGATATGGATTTCGTCGCCTCCATCGCCAATAAGGTCACGGTGTTACACGAAGGCAGTGTGCTGGCCGAGGGCAACATGGATCAGGTGCAGCGCGATGAGCGCGTGATCGAAGTTTATCTGGGGCGATGATGCTTGCGGTCGAACAACTCAATCAATTCTACGGCAGCAGCCATACGCTGCGTAACGTCGATCTGTCGCTCGAGGTCGGAAAATGCACCACCCTACTCGGGCGCAACGGCGTGGGCAAGACCACCTTGCTGAAATGCATGATGGGCGTGTTGCCGATCGCATCCGGCAAGGTGACCCTGGATGGCAAAGAAATCAGCGCCTGGCGGCCGCATCGACGCGCGGCTAACGGCATCGCCTATGTGCCGCAAGGCCGGGAAATTTTTGCGCGCTTGACGGTGGAAGAAAATCTATTCATGGGCATGGCGGTGAAAAAAGCGAGCCAGGCGAAGTCCATACCGGATTATATTTACACGCTTTTTCCGGTGTTAAAGGAAATGCGCCAGCGCCGCGGCGGGGATCTCTCCGGCGGCCAGCAGCAACAACTCGCCATCGCGCGCGCCTTGGTGGGCGATCCGAAAGTGTTGATCTTGGACGAGCCGACCGAAGGCATTCAGCCGTCCATTATCAAAGACATCGAACGCGTCATTCGCCTCCTGACGCAGCGCGGCGATATGGCAATCCTTCTCGTTGAGCAGTATTATGATTTCGCAGAGCGTCTCGCCGATTTTTTTGCGGTGATGACGCGAGGAGAAATCGTGCTCAGTGGAGAGGGGAAAGACATGAAAGAACTGAAAGTCTGCACCTACGTTGCGGTGTGATTGTCGCGGAGGAATTCGCGCAGCAGGCATCCATTGCCGAACTAACATTGCGTTATGAGAAACGCGATGGCCGCAGTGTCATCACGCAGCGGCGCCATTATGGCCCATTGCGGGTGCAAAAGCCGTTCTACCCAGAGGGCGATGCGGTTTGCCATAGCATCATCGTGCATCCGCCGGGCGGCATTGTCGCCGGCGATCGTCTTGCCATTCATGTCACGCTTGAATCGGATGCCCACGCGCTCATCACCACGCCCGGCGCGACCAAGTGGTATCGCAGCGAAGGCGATTTGGCCGAGCAGCAGGTCACGCTCAAAGTAGCTGCGGGCGCAAGTCTCGAATGGTTGCCGCAAGAAGCCATTGTGTTCAACTCCGCGCGTGCACGTCAGAGCATTTGCGTCGAATTGGCCGAGGGCGCCCATTACCTCGCATGGGATATACTCGTTTTAGGTAGAATTGCAGCGCAAGAGCGGTTCGCGCAGGGGCGTTACGAGCAAGCCTGGCGCGTCAGCCGTAACGGCGTCCCGTTGTGGCTGGAGCGCGGTCAAATCTCCGGTAATTCCGCCATGCTCAACTCGCCTGTTGGGCTTGCCGGATGTCCCGTTGTGGCCACCCTGGTTGCCGTGAGCAATGCCCAGAACGCCGCTCTGGTAGGCGCTTGCAGGGCGATTGCTGTAGGCGACGGCGCCCGTGTCGCGATCAGCGCACTGCCGCAAGTGTTGACGGCGCGCTACCTTGGTCATCGAGTCGAGGACGCGAAAAGTTTTTTGCAGTCCCTATGGCGCGAACTGCGGCCGCACTATTTTGGCCGCGCCGTTCAGACGCCGCGGATCTGGTCCACGTGAGAGGAGAACATGGAGTTAACACCGCGCGAAAAAGATAAATTGCTGCTGTTCACCGCCTCGCTGGTGGCAGAGCGCCGCAAGGCCCGAGGTTTGAAACTTAACTACCCAGAGTCGGTCGCGTACATCAGCGCGGCGATTATGGAAGGCGCGCGGGACGGACGCAGCGTCGCCGATTTGATGAGCTATGGCACGACGCTACTCGCCCGTGCCGATGTGATGGAAGGCGTGCCGGAAATGATTCCCGACATCCAAGTCGAAGCGACTTTTCCCGACGGCACGAAGCTGGTCACCGTCCATAATCCCATAGGTTAAGTGAGCATGATTCCCGGTGAAATGAAAATCAAAGCAGGCGAAATCGAGATCAATCGAGGTCGCGAGATCATCACGATTAGCGTGGCAAATACGGGTGACCGGCCGATCCAAGTGGGGTCCCATTTTCACTTCGGCGAAACCAACGAAGCCCTGGCCTTCGATCGCGGCAAGGCGACGGGATTTCGCCTGAATATTCCGGCGGGCACGGCGGTGCGCTTCGAGCCGGGACAGGAGCGTAGCGTCGAACTCGTCGCACTTGCCGGAGACCGCACCGTGTATGGCTTCAACGGCAAGATCATGGGCAAACTCAACCGCGCCGGAAAAGCTAAATGAGCCGGCGCATGGATAGAACGGCCTATGCGGAAATGTTCGGCCCCAGCGTCGGCGATTGCGTGCGCTTGGCCGATACGGATCTTTGGATCGAAGTCGAGAAAGATTTCACCATCTATGGCGAAGAGGTCAAGTTCGGCGGCGGCAAGGTCATCCGCGACGGCATGGGGCAAAGCCAGCGCGCCCACAAAGATGTCGTCGATACCGTCATCACCAACGCGTTGATACTTGACCATTGGGGCATCGTCAAAGCGGATATCGGTCTCAAAGGTGGCCGCATCGCGGCCATCGGTAAGGCCGGGAATCCGGATATTCAACCGGGTGTGACCATTGTTATCGGCGGCGCGACGGAAGTGATCGCGGGGGAGGGCATGATCGTCACCGCCGGCGGCATCGACACGCACATTCATTTCATTTCGCCGCAACAAGTGGATGACGCGCTGATGTCCGGCATCACCACCATGATCGGCGGCGGCACGGGGCCAGCGGCGGGAACCAACGCGACCACGTGCACACCAGGACCATGGCATTTACACAGCATGCTGCTCGCCGCCGACGGCTTGCCGATGAACTTGGGTTTTCTCGGCAAAGGTAATGTGAGTTTGCCGCGGCCGCTGATCGAACAAATCGAAGCAGGCGCCATCGGCCTGAAGCTTCACGAAGACTGGGGCACCACACCGGCCGCCATCGACAACTGCCTTGCCGTTGCCGATAAGATGGACGTGCAAGTTGCGATCCATACGGACACGTTGAACGAAGCGGGCTTCGTCGAAACGACTGTTGCTGCGTTCAAAGGCCGCACCATCCATAGCTTCCACACGGAAGGCGCCGGCGGCGGTCACGCGCCTGACATTATCAAAGTGTGTGGCGAAGCGAACGTGTTGCCGTCGTCGACCAATCCGACCCGACCCTATACGGTGAATACGCTTGACGAACATCTGGATATGTTAATGGTGTGTCATCATCTAGATCCGAAGATTGTTGAAGACGTCGCGTTTGCGGAATCGCGCATCCGCCCCGAGACCATCGCTGCCGAAGATATTCTGCACGACCTCGGCGCCATCAGCATGATGTCATCTGACTCGCAAGCCATGGGCCGCGTTGGTGAAGTCATCATGCGCACGTGGCAGACGGCCCATAAAATGAAGTCTCAGCGCGGCGCACTCAAGGGCGATCGCAAAGATAACGACAATCAACGTGCCAAACGTTATATCGCGAAGTACACGATCAATCCGGCCATCACCCATGGGATTTCCCACGCGGTTGGTTCCATCGAAGTGGGTAAACTTGCCGATCTGGTGCTGTGGAAGCCGGCGTTCTTCGGCGTCAAGCCGTCGTTGATCGTGAAAGGCGGCATGATTATCGCCGCGGCAATGGGTGACCCCAATGCGTCTATTCCCACGCCGCAGCCGGTGCATTACCGACCCATGTTTGGCGCTTTCGGTGGCGCGTTGCAGGCCACCTCGTTCACCTTCGTTTCGCAAGCGGCGCACGCCAACGACATTCGCACGCGCTTAGGGCTCGGCAAACAGGTGATCGCCGTCAAAGGCACGCGCAAGTTGAAAAAATCCGACATGATCCACAACGATTACTTGCCGAAGATAGAGGTCGATGCGGAGACCTATCGCGTTGTCGCCGATGGTGAGCATCTGGTTTGCGAACCGGCTAAAGTGTTGCCCATGGCGCAACGCTATTTTCTGTTTTGATGGTTGCGAAAACTGAAAACATCGCGCTGATTCGTGAGCGCGTTATGCCGCAAGATCATTACGACGATCGCCTAGTGTTGCCGTTCGATCGTCGCCAAAAAAGTCGCTTGCGCACGCGCTTGGAGTCAGGCGCCGAAGTCGGTGTATTTCTTGAGCGCGGTACGATGTTGCGCGATGGTGATTTCTTAAAGACCGAAGAAGGGCTATTGGTGCGCGTCGTGGCGGCGCCGGAAAAGGTTTACCTGGTGCGCTGTGAATCGACATTGCAGTTGATGCGCGCCGCGTATCATCTCGGCAACCGTCACGTGCCGTTGGAAATCGGCGATGGTTGGTTGAAGCTAAAGCGTGATTCTGTACTGCGCGATATGTTGCTGGGATTGGGTGCGAAGGTCAGCGATGTCGAGCTCCCCTTCGATCCCGAGGCGGGCGCCTACGGCGGTGGCCACAGTCATGGCGATGAAAGCTACCGCCCGATAATTCACCGGCATAAACCATGAGCTTGGCGCTGGTTCGATTACTGCAACTGGCAAGCCCCGCCTTGCCCGTGGGAGCGTACAGTTATTCGCAAGGGTTGGAAGCAGCATGCGAAGCGAAGATCGTTCGCGATAAGGCAAGCGCAGGGCAATGGATCAGCGACGTGATGCAGTTCAACATGGCCACCATGGACATGCCCCTGGTCGCGCGACTTTACCGCGCCTGGCAAGCGGAAGACTTAGATTCCGCGGTCTATTGGAACCACTATTTTTTGGCCTCGCGCGAGACTGCGGAGCTACGCGCCGAGACGGAGCAGATGGGTTATTCCCTGGCGAGACTTTTACTCGATGGCCAGTTTTTTGGTTCAACCAGCGTTATGACTCTGGCCGCTATGCAACCGAAAGGTTTCCCAACTGCATTTAGTTTCGCCGCTGTCAGTTTTTCTGTGTCGCTGGACGAAGCGCTTACCGCTTACCTATGGTCATGGCTGGAGAATCAAGTCATCGGCGCAATTAAGTTGATCCCGTTGGGCCAGGTGGCGGGGCAGGGGTTGTTGTTCAATTTGGGGCGAGACCTGCCGCGTGTAGTCGAGCAAGCGTTGGAGTTGGGTGACGATGATCTCTGCAACCTCGCACCGGGCCTCGCGATATTATCCGGGCAACATGAAACGCAATACAGCCGATTATTTCGATCTTAGGAAAAAATGGACGACAAACAACCCTTACGCATAGGCATCGGCGGGCCCGTAGGCTCCGGTAAAACAGCATTGGTAGAAGCGCTGTGCAAGCGTATGCGCGACACTTACAACATCGCCGTCGTGACCAACGATATCTATACCAAAGAAGACATGGAAATCCTGGTGCGCGCAGAAGCGCTGGCGCCGGAGCGAATCGTCGGTGTCGAGACCGGTGGTTGCCCGCATACGGCGATTCGCGAGGATGCCTCGATCAATCTCGAAGCCGTGGCGCGTCTCACGCAAAGCTTTCCGGGACTCGATGCGATTTTTGTCGAAAGCGGCGGCGATAATTTGGCGGCGACGTTTAGCCCGGAATTATCTGACCTGACGCTCTATGTCATCGACGTCGCCGGTGGCGAAAAAATTCCGCGCAAAGGCGGGCCGGGCATTACCAAATCCGATTTGCTGATCATCAACAAAATAGACCTTGCGCCGATGGTCGGCGCATCGTTGGAGATCATGGAGCGCGACGCGAAACGTATGCGTGGTGAACGGCCATTCGTGTTCACCAATTTGAAAATTGGTACGGGACTGGATACCGTGATCAGCTTCATCGAACGCGAAGGGTTGCTGAAAGTTCAATGACGCGGATATCTAAAAATCAAGAGTCTGCTATTCTGAGCCTGCCGTTTCGGGCGAAACTGCACACGGACCCTGAACTGGCTGCGAGCTCGCCCCTCCCTTTTCTAAAGGGAGGCTGGGACGGGGTGGCCTAGGGCCAGGGATTTTGCCGTGGTGGGTAGGCGCCTGAAAATCCCCCTCAATCCCCCTTTAGAAAAGGGGGAAGGATTAGGATGACTATGCCCTGTGGATAACTTGAGTTGATGGAAAGCAAAGCGAAGAATCTGCTTTCCCAAACAAACAGCAGCAGTTTCTTCGATCCACTGGCTTTAGAATAATCGGTAGAGGTGCCCCAATGCTCATGCGGCGTGAACAAAGTTTATTGTTGGTCGTAGACATCCAAGAAAAATTAGCCCCCGCCATTTTGAACGCCGATGCGGTCGTGGCAAACGCCGTAAAACTCATTCAAGCCGCGCAGCATTTGAACGTGCCGATACTCGCGTCGGAACAATATCCGAAGGGCTTGGGCCGCACCGTTGCGCTATTGCGCAATTTATTGCCGTCCGCGGCGTTGTTCGACAAGACCCACTTTTCATGTTTGCGCGAACCGGGCGTCGCGGATCGCTTACGGCAAACTCAACGCCAACAAATGATCGTCTGCGGAATGGAGGCGCACGTGTGCGTCCTGCAAACGGCGTTGGACCTCAAAGCCGCGGGATATCCCACGATGGTGGTCGCCGATGCGGTAGCGTCGCGCCAGCAAGAAAATTATGCTT
The DNA here is from genome assembly GCA_031371465.1 of Pseudomonadota bacterium. GTDB lineage: Bacteria > Pseudomonadota > Gammaproteobacteria > Burkholderiales > JALYOK01 > JALYOK01. Next base: position 13,669 of record JANMJR010000513.1, read on the forward strand.
TAGGCCTCGCCCGCCTGCGCGACGCCGGTGTGGAAATCGCAACGACCGAGATGGTGTTGTTTGAATGGATAGGGCAGGCGGGTACGCCCGAATTCAAATCATTATTGGCTTTGATCAAATAAACACCGGTCTGCGCGCTAATTCCGTTGCAAATGAGTTTTGCTAACCCGGTCGATCATAGATAAAGCACCATGTATATTGTCGTAAAAATTGATTTCACTTTATACTTCTAAAAAGCTACAATTGCTTCGGATATAAGAACCTAAAATTACCCATGCAAAGCCTTCGCGATCCGGCGATTTTGTTTTTCGTGTTTGGCCTGCTCGCTGGGGGCGTTAGATCCAATCTCGAAATTCCACCGCCGATCTCACGATTTTTGTCGCTGTATTTGCTGATGGCGCTGGGGTTGAAAGGTGGATTCGCGTTGGCGAATTCCGGGCTGACAGCGCAAGTCGCAAGCAGTTTAGCTTGCGCGATCGCGCTTGCGGTGATCGTTCCTATCGTCAGTTATCAACTTCTCAAACGATTTATTTCCGGCTTCGATGCGGCCGCGATCGCGGCGACCTATGGCTCGGTGAGCGCGGTGACCTTTATCACGGCCGTGCAATATCTGGACGCCCATGATCTTGCCTACGGTGGACATATGGCCGCCGCGATGGCATTGATGGAATCGCCGGCGATCATCATGGCGGTGCTGTTCGCAAACGCGTTGCGCAAACGGGTATCGGACTCTGGGAAAAGCGGATCGGCGAAATCGGAGACTTCGTTGCGCAAGATCCTGCACGAGTCCCTTACCGACGGGGCGCAGTTACTGCTGCTCGGCGCGATGGTCGTCGGCATGCTGTCGGGCGCGGAGGGCAAGGCTGCGATGCAGCCGTTTTCCGTCGGTCTGTTCAAAGGAATGTTGGCGCTCTTTCTACTAGATATGGGATTGATGGCCGCGCGGAATGTCCGCGAAATTCGCGGCAAATCGCCGTGGGTAATCGTCTACGCTGTCCTCGCGCCGATTAGCCACGCCGCGCTCGCGCTGGTTTTGGCAATAGTGGCCCGCTTGCCCGCCGGTGATGCGGGCATTCTGATGGTGCTCGCCGCCAGCGCCTCCTATATCGCTGTGCCGGCGGTGTTGCGCTACGCGATTCCGGAGGCCAATCCATCGCTGTACCTGGGCATGTCGCTCGGGATCACGTTTCCGCTCAACATCCTGGTCGGAATTCCGATCTATATGAGCATCGCTCATGCGATACTCGATTGATACCTTGCCTTGCGACTTGCTTTCCAGCACGGCCTTCAACTACGTGAACGGCTCGGCGGATTCGTTATCGATACGCGACTGAAAGAGTGGGTACACGGTTACGTACAAAGGCACGAGTGTTTCAGAGCCTGAATACGAGGGAAGATCATCGTCCCTGGTCGGTCATGCGGCAACGCCGAACGTCGATTTTAAAGCGCCGTTTAGTCCTAATTAGCGGCTAGGCAGCTTTAGATTCAGGAGTTCCCACAGAGCGGGATTCATTGCTCGTTCGCCCAGTTCCCACTTGCGCCATGTCCGGTCGATGGTGTGCAACAGCGCGGCTATCTCGGTTTGGGTGAGTCCGCTTCGAGCTCGTAGGTTGGCGATCTGGGTTGGGGTGGGCGGTTTCTTGATCACGGGAAAAACGTTTTGATCACCAGGGACAGGTTCATTGCGAGTAAGACCCCCATCATCCATTTCAGCACGGCTGCTTCTGTTTTCAGTGGGGCCAGTGCCAGTTCAAGGTCATCTTTAGTTGCGAGTGCAGCTTGTGCGTCCACGACGGTACGGACGATTGCTCTCGCTTGGTCGTCAACATAACCGCTGGCGATGAGTTTTTGGATAGCGGTATCGGTGTCGAATGTGATAATTGCCATTATTGTTTCCTGTGGGTAGTTGCTTTGCCTACCACGTAACTATAGGCCCATTGGGCCTATAGTCAAGGAGATTCGCTTACTCACGGGTGGTCGCTGCGCCGGCGCAGAAATTCGTGTTGATGTTTCCAGAACGGCGGAAAAGGAAGCGCCAGTTGTTCCGGATCCCGGTGGATCGGTGGACGTAGGCGGTCAATAATGCGGTTGAGTTCTCGGTTCAGGCCATACACGTAAGGCAAGGCTCTGATCTCCGACTGTGAATATCGAGTTCCGGCGTCGTTAACAAATCATCGACGACGCGCCAGTCGGGCCAG
>JANMJR010000032.1:0-5537 GCA_031371465.1 Pseudomonadota bacterium
TAGAGAATGGGGGGTGCGCGAGAGCGATAAGGCGCCAGTGGGACGGGCCGGAAATGCCCGACTGGCGCGGTTTCTGGGGAGTGCCGCGGGGGAAGAACAATTGCGAGCGAAGGAACATGGTTATTCGCCGCCGCCGACCCTGCGACGAAACCAAGGCAAAGCTTACACAGCGGTGCATGGGGCGCCTGCTGGTCAGCGTCGGATTGTTGCGCGGTCACCGATCCATGGGCGGCAAGCAAGTGGGCAAACGCCGTGATCGGGCTCGCCAAAAACAAGGTCGCGGCCAGCAGCGTGATGAAAAACGCTGTCAAACGACGGCGGCGATAAGCGGCGGTGAACTTCATTTGACCCTAGTGTATCTCAGTTTTCCTTTTCTGGTGCGGGATAGAGCGGGTCCCACCTTACGTTTCTCGTGTTGCCGGAAGAGCAAATACCAGCGCGCCTCTGGCCCTGGGCCAGTGGCCAGCCTACGAGGTGGCCACTGGCCCAGGGCTACCCAGTATCCACGCAGCGTCTGGCGCGGTACTTCAACGATCTGCGGTTGCTTCGATCATCCGGTAATAAAATCCACTCGGATCGTCTTTGAGCAAATTCATCGTGCCGTTAAGGACGATGGCGTCCGTCGTATACTTGAGCGGCTTTTTGACGAACACTTCGATGATGGAGTTCGGGCCGCCGGGTAAACAGAACGGGCAGCCCGGTGGGACAGCGGAGAGCATGAAACGCTTGTGGCTTTCGCGCTGTTCGATCGGCATCATGAAGCCCGCAACTTTGATTTCTTTGTTATTGAGCTTTTTTACTTCCGGACTGAAGACAACTTCGAATTTCGCCGGCGTGTCGTCTTCCGCAGCAACGCCAAACACGCCACCCTTGCCGGGCTCACCGATGTGGCTCTTGCGCGGGCCGGAGGCGTTGAGGTTCATAAGCTCGGCTTGTTGCAGTATTTCCCAGGACGTGAGCCCTGGAATTTTCGGCAACAGCTGTTGCGCCATGCCCGCCTGCTCGGGGTTCATCGCGTGCGGCACGGTACTTTGCGCGGCGGCCGCAGGCTTGCTGTCGCCCGAGGTTTTGTATTTGTCTTGCGCTTGGCTCGCGCCACAGATTGCCAAAGCCGAAACCAACACGATTAACTTACGCATATCTTCTCCTCATTCTTTCGCTAACGTTTCCGCGATGTCTGTGCGGTAAGCGCGGATCGCCGGCAATATCGCCGCGATGATTCCGACCGCAATCGCTACCACGATCAACCAAAATTCTTCCTTCACCCAAGTCAAGCCGGTGAAGGCCATTTGCTGGGTAATATTGAACCACATTCCGAGCGCCTGCGCAGCCAAATGACCGAGTGCGATGCCGATCAGCGCGCCGAGGCCGGCCAGCAACACGCCTTGCAATAAGACTAGCGCGAATAACCATGCGTTCCCGGCGCCGAGGGTGCGCATAATAGCAAGGTCGTAGCGGCGCTCGTCCAAGGTGTTGGTGAGCGCAATGAACATGGACAACAGCGCGCTGGCCATGAGAACAATCGCGAACGCGCGCAGGGTGTCGACGCCGAAGCCGACCAAGGTCAAGAGCCGCGCTGTTTCGAAGGCCGGGGACGCGGCCTGCATGAGGCTCTGGCTATTGATCTCGCGCGGCAGCGAGGCGCCGGCGATGGGTGAGCGATATTGGATCAGCAACGAGGTAACTTCTTTGCCTTCATCTGTTTCTTGTTTTTCTTCGCGTACTGCATGGTGCTCATGCATTTTCCACACGCTGTCGATACCCGTCAGGACCAAGCGATCGGCGACGCTGCCCGTCTCCGCGAGGATGCCGACCACTTTGAACGGCGCCGCCTCATGCTCGCCGCCGCCCGCACCTAGGCCATGGGATCCGCTGAAGGTGTCGCCTAACTTAAGCCCGGTTTTTTTGGCCACGGCCGCGCCGAGAGTGGCGTCCAAGGGCTTGCTCCACAATTCGCCTTGTGCAAGTTTCGCTGCATAGAGTTTGAGATAACTATGCTCGGTGCCGACAATGCGAAAGCCACGAAACGCATCGCCGAGCGCAAGCGGCACGATGGTCTTGATCATCGGATGGGATTTGAGTTTTTTCGCGTCGGCCAGGGGAATATTTCCCGTCGGCATGTCGATCTGATAAATGCTTGAAAGGATCAGTTGCAGCGGGCTGCCCTTGGCGCCGACCACCATATCGATGCCGCGCGAATCGCGGGTGAGGCGATCTTCGACTTGCGCGGAAAACAGCAGCAACACCACGATCATCGCCACGCCTAGCGCGAGCAGAATCACATTCAATAACGTGTTGAGCGGGCGGTGGCGCAGGTAGGCGAGAGCGAGTTGCAACAGTTTCATCGCAACTCACTCGTAGGGTGGATCAAGGCGTGGCATAAGTACACATGCTGCCACCAGCGTAGCGCCGGATCCACCATCAACAAACCGGTGGATCGGCTATGCTTGATCCACCCTAGGGCTGTCATCCTGAGCGACGCGACGGATTTGCTTTTTGACCGCCTGCCGCGTTCTACGGACAGCAGATCCTTCGCGTTGCTCAGGATGACATGTTTTTTCATGGGGCAGTGAGCTCCAAGCGCCGCCCAATGTGCGCCTTGACGCGGGCATCGTGGGTCGCCAATACCAATGCGGCGCCGCAAGCATGGGCCTGGGAACGCAAGATCTGGAGCGCTTCTTCGGCATGCTTATCATCCAAATTCGATGTCGGCTCGTCGGCGATCAGCAGCTTCGGTTGATTAATCACCGCGCGAGCAATGGCCAGACGCTGCGCTTGGCCATGGGACAGCTGGGTGGGTTTGGATTTGCTGAACGAGGCAATGCCCAGGTTTTCCAGCAACTTCATCGCGGCGGCTTCGTCCGACGGCCGGCCCGACAAAGTTTGCGCCAACAATAAATTTTGCAGCACGGAAATCGGCGCGATGAGATGGAGCTTTTGCAGCACGATGCCGATGTTTTGACCGCGAAAGCGATCCAGCGCTGTGCCATTCATTGCATTCAGACTGGCGCCGCCGATCTTCACCTCACCTTCGCTGGGCTTGAGGATGCCAGCGAGGATGTGCAGCAACGTGGTCTTGCCGCTGCCCGATTGACCGAGGATTAAACATTCTTCACCAGCGCCGAGTTGAAAATGCGGGAGGTCGAGAACGGTACGATCGCCGTAACCATGGCGAATTTGATGGAGTTCAATCATTAGCGACCGCGCGAGGAACCAGCCCCTAGTCCCGAGCCCCTAGCCTCTATTTGACCAGGCAGGTGCGCAATCCCGCTTCGAAAACATCCTTGGGTAAAGTTCGCCCGATGAAAACCAGCACGCTTTCGCGCTCGGCGTTTTCCCAGGGCTTACCCAGATCGCTCGCCATCAGCATATGCACGCCCTGGAACACCACGCGCTTGTCATTGCCGTGAACATTCAACACACCCTTGTAGCGCAGCATGTCGGCGCCGTAAATTTCGACGAGGCCTCCCAGAAAAGTGTCGAGCTTTTCCATGATGAACGGTTTTTTGTCGCGGAATACAAAGGAAGAAATTTCATCGTCGTGTTCGTGATGATTCTCTTCCAGAAAATCCGGTTCGATGGCAAGAATGTCGTCGAGATTAAAGCCGCGCACATCGAGAATATCGGCGATGTCGGTCTTGCCGAAATGCACGGACTTGATCGGCGCCCGGGGATTCAATCTTTTCAAATGGGCGCTTAAGGCCGCGGTCTCGCCTTCGCTGACCAGATCGCTTTTGGAAATCAAAATACGATCGGCGAAACCCACCTGCTCCTGCGCTTCGTGATGGTCTTTGAGCTGCATCGGCGCGTGCTTGGCGTCCACCAGCGTGATGACGGCATCGAGCAAATAATGCTCGTGCACTTTATCTTCGACAAAGAACGTCTGCGCCACGGGCGCCGGATCGGCGAGGCCGGTGGTTTCGATCACCACTCGATCAAACTTCAGTTCGCCGCTGTTGCGTTTGTCGGCGAGATCGCCGAGGATGCGCACTAAATCGCCGCGCACGGTGCAGCAGATGCAGCCGTTGTTCATTTCGATGATCTGCTCATCGCGATCTTGCAGCAGGATTTCATTATCGATACCCGCTTCACCGAACTCGTTTTCGATCACGGCGATGCGCTGGCCGTGGGGTTCCTGCAGGATGCGATTGAGCAGCGTTGTTTTACCGCTGCCGAGAAAGCCCGTTAGGATGGTGACGGGAATTTGTTGAGTCGCCATGGGATCGCCTAATTTGAATCAAGAGCGGTATCTTAGCAGACCGGATTTTCAGCGTGCGAACACAGCGTTGTTGAACGTGAATCTCAGATGCTGAGCTTTAGGCCACTCAGATCGATTGACTCGCCGCTCAACAACACATCGACAATCAGCGCCACGTCGGGATGGTCTTGCTGGAAGATGGCGAGCGCGCTGTTGGGATCTGAAACGCCATCCCGCGCAGTTTGGCCGCGGCTCTTAAGGGCTACATATTCGTTTAACAACCGCTCGCGTTCATCGGATGTGTAGAACGTTACAATGCGTTGCGCCGATTGAATAATCGCCAAAGACCGTTGTATGGATAGGCAATCTTCCTCTAAATTCTTTAACAGAGCGAGTTTTTCTTTCAATTGTGTTGTCCTTTTTTTGTTGTTTTTGAAGCTTAGCGTTTTTAGCTGGCAACGCAAGGCAACGGGGCGGCATTCTGTGAGCGGTCGATCAGGTTTTACTCCCCGCCTTTAAATTTGAATGGCTCAACCACTTGATATATACTGAAATAGGAACTATTCTCATTACTGTTAACGTCATCCATTCGATTTAAACAGATTAACGGGTTGGAATAATGTCAGTTACGCTTGGCGGTCAAGGCTCTATACAGTTCGATATAGCGACGGCACAAAACCGCAGCGGGACAGCAATTGCCAACAGGGCTATGAATACACAAGAATTCAGTCTGGCGGAATTGCCGGTTAGCGTGGCCGCAACTATCAGTTCGGTCAGCAAATCGGACTCCGAAGCCGACCTCGCGGTGATTCAGCGCCTGGTCGAGATCGGCTTTGTTCCCGGCGAAAAGGTGAGAGTGATTGCTCACGGCCATCCCGGTCGAGAACCGATCGCGGTGCGCATTGGCGGCACGACGTTCGCGTTACGCCGCTTTGAAGCAGACTATGTTTACGTGGTCGCGGATAGCTAAAAAATGAGCGCCGCCGTTTCCACATTACACGTCGCCTTGCTCGGCAATCCTAATTGCGGCAAAACGGCGCTATTCAATTTGCTCACCGGCGCGCGGCAAAAAGTCGCGAACTATGCCGGCGTCACCGTCGAGCGCAAAGAAGGATTATTCACGACCGCATCGGGCAAACGCGTGCGGCTACTCGATTTACCCGGCGCCTATAGCCTCAACGCCATCAGCGTCGACGAGACCATCACTCGCGACGTCATTCTCGGCACGGCGCAAGGCGAAGCGCGGCCGGATCTGGTCGTTTGCGTGACCGACGCGACCAATCTTAAGCTCAATTTGCGTCTCGCGATCGAGGCAAAACGCCTCGGCATTCCGATGGTG
>JANMJR010000038.1:0-3165 GCA_031371465.1 Pseudomonadota bacterium
GTGGATAAGGGAACGTGCAGCTATGCCGTGATTTGGAATGCTTTCAAGCGCGTTGCGGGGCAGGCGAGCGCAACGGAAAAGCGAGCGCTGTTTAGTGCTACCGCGAGCAAGGTCTACGGATTATCCTCGAGCGGCGCGGAGTAAATTTTTGCGCTGTCATTGCGAGCACCTTAATCATTGTCATCCTGAGCGCAGCGAAGGATCTGCTTTACCGGCCGCAAAAAGCAGATCCTTCGCGTTGCTCAGGATGACATGTTTAAAAACAATGCCGAGTTCATTGTTAGTGTGCAATTTTGGTGGCGCCGATATAGGCAGTTCGCAATGACACCTTATCGCCATTCCTCCTTCACCGCCGGACGTGTCGCCGGCGGCGCACCATCAACGCGGGCCGGAAACAATGTTTGCAAATCGCCTGCTGCGCTCCGCCGCACCAGCCCACGTTGACGACTATAGTCCGACTCCATGGCCTCGCCAACGGTGAGTACCGGCGTGACGCAGCAGTCCGGCGCGGCGAAGCGTAGCGTGCAGGCCTCTAAAGTTAACGTGGAGAAATAGGCGGCGATATCGGCGGTCAAGCCCTGCTGCGGCATCGGTTCATCGATGCGCTCAACCCACTCGGGTCGGCCGGCTGCTTCGCAGAAGCAGCGCCAGAATTTTTCTTCCAATGCACCTAGGGCGACATGCCTCCCATCGGCAGTCTGATAAATGCGGTAGCGGGCGGCGCCGCCATTGAGGTAGGTTTCGTTGCGTGAGGGAGAGTAGCCGCGCGCGCCATAATCGGCGACGCGGAAAAGCTGTAGTGGCGCAGCGACATCGGCCAACGCCATATCGATGAAACAGCCACCCCCGCTGCGGTCGCGCGCATGTAGCGCGCCTTGAATGGCGATGACAGCGAACAGCGATCCGCTGGTGTCTGCAATGGGTGGATCGAAGTACATCGGGGCGTTGTCACCGTTGCGATGCAGGACGCCCGCCTGCGCCAGATAGTTGGCATCGTGACCTGCCGCCTGCTCCAACGGGCCGCCAACGCCATAGCCGCTGAGCGAGCAATATATGATGCGTGGATTGATCCTGGAAATTGTCGCGTAGCCCAGTCCCAACCGCGCCATGACTCCAGGCCGAAACGATTCAATCAGCACATCGACGTTTGCGGCCAGTTGCAAAAATTCCTCGCGCACTTCCGGACGCTTCAAATCCATGCGCCGCACACGCTTACCCGCGTTGATCGATTCGTAGAAGATCGGGCGTCCTGCTGCATCGCGTGGGCCGAGGTTGCGCATCTCATCGCCCAGCGGTGGCTCGATTTTCAACACGTCGGCGCCGAAGTCCGCTAGCAACAACGTCGCGAGCGGCCCCGAGATGTACTGCGAAAGGTCCAACACACGAACATCCTGAAGCCAACTGTTTAACACCGACATAGCTAAAGGCTAGTTATTTCTTCGACCATACCGCCTGTGTCACGGCTAATGAGGGTGGATAGACCGGCTTGGGTTCGCCATTCTGCCATTGCAGGATCACCAATTCCGCGCCCACTCGCCGACCATTCGCGTCGAACTTGACGTTGCCGCCAGGAAAGTAGCGCGATGAACTTTGACTGCCGTCCATCGCGTGCATCGCGGCGCCGACCTTCTTCGGATCCGCTGACTTCGCCAATTCCATCGCATCTTTGAGAATCCACATATCACCGTAAGTGGACATGCTGTCTTGCGTCATCCAAGGCTCTTTGGTCTTGGCTTTGAACTGCTCGACAAGTTTTTCGTTTCCCTTACCACCCCAGTTGGCGATGATGACCATCAAGCCTTCCATCAACTCTTTGCCCATGACGTTTAACAACTCCGGCGCGCTCATTGCGCCGCCATTGGCGACCACGGCCAAGCGCCCTTTACCCAGGCCCATTTCGCTGAGCTTCTCAAGCACGAGCTTGGTGTCGGGCACGTTGGTGGTGAGCATCAGCAGCAAGTCGGGGCGCGCATTGCGCACCTTTTGCACCATCGAAGTAGCGTCGCTCAGCGGTGGGGTGAACACTTCGTCGACAACCAGTTTCAATCCCAATTTGTCGAAGCCGCCCGCGCGCATGGCCTTGGTGAAGCTCACCGGGGACGCAGTGTTGTCCATGATAATGCCTACTGTTTGTGGCGTCGCCGCGTTAGCGTGTTTACTGATCTGTAGCAGGACGGGCAACGCATCCTCCGCCATCTTGCTCGCGACGGGCGAGGTTTGAAACACATACTGGTACCCGCGCGCGGTGATTTGATCGGAGTACGACAGCGTCAGCCACGGCACTTGCGCTCGCTCGGTTACCTCCGTGATCGCCAGAGTAAACGAGCTGAGAAAGGCCCCGGTCCCACCGACCAGATCGGGATCTTGGGATAGCAATCGCTGCGCCGCATTTTTGGCCTTCTCGGCGGAGTCACCGGCATCGGCGACAATTAACTTCAGCTTCGCTCCACCCAGTGCCTTGATACCGCCGGCGGCGTTAATGTCATCCACCGCCATCTGCGCGCCCTTCAAATGAAGTTCGCCGTTGCGCGCCCAGGCCCCTGATAGGGGTACGGCAACCGCGACTTTAACGTCCTTGGATTGTGCCTGCGCTGAACCAGCGAACCAAGGTGTCAATGCAGTTAGCACTAATATCGATAACAGGCTATGGCGCCGCGGTGAGACTGCTGCGCGTCGAATGTTGAATGTCATATCTATCTCCTCCTGATTTGATGAAATTGTAGAGTATTTTCGAATGAGGCAACTCATGCGCCAAGATAGGCCTGTTTGACGCGTCTATCGGCGAGCAGCATGGCGCGGGGGCCGGCGAGCGCCATGCCGCCCGACTCCAGCACATAGCCGTGATCGCAGGTGGAAAGCGCTTCACCGACGCGTTGTTCAACCAGAAGCACCGCGATGCCGTCTTCCTTGTGAATCTTCTCGATCGTGTCGAAGATCTGATCGGCGATCTTGGGTGCGAGTCCCATCGAGGGTTCATCCAGCATTAACAAGCGCGGGCACGAGGCAAGCCCGCGCGCGATGGCGAGCATCTGCTGTTCGCCGCCCGAAAGTGTTCCGGCGTATTGGCCTTGCCGCTCGGCGAGGTGCGGAAAAAGTTGCAGAAGATGTTTGCGTGTACTGGGCCATGCGCGCCGCGCCGCCGCTGATTGCGCGCCCATTTTCATG
>JANMJR010000042.1:0-5437 GCA_031371465.1 Pseudomonadota bacterium
ATCAGCGCATTACGATCGGCGCCATACGATGTGGATGCGACACCTGCCTGAATTCCAGCGCGCCATCCAAGACTGAAATCTTCGGTGCGGCCAATCTGGTTAAGGTTCTCGAGCTTTTGGTAACGGTCTTCGAGCACGTCGTAGCCGATCCACGGATAGACCAGTTTACGCGAGGGCGGCGCGAATCCCGAACCTTGCGGGCCGGCTCGCGGTTCGAACTGGTTGTCGTCATACGTTACACCGGCGGTCCAGCGCGTCGTCCAATGATCGTGCAAACCATCGGACCAACCGCCGTAGACCGTCGCGCCACGTTGCCTTACGCCGTATTGATCAGTGCTATTGCCAAGATCGTAAATTGAATCGACACGACGCTCGTCCGACAATCGCACGCCCGCAGCCCAACGGGTATCGAGCGAAAAAAAGGGATGCTCGATGGCCAGGGCCTTTCTGCGTCCGTCGCTATTGTTGGCCCACTGTGTCGCCAGAGCCCAGCGCGAACCGAATAGCTGCGGATCAAGGTAGTCTAAAATGGTGGACTTGCGATCGACATTGGAGTTGTAATTCAGCGACAGTTGCTTGCCGTAACCGAATAGGTTCGTCTCGCCGATCTTGATGCCGGCGCTATTGGTTCCCCCGCTACGCCCGAACGAGATACCCGGTTGAAGCGTCCAAACGTCGCGCGTATGGACTTTAACGTCGACGCGGCCATCATGATAGGCAACCGGGTAAATGCGCGCGTCGAACAAGTAACGTCGGGTTCGCAGCAGACGTTCGGATTCATCCAATTTTTGGCCAGCGTAAGCTTCGCCGGTTTGGAATAGAAGTTGCTGGGCGATGGTGCTCGGTTTGGTCTGAATGTGAAGACGGTTCATGAGGCGGAACAACACGGCATCCTCTTCCGGTGTATCGGTGGCAAATATGTCCTGGGTATCCAGGATGACTTCACCGATGACGGCGCCCGCTTGTTCGAGGTCCTGATCGGAAGGAATGTCCGCCGGGCGCGCGATTTTGTCGCGTGCGCTTCGCGCGGTAATGCTGGGTAATAGATCGCGAGCCGTTACATCGGGCGCGATAACCAGAATCAACGAAATAGAACACTGAATGACCGTGCGTGCTATCGCGCTCGCGTATCTGAAAGTACTACTCACTAAGCAGCCGATTCGATCAAGATGGTTCCCTCGGTTTAAGCGACGCGATCGTTTGGTGGCGGTCATTTACTATGCGCCAGTAAATGAGGGCGACTAAAATCAACATAAGCACCGCCGATGAACCGATCGTGCCAAAGCCCAGTCCGCCTTGCTTCGAAGTCTTCGTCAGCAGATCACCCATCGTAGCACCGAACGGTCGCGTCAATACGAATGCGGCCCAGAACAAAACAGTCCTTGAGATTGGCGTGACGTAATAAGCCAATGCAATGACGGCAATCGCGCTCGCGATCAGCAAGTTGCTGAGCGCGAATCCAAGCCCGGAGCTGTCTGCGAGAAAGTCACCCAGCGCGGTTCCAAGGGTGTTAGATGCGAGGATCGCCATCCAATAGAACATTTCGATCTTTCGATCGCTGATGTGATCAACCGACAGATTGCCGACGATAAGACGCCAAGAAACCAGTATAACGATCAGGATCGTGATCAGGACTAATGAACCTGTCGCATAGCCGAATCCGAGGGTGCGATCCATAAAATCCGAGATTGTCGTTCCGGCTGTGCTGGTCGCCAGGATGACACCCCAATACAAAATCGGGTGAAAGGCCTTGGCTTTGAGTTGAGCAATAAGTACGACGATGAAAAACCCGATCAGGATCAGTGAGCTTATTGCATAGCCGACGCTTAACGTCATGGAAATCAGGTCGCCGCCGGTCTCGCCAACCGTGGTTGCGCAAATCTTCATAATCCAAAATATCAGCGTAACCTGAGCGACTTTGTTGGTATTCATTGTATTCAAAGTTCCTGTTGATCGCCAAAATTGAGTTACTCGTGGCACGTTCCGGCGCCTTGGTCATTGACCTTACCACCATTGGCTGGCAAAAACTGCCATTCATAACCCGTCTCCCCCAGTGTAAGTTTGAGCGCACCAAAACTATCGGCTATCTGTACCTCGCTCTTGGGCTGGATTTGCGCGAATGGGCGGAGCACGGCGCCGCCGGTACCAACTACGAATTCGCGGATACCGCGCGGGAATCGGCCGTACCCGCGTCTCTCTGGGGTGCGAAGCGCTCATAGTCGTGATCGTGACCTGTGATCGCGATCTCCGCGCCTGCTTGGTCAAGATCTTTCCAAATGGCCTGCATCGACGGGGTGTTGCCGTGGCGCCCGGAACTGAAGGGGGGATGGCGCCAAAATGCCAAGGTGCAGCGCGACGGATGGCTCGCAAGCTCCTGCTTGAGCCAGCGTTCCCGCGTCGACCCTTGCGCGGAATCGATATTGCTATGTATCCGCGACTCGCTTCACCGGCGGTAGCGCCAAAGTATTGGTAGTAGGGTTCTGCGTCGGGCGTTTCATATTCGTGATTGCCGGGAACCTGTAATATCCGCGCCTTCATTTCGCCCCACACCGGCGCAAACCATTCGGAGAAATCCGTTGCCGAGCCTTTCGGATAGGCGATGTCGCCGACCATCAGGATCCGCGCCGCATTATCTGCGACCAGCCGCGCCACCTGCGCCGTCGGCGCATCAACGGGCGCGCGCGCCTCGCATTGAGCAAGATCACCTACCGCGAATAGCAATATCGCGGTCGGATCGGATGATTCGGAATCAACGGCCGATACCGGCGAAGCGAATAAAATCGAACCGAACGCACAGACAGTGAATATCATTAGAAGACGAAGAAAAATTCGACTAAAACCACGCATACTTTGATTCAACATTTCTCATTTCACCGATGTTTATCGAGCTACACCCCACAATTAAGTGTATGGATTGCCCAGCTTGCAACGCGTGGCATATGCTTGACTGCGGACCGAATGAGCTAACTTGTAAAGGTAGGTTTCTGCTGGCAATCGCACACCGTAAAGCATTATGATACGCACAAGGCGCTCAACGTCATCGTCGGTACATTGATTCTGGGATCGGTGAGACGAACGTAGTTCCAAACAAACAGAAATACGGAAAGTAGGCCAACGGTCAGCCCGATTGCGACCTCGGATTTCGTATGGACCTGCAGCATGATTCGTGTGAACGCAATCGCACCGACCATCAACATGCCGGCGAATACCGCCCACAATCGCCAACGAGCTGAATGGGTCGAGACGACGATTGCAAGGGCGCCGTAGACAGCGGTGCTCATGCTGGCGTAACCACTTGGCCTGACGATGCTGACGCCCCAAGCGCGGCTACAAGTTAGCAATCCAAGCTTTAGCGCAAATGTCACGGCCAGACAAAAACCCAATGCCTGTACCCAGGCCCCGGCTGCAGCGCGCGATTCGCAACGCCACAGCAGCAAAGCCAACGCGATTGCCAGCGGCAACAACACCGCCAAGTCGCCGCAGTCGGCGATCGCCCTCAAGATTGCGTGAGTGCTTACCAAGGCGAATGAACTTTATTGATTAGTAGCGTTACGCCCGCGAACAATGACCAGTCCGGCGATGCTCGATTCAATCCGGCAGCCACGCCCGCGTCAAAGACGACTCGTTTGCTGTAGTTGTAACTTACCGCAGCAAGAAATTGCGCGGTGTTGGGAATTCCCTTTTGGTAAGTGCCCGAAAACTCCCCAGCCACGCCCCAGGTGTTGCCCAGCGGACGCGACAAAGACGCCGCCCATCCGGTTTGAATGCGACCTTCGTCAGGTACGCTTTTCCCAAAACGCGTGGCACTTAAATTCAGATCCGTGTGGTATTCGCCGAGGTCCGCGCTATAGATTCCGGTAAGCAAATAATTCGCTTTCTCGCTACCGAGGCCATCCTTCGCAGTGGGGAAGTTCACACCCCCTTCTAGGCCGAACGCTGCATCGTCATTTAAGGCGAAACGCCGTTTGACAATGAACGCGGTATCGCCGAAGCCTGACAATCGGGACCCATCCGCTCCACGATCACGCACCCAACCTTCACCCCCTATGCGCACGCCCCAGTCCGGTGTGAAGGCCAATTTTAGTGTGTACGGAATACTCTCGCGTCGTGACGATTCGCCTCCGCGCGTTTGTTGGCCACCGGCTTCCAGCTCCAGCCAACCCGCTGCGGATAGATTGGCGGGCGTGGAAACGGTGGGTCGATATGGCGTTGCACTGGGATCATCGGCAGCAATCGCGGCGTCCAATTGCGCACTCATCGTCAGTGCAATTATTACTGACGCAGTTATTTTTGGCATGAATCTTCTCCGATAAATCTGATGGAAATCGCGCGGACGGCGGGATCGACGACGTGTTCACCTAGACTATTTACTTTCCAGTGATATTTGCTGGATATTAACAGGGCGCGCTTAAGAGAATCTTAGTTATGTCTCGCCACGTGGTGATGTAATCCGAAGGACAACCTAATGACTCCAAAACAAGAGCCGTCAAAATCATTACCTTGGATCGTGCGCTTGCGAGCCGAGCAGCGGCTTATCGGTGCGATGGTCGTGGGCATTCTCGCTTACGTCTTGCAGATCCCCGCGGACAAACCACCCATTCCATTACTGATGGCTTGGAATTGCCGCGCTTGGGCCTACTTGATTTTGGTCGCGATGGTAATTGGTCGTGCAGATGCGAACATGACGCGTCTACGGGTGCAGACGCAAGACCAACGCGGATTCGTGATCTTTTTACTGGTCGTTGCTGCCGCCATGGCAAGCATCGTCGCCATTGGCTTCTTAATGAGCGGCACGAAAGCGCTCGCATTCTGGCCCAAGACCTGGCGCCTCAGTCTCTCGATTACTGCGTTGATCTCTTGTTGGTTACTCATCCATACCTTGTTCGCGTTTCACTATGCTCGACAATATTACGGACAGACCGAACGTGATGGGGAACAAGAACGCGCCGGATTATTGTTTCCCGGCAACCAACCACCAGATTATCTGAATTTTGCGTACTGCTCGTTCGTAATCGGCATGACATCTCAAGTTTCAGACGTCACTGCGACGTCGCGTTCGATGCGTCGGCTCAGCGTGGTTCACGACTTCCTGCCGTTTATTTTCAATATAGCCAACCTGGCACTGAGCATTAACGTTGGCGCTAGTGGGATGTAGAACCTTGTACTAATTTGGGCGGTATGTGAGAACGGGAGCGAGGCCAACGAACATGCATTGTTAAAGCCGTTCTTTTTCAATAACTGAATTCGAACATCGCACGGACGTCACTGATGTCCGCCGCCAAGATAGGCGGCGCGCACTTCTTCGTTGCCGAGCAATTCCTTCGGCGTGCCTTCCACGGTGAGCGCGCCGACCTCGAGTACGTACCCGCGGTCGGCCACGGACAGCGCCATGTTGGCGTTTTGCTCTACCAGAAGAATCGTCATGCCGCGCTCACGG
>JANMJR010000062.1:0-15525 GCA_031371465.1 Pseudomonadota bacterium
ACTAGCTACAACGCGGTGACCAAGATTGATTTTCCGATTCCTGGTTTGAATGAGCAGATTCAGCGCATGCCGCCCGTTGCGCCGAAGGACGCAAAGCCCGAGAAAGTCACCTACACACTTAACTGGCTCTCGGCCACCGGCACCGGCATTTTGTTGGCTTCCCTCATCGCCGGCATCGTCATGGGCGTTCCGCTCGGAAAAATGTTAGGAACCTATGGCCGAACGATCTACGCCATTCGCTATTCGCTGTTAACGATTGTCGCGATGCTGGCCCTTGGCTTCGTCACGCGCTACTCCGGCGTCGACGTCACCTTGGGGCTGGCGTTCGCGGCGACGGGGGCATTCTATCCGTTCTTCGGCACATTGCTCGGCTGGCTGGGCGTAGCGCTAACGGGTTCGGACACCGCATCGAACGTGCTGTTCGGCGGGCTGCAAAAAACCACCTCGGAGCAGCTTGGCCTAAGCCCGATTTTGATGGGCGCGGCGAATAGTTCCGGCGGCGTCATGGGCAAGATGATCGATGCGCAGAGCATCGTCGTCGCCTCGACAGCGACTAACTGGTTCGGCCATGAGGGCGACATTTTGCGTTATGTATTTTTCCATTCGGTCGCGCTGGCGTGCTTGATGGGATTGTTGGTTACCTTGCAAGCTTACGTGCCGCCGTTTACCCACATGGTAATCTGGCCGAGGTAATTTGAAACGGACGCGAAAAAAAGCCCGGTGCTGCCGGGTTTTTTTTTGTGGTTCCTTCAGTGGACGGTATCGCCAGCTAGCGCATGGTGCTTGTTTGCTCGCAGTGGCCTGGACGAGGCGGCCGAGGGCCAGAAGCGCACTGGTATTGCCGCTGGCCCTAGGCCACCTCGTCCAGCGAGACAACTACAAAGCTATTCCGCCGCAAAATAATCCGAAATACTCACCCAACGTCCATCCTTAATTTGCGCGAGGCGGACTTTGTTGTTGCATAGGCGATCGGTTTTGGTGATGCGGCATTCGGGCGCGCCGAATATGTCGCGCGGAAAGGTGGTTGTTTCCATCGCGTTGTTGAAGGTATCGGTGGTCAGGTTCGCGCCCGCCTTTTCAGCGGCTTTGGCGAAGATGTCCATCATGTAGTAGCCATAGACCGAGAACACCGTTGCGTCTTCGCTGAACTTGGTTTTGTATTTGGCCGCCCATTCGCGCACCGGCGGATGGGGATCGTCCGCATACGGGTGAGCCACCGTGTGTACGCCATATACGCCTTCCACCGCTTTGCCGCCGAGAGCATGGATCAAGTGGGTATACATCGCGGTCGGGCCGACGAAGGTCGGATTAAAACCGGTTTTACGCGCCTCGCCGACGGCGCCGACGGTTTCGCGGATGATAGTGCCGAGCACAACCAGATCACAATCCGCCGCTTTTAGCTTTGCCATCTGCGACGAGAAATCCGTTGCGCCACGTTTGAATGAGGTTTTTTCCGCCAACGTCATGTTCGCCGATTTCAGGCCTGCTTCGGTACCACGCAACACTTCCAACCCATATTCATCGTCCTGATAAATGATGCCGACTTTCTTTGCCGATTTTTGTTTCACCAGTTGCGGCACGACGATGCGCATTTGATCGAAATACGGCGGCGAAAACGCCATTTTGAGTTTCTCCGGCGGTTCGAACATTTCTCGCGAACCGGTCAGCGGAAAGAAGTTGATGACGTTTTTTTCAAATTGAATCGGCATGGCCGCCATATTCGGAGCGGTTCCGATGTGGCCGAGGATGGCGAATACCTCGTCGTTAGTGACGAGCTTTTGGGCGGCGAGCAAGGCTTTTTTCGGATCATAACCGTTGTCTTCGATCACCAGTTTGAATTTGCGACCGTTGATGCCGCCTTTTTCATTGAGCTCATCGACACGCATTTGTATGCCGTTGCGGCTTTGCTTGCCGAACGCGGCGATGGGACCCGACAAGTCCTGAATCGTGCCGATAACGATTTCGGTTTTGCTGATGCCTTGGCTTTGCGCGAAAGCCAGACTGGTGGCGAATGTCGCCGCGATTAAACTGGCGGCGATACGGATGGTGAGGTTCATGCTTAATCTCCTTATTTTGAATGTTCGGCGGCTAAGCCGCACGATACATCGATTCAATGAGCTCAGTATACTTTTGGTGGACAAATTTACGCTTTAATTTCATGGTCGGCGTCAGCTCTTCATCTTCCGCGGTGAGTTGTTGCTCGATCAGGCGAAACTGTTTAATCTGCTCGACCCGAGCGAATTGTCTGTTGACCTTTTCCACTTCATCCGCGATCAGCGCCAGCACTTGTTTGCTCCGCGTCAGGCTGGCGTAGTTGGAAAACGGCACGTCGTTGTCTTGCGCGAATTTTTCGACGTTGTCGTGATCGATCATAATCAACGCCGTGAGGTAGGCGCGCTTGTCGCCGATCACCACGGAATCGGTAATGTAGGGCGAAAATTTGAGTTGGTTTTCCAGCTCGCTCGGCGTGATGTTTTTGCCGCCGGCGGTGATGATGATGTCTTTCATGCGGTCGGTGATTTTGTAGAATCCGTCGGCGTCGACGCTGCCGACATCGCCGGTGTGCAGCCAGCCGTCCGCGTCGATGGTCTCGGCGGTTTTTTCCGGCAGATTGAGATAACCCATGAACACGTTGGCGCCGCGCACCAGGATTTCGCCTTCGTGAGAAATCTTCATTTCGTTGTAGGGACAAGCGGGGCCGATGGAGCCCGGGCGAATGCGGTCGATAGGCGTCGCCGAGGCCGCGCCGCAAGATTCCGTTTGCCCCCACACTTCCAGCATCGGCACGCCGAGCGCGAGATACCATTTGATCAAATCCGGCGAAATCGGCGCCGCGCCGGTGGCAAGGAATCGACAGCGATGGATGCCCAAGACCTTACACACGTTGTTCAGGGCGATTAGACGACCGATCAAAAATTTAAGCTTCAAAAAACTCGAAATAGGTTTGCCGGCAATGAAAAGATCGGCGATTTCGCGGCCCACGCCGATGGCCCATTTATACGCAAGTCGTTGCAGCTTAGTGGATTCGGAAATGGTGATCGTCACGGCGGAATAACATTTTTCCCACACCCGCGGCACCGCTAAAAAAGCCGTCGGCGCGATCTCGCGCACGTTTTCCGGCACCGTGTCCGGGTTCTCGACGAAATTCAAGATTGCTCCCGAATAGACCGCGTAATATTCCCCGCCGACGCGCTCAGCGATATGGCAGAGCGGTAGAAAACACATCTGCTCGTCGTTTTCCCCGGCATTCATTATTTGTTGATAGCCGCGCACCACGTGAACCAAATTGCGATGGCTGATCATCGCGCCCTTCGGCTTGCCCGTCGTGCCCGAGGTGTAAACCAGGATCGCCAAGTCTTCCGGCTGGCGGATAGCCATGCGCGTTTCCCACTCGGCGGGATGCTGCGCGATGTAATCGCGGCCGAGTTGCCGCAGCGCGTCCAGGCTCAGCACCTGCGGGTCAGAAAATCGCACCAGGCCTTGCGTATCGAATACGATAATCTTGCGCAGTTGCGGCGTGCGCGCGCGAATTTCGAGAATTTTGTCGAGCTGCTCTTCATCTTCGACAAAGACGTAAACCGAGTGGGAATCGTTAATGAGATATTCGCATTGCGACGGCGCATCGGTCGGGTAGATGCCGTTCACCACACCGCCCGCGCCTAAGGCGCCGAGGTCGGCGAACATCCACTCCTTCACCGTATTGGCGAGAATCGAAACGCGTTCGCCGGGATCGAACCCCAGCGCGGCCAAGCCCATGCCGATCTCCTGCGTGATCTGTCCGAGTTCGCGCCAGGTGGTCGCTTTCCAAATGCCGAAATCTTTTTGCCGCAGCATAATGCGATCGCCGCGTTGCGCCACGGCGTGGCGAAACATCTGCGCGATGGTATCGCCCGGCACGATGATTTCTTTACTTACTACTGCTTTAGATTTCCACAGCATGATTTGCTCAGATAAATGTTAATCGTGACTGCGCCAGGAGCCGCATGGAGCCGGGTAGCCCTAGCCCTAGGCCACCCCGTTAGGCATGCGTATAGAATAAAACATATGCTTAACGCCATACTTTCTTCTTCTTCCAGCGCCGCTCGCCGCGCGCGCCGGCTTCTTTCACACCGAGGTAAAATTCTTTGATGTCGTCTTTTTCGCGCAAGCGCTCGCAAGTGTCCTCCATCACGATCCGCCCGACCTCCAACACATAACCGTAGTCCGCCACGCTCAACGCCATGCCGGCGTTTTGTTCCACCAGCAACATCGTGGTGCCACGCTCGCGGTTAATGCGCACGACTATTTCGAAAATTTCCTGGGTCAATTTTGGCGATAGACCCAGGCTCGGTTCGTCAAGCAACATCATCTCCGGCTGCCCCATGATGGCGCGGCTGATGGCGAGCATTTGTTGCTGGCCGCCGGAAAGCAGCCCGGCGTCTTGCTTGGCGCGCTCCTTCAGAATGGGGAAATAACCATAGACTTTTTCCATGTCGCGCTGCACGGCGTCGCGATCCTTGCGCGTGTAGGCGCCCATGATCAGATTGTCATGCACGGACAATAACGGAAATACTTCGCGGCCTTCCGGCACATGGCAGATGCCGCGCCGCACGATGTCCGCCGGGTCGTTGCGCTGGATCGCCTCGCCTTTGAAGGTGATCGAGCCCTTTTGCGGATCGATGATGCCGGAAATGGTTTTGAGTATCGTGGTCTTGCCCGCGCCGTTCGCGCCGAGCACCGTGACGATGCCGCCCTTGGGCACGGACAAACTCACACCGCGAATCGCCCGCACCGGGCCATAGGCGCTCTCGACATTCGCCAGCGTCAGTAACGACTCAGACATCGGCGGTCTTCCCTAAATAGGCTTCGATCACACCGGGATGGGCTTGGACTTCCTGCGGCGTTCCGACCGCCAGCACTTCACCTTGGTTCATCGCCAGCACACGGTGGGACACGCGGGACACCAATGACATATCGTGCTCGACCATCAAAATCGTCACACCCAAATCTTGATTGATGTCCTGAATCCAAAACGCCATGTCGTCGGTCTCCTCGA
The DNA here is from genome assembly GCA_031371465.1 of Pseudomonadota bacterium. Lineage (GTDB taxonomy): Bacteria > Pseudomonadota > Gammaproteobacteria > Burkholderiales > JALYOK01 > JALYOK01. The sequence continues at coordinate 5,036 of JANMJR010000062.1, forward strand.
CATTCAGTCCCGATGACGGTTCATCCATCAATAACAGTTTCGGCTGCGTCGCCAGCGCGCGACCCAACTCGACCACCTTGCGCGCGCCGTAGGGCAAGCCCGCCACGTGGGTGTCGCGGTGATGCTGTAAATCGAGCAGATCGATGACCCGTTCCACGTGTTCGCGGAAATCTTTTTCCGCTCGCCGCACCTTGGGCAGGAACAGTAATTCCTCCCATAGGGACGTGACGCGATGAACATGGCGACCGATCAACAAATTTTGTAGCACGGTGGCATTCTCGAACAGCTCGATATTTTGAAAGGTTCGCGCGATACCCAACGCGGCGATGCGATGGGGGAGCACCTGCGTGAGTTCGGCGCCTTCAAACACAATATGGCCGTGGGTGGCGTTGTAAATCCGGCTGATGAGATTGAATACCGTGGTTTTGCCCGCGCCGTTGGGACCGATCAAGGTGAATATTTCGCCGCGATCGATCGCAAAGCTAACGTCGTTGACGGCTTTAACACCGCCGAAAGAAACGGCAAGTTGTTGTACATCCAGCATCGGCGCGGCGCGGTTCATCGATTGCGCTCCGATTTCTGAAATGTCTTCTGCCGTTTGAACGCGCCCTTGCGATAGAACGGAAAGCTTTGCAAATAGGTGCGAATCTTGACCCAGCGCCCATAGATACCGAGCGGCTCGAACAACACAAAGCCGATCATGATCAGGCCAAACACTGTCGCTTGCAGACCGGCGGCGCCACCGATCGCCGCCGGCAGAAAATCTTTTCCGACCGAAATCATTTGCGGCAACACGATCAAAAATGTGGCGCCAAAAAACACGCCGTGTATCGACCCAAGCCCGCCGATAAAGATCATCATCAGCAATTCAATGGACTGCAACACGGTGAATTGCTCCGGCGACAGAAAGCGTATCTTGTGCGCATACAGCCCGCCGGCCAAGCCGGTAAGCGCGGCGCTCAGGGCGAACGACATGGTCTTGTATTTCGCCAAGTGAATGCCCATGCTCTGGGCGGAAATTTCGGAATCGCGAATGGCGACGAAGGCGCGGCCGGTGGGAGAGCGCAGCAAATTGAGCACCGCGACGGTCGCCGCGATCATGATCGCAAGGGTCAAATAATAGAATTCGCCAGCGCTATCGATTTTGAATCCGAGCCATTGCACCGGCTTCACCATCAGCCCCGAATTGCCGGCGGTGACGCTTTCCCAGCGCGTCAAAATTTCTTCGACGATGACCCCCAACGCGAGCGTCGCAATAGAAAGGTAAATGCCTTTCACGCGCAGCGCCGGCAGCCCGACTACGACGCCGGTGATGGCCGATAATATCACCGCCATCGCCATCGAAAGCGGAAACGGCCAGCCCCTAGCCGCGAGCACGGCTTCGGTATAAGCGCCGACACCGAGGAACGCGGCATGCCCGAGCGAGATCAACCCTGTGTAACCCGACAGCAGCATCAGACCTAAACCGCAGATGGCGTAGATGCCGATCAAGGTCAGTTGATCGACCAGGTAATTGGAAAACAACCATGGCGCTGCGAGCAAAAATAGTAACAGCGCGCCATACCAAAACTTGTGACCGCCGTGTTGCAACAAACGGATGTCCTGGTCGTAATCGGTTTTGAAAATAAACCGCATGGCTACACCCGCTTCCGAATGGATTCACCGAATAATCCGTTCGGCTTTATCATCAACATCGCCAGTACCACCACATAAGCAGCGACATCTTTAAATCCTTCCGGCAAATAAAATCCGGCGAGGGACTCGACGATGCCGATGATCAAGCCGCCGACGATGGCGCCCGGCAAGCTTTCGAAGCCGCCGATCACCGCCGCGGGAAACGCCTTCAAGCCGATGAAGCCCATGTTCACGTGGACGAAAGTGATCGGCGCCAGCAGGATTCCCGCCACCGCCGCCACCGCCGCGCTGGTGGCCCAGATCAAGCCGTTGAGGCGCTTCACCGGAATGCCCATGTAATAGGCCGCGAGTTGATTTTGCGACGCGGCTTGCATGGCGATGCCCACACGCGTGAAGCGGAACAACAGAAACAACGCGCTGCACAGCACAATACTGGTGGCGATGATAACAACATGTTCCATGCCGATGATCAGCCCGCCCATTCGCAGCACTTGATCCTTGAACGGCACGGCGAGTGTATGGGTGTCGGTGCCGATGCCCGGAATCATGGTGATCAAGCCTCGGGTCGTGTAGCCGATGCCTATGGTCACCATGACGATGGCGAACGCCGGTTGGCCGAGGATCGGGCGCAGCACCAACCGTTCCGTGAGGTAGCCAAATCCGGCCAGCACCGACAACGCCACGAGTAACACCATCCAATACGGAAGGCCAAAGTAACTGGACGCGGCGAGCCCGCAGAACGCGCCGAGCATCATCAATTCGCCCTGAGCGAAATTGACCGCTTCGGTCGCTTTGTAAATCAACACAAAGCCGAGCGCGATCAGGCCGTAGATACAGCCCTGCGACACGCCGCTGATTAAGACTTGCAAAAACTGCAAGGGGACCCCTCCTCTTGGAAATCGGAGCTGGGCCGATTTCTTTTAACTACATGTTGTGCTGCGAAGTGTAGCGTTTGGTACTTGGGTTAGCAAATTTTGAGTGATGTCGGTATTGCGTGACAGATCAGTTGCAAATGTCGGGCGGGCCCTCATAGCCTAGCAGTTCGTTGAATTTCGCATGATTTTGGGAGCACGCTGCTTCGTGTTTTTAAATGTATGGATTTTCATCCATTTTGCATAGCTCGCGGCGCCCAAATAGCCACGTTAGTCGCTTATGTTTGCCGGGGCGCCATCACTGCAGCCGTACTTATCCAATCTCAGCCTATGGCGAACTGGGCGCGCACATCAGATTCGCCATCCGCACCAGGTTCGTCGCCGACCTTGTTGGCGGAAAGCAAATACCTCGCGGTGAAGTCGCAATTGCCTATAAAATATTACACAGGCAACCTTGACTTTATGGTGTTCCTAAAGGAAAGACGATGGCAAGTTCAACACAGTTTCAACCCACGGAAAAATGGGTAACAGGGTCGGAGCACGAGCAACCTCCCACAGGCTATCAAAATGCAACCGTTTCATTCATTTGGTGGAGTGGTGACGATAGCTATATGTACGTGGTGGCGAACGACCAACGTTACTTTTGCAGACTCAGCGAGCCTCACGATGAGCTAGAAAATTCCAGCATAAAGCGCCTTCTTACAAAGGGTGCGTCGCTGGCCTTTCGCATCAATGAAGCACGCGACGAAGTCGAAGTTTTTAAGCTGCCGGAATACGCGATCCGGCACAGAAAATAGTCATGCTTTGTCCTGGCGGCTCGCTCGCCAATAGCAACACTACCGCCGATTGCCCCGAGCTTGCAGACGGGACCACGTTCGCGTTCTTCCCGAATATTGCCGACCTTCGCCGCGGCGACATTATTTTGACGTGTCCGCAGCCGCTGAAGCGGCGCGACGATAAATTTGTCGTAAGAATGCAGGAATTGCTAGGGTTACCATCTCAGCACGCGCGCTTTACGCACGCGACTGTTTACGATCCGGATTATTGGATTTGGGACGTGGATCTAAAACATCCCGTGAGCCGGCGACTGTTGTCGATCTATGTTGATTCCCAAACTTGCTTGGAAGTAATCAGGCCGTATACATTAACCACTGACCAGTGCGACGATTTGCTCGCCAGCATAGCAGCGAAGGAATCGAACCAATGGACGCTTGCGATCACGGACGATTTAAAAGAAAAGGTAGAGCACAGTTCATTGAAGCCGATTCAAGACTACGTCAAAACACAGCCTAACGCCAGGTTGATGGTCGATAACACCGCTCGCAGCTTTACCTGCGCCAACGTATTTTTGGATACCTGGAACGAGTTGCTCGGTGCTTCCCAGGCAATTGCAAACAGCGCGAATATTCCCTATGGCCCGGGACATCTGAGCCAGCTAGCCGAGACACATCCGCACTGGTTCAAAGTGGTGGAGATTGAATGGCTGGATATTGCCCATTGCATCTCGTAAGCGGGTAGCTCCGCGCCAGTTAACGAGTTTTTCGGTCGCTCTAACAGAGAAGTTTGGAAATGCGCCAGCGGGTTACGGCGTACAACTACAGCGACTTTGATTGCGCCGAACGAATCGCTTCGTAAAGCATCCTTGTCGAAGGCTTGGGTTCTACCCCGAGCACAATGGATAGCGTCTGCCGGCATCTGCGGTAAGTGGCAATTGCTTCCGCGTAACGGTTTTGTTTCGACAACCCATTCATTAATCGGCGATAGTGCTCTTCGGCCAGCGGGTTTATATCGACACTGCGCTGGTACAGCCTCACCGCGGCCTCCCATTGCTCAACGCTTTCCAGCGCCGAGCCAATTAAATCAATCTCTTGATCCAACATACTGCGCAGCCGATCTCGTTGCGTGATGAGCCAAGGCGACGCTTCATCGCTGGCAAGCAACTCACCGCGATAGAGTTTCAAACAGCGATCGGCAAGTTCGATTAGCGCGCGCGGCGCTGCAACGTCACTGAAAGCCGCCCTCGTTCGCGAGCACAATGTTTGAAACGCGCGAACATCGGTCCAACAATAATCTTCTGCAAGCGCGATCGTACCGCCGCGAATCGAGATCGCCTGATCGTTGCCCAGCAATTTACGCAGCCGATGCACAGCCATGTTAAACGCGCTTCTTGCGCTGTCGCCATCGAGGTCTGGCCACAACCAGGCGGACAAATCGGCAATAGAAAGTTCTCGTTCTGCGTGGCCGACCAACGCCTTGAGTAACATGAGTGGCCGCTTCTGTTGCTTTCCGGGTTGCGCCAAAGGCTTGCCATCAATTTCAATCGCGAACGGGCCAAGCGCGTGGATGCGTATCGGCCACGGCCAGGTTTCCGCGTCCGCGACATAGGGTTTGATCTCGAACCGCTGAATGAATTCGCGAACTTGCTCAACCCGTACCTGCTCGATGAGCGCCTCATGGCACAGCCGGGAAAGCAATCCCGGCAGGAACCGGCAGCCGAATACGTGCCACGGGTCGAGCACTGCGAATGCTCGGTCCAGCAGCGCAATTGCCTCGCTGCGTTTGCCTTGTCTGAACGAAGCATAGGACTCAATCAGCAAATAATCCGCTTCATAATGTTCGACGTAGGTTCCCGCGATCAGCTCGCGGCCAGCGGCGAGGCACGATGTCAGTTCGTCATGGGCATTGGATTCGGCAAGAACAAACGCGTGCAAAATGCTCCACGTCGCTTCCAAGAAAAAGAAATCCGCCTCGCGCGCCGCCGCCAACGCGCCAACTGTGTGCTCGACAGCTTGTTTGATATCGCCTTCGGCCAGCGCCAGCATCGCCACGAGTTGCTTGACTTGCGAGGCGACCAGCGGGGGGAAGTTGTTCAGTTGCGAGGCAAGCGCCTTGCCGCGAACCTTCGCTCCATCGGCATCACCGGCTATCCACGCGCAGCACGCACGCATGTATATGAAACCCGCCGCCGAACGCTGCAACCCTTCGGCTTCGGCTATTTCGATAGCGGTATCGAATGCCAATGCTGCCGCCGTGCAGGATGAGCCGGCACGGTCAGGCGTGAAATGCAAATGGAAAAGTCCCACGAATCCGAGCCAGGTAAGCCGAACCAGCGGCGTTACGCCCGCATGCTGCAAGCAAGGCGATACGGTTGCAAGAACCTGCGTAGCCAAGGATAAATCGCCGCTGTTACAGGCGTAGTAGAGCAATATGGTGCCAGCCGAGACTTTTTCTTGAGAAACGACATCAGCATGCAAAAGCCGGCCAACCATATCAACGCACCGATCCAATGAGACCTTGGAAGGCCGGTTCAGTATGTTCGCGGCGAGCAGCGAGGCATACACGCGCAACTTCACCGCGTCATCTGAAAAATTCGGATTCGTCTGTAGCAACTGCTCTATTCGTGGTAACCATTGAGCGAACGACCGGTAATCGTTGTGTTCCAGACGATAGGCTTCGACGATAGACGACGCGGCAAATATCTGGCCAATCTCATCGCCGCCGGACTTGAATTGCTGGTATGCATGCTCGAGATTGCGCCGAGCTTGAGTGGGCTTCAGTGGCACGAGGCTGGCGGCATGCCAATAGCCGAGCCAAGGAAATTTCGCACCGACTTCCAGTGGAATTTCTTCCGCTAGCGACCTAAATGCCGCACCGCGCCCTTGCGCAAGAATTTTCGCGGCGTTGTGCACCAGCATCTGAACGGCAGGCTCTGGCTCCTGCGCAAACAGGTATTGCGCCAGCGACGCCTGTATGTCGCCGGAAGTTTCAAGCAAAGTCGCCGCGCGAAGGGCAATGGTTCGCTCCTCGGCGGGCGTCAATAGCAGCGGAGCACGGCTACGCAAAAATTCGCGGAACAGCGTGTGAAACTCGTATGTTGTCTCAGCCCCAACGAAGCGGTTGGTAAACACACGATGGCGATGCAGATAGTCAAGAATCTCTGTCACTTGCGACGATTGAGTTAACTGCCGCGCCATCGATTGCGAGAATCGCGGCAGGCGCGCAAGGGCAGCGAGTATGGGTTTCGTTTCTGCGGGTAAACGATCAAATATTTCACTCGCGAAGTAGTCGAAAACAGCTTCATTCGCCGTCACTTTGGGCAAGCTCGCCGCCGTTCCCACACGCAGCAAGTGTTCAACAGCGAGTGTCACGCCGGCCGCCCAGCCGTCGACCATTTGATTCAGGTCATGCGCGAGAGCGCGTTTGAATTTCAGCCGTAAGTTGACAATACGGCGTGTCTCTTCGTTCGTAAGCCTAAGGAAATTCCAATCCACGAAACTGATACGCTCCGAGGCGATTTGCCGCGCCAGGCTCGCCGGCGGGTCGGTTCTGCTGGTGACAATGAGCGATAGTCGTTCCGGCAATTCCTCGAAAAAAATCTGCATGAGACCAGTTAACGTTGAATCGTCACCCACTTCATGAAAATCGTCGATCACGATGGCGCCGTGATCGGGCATGTGATCGAAAAGTTGCCGGAAAAATCGGCGCGAAAATTGAGCTAGATCGCTCAAGTATTCCGCGGATAACAGCGGTAGAGAATGCCGCCTTCGGCACGGCAATGTGCTGCCAGCCAACGTCAAGTAGAAGAAGAACGACGCGGGATCCCGATCGGTTGCGTCGAAGCGATACCAAAGCGTCTTCAACTGACGCTGCTGAACATAGGTCGACGCAAGTACGGTCTTGCCCGCGCCGGGTGGGCCGACAATCCACACAACGGGCCGATCGCGCGCCAAGCGGTCGATCTGCGAGAAAAGGCGCGTGCGCAGGATCGCGCCGGTTGTTGTGGGACGAACGAGTTTAGCTGGCAACCGCGTTCTTGTTGCTGTTTGGTTAAACATTCTCACCTTGCGCGCAGGCCATGGGGCAACCGCGTAAATTCTAATAAGTGTTTATATAACAATGCTATACGATTACCCCATCGATCGCAAATCAAGCCAAGTCCCATACCTGCCGAAACTCTCAACCTTCGATTCGACGCGCACCAAATCGCGCATCCGTTAGCAATCGGTTAACTGCTGAACACTATTGTGCGGATTGCGCAATCAAAAGTTCTGGCCGGGAAAATTTGGAAAACGCTGCACCCGCGCTTCCACATCAATCTCGTCTGTGACGTTTGATATCGCGTAACGATCCAACCGGCTAGGTAAATACTGTTCATCAATGACTTTATGAAAGGAAGACAAATGAAACACCTCACTATCATTCGAACCATAGATGCCGCGATCGCAGCGCTGCTGCGAAGCTCGGGTCAATTTATTGTGCTTACCGTCGCATTGTTTTCGGGAGCGGTATGCGCGCAATCCATGATCGCAGAGGGCGGCACCACCGCCACCGCGGGCAACACCGTGTCGATGACGCGCATACCCGTTCAAACCAGCGCCGGCGCGGTGTTGTTCAGAGACATACAGATTCAGTTTAATGTCGACAATCTCGGCAATACCACCCTATCGGCGGGATTTCCCAAGATCACCGCTTCGCCCGCACCGATCCCGAGTGCTTTTAAGGCGGGAACCTACAAGGACATTTTCGGCCGCAAATACCTTGTGTCCGGGCCAGCCGTTATACCCGGTGGCAGAGTGATGTGGCGCATTCAGTCCACCGCGCCAGTAAATTATGTTGTCGAGGCATCGTGGGCAACCGGAGCGGTGGCAGGACACCCATTCATATCGCAACTCACTCGAAACAAGATAACGTCAACGTTATACGCCTGGGGTGTTATCGGAGCGATCAATAACTTCAATCCATTCTTCTTGAATGAAAATGAGGTGGTGGGAGCGCAGCAAATTGGCAATCAACTGGTGTTTCATCTGTACAACGACCCTGTTTCAAACGCAGAAACAGGGACCGCGCAGTTGACACTTTGCGCGACAGCGGCCTGCTAGCAAAACCGCAGCTCAGCTTAGTCAATCGCTTGCGCCGCGAAATCCAAACTCCATTTTCCCTACGCGAGAAGTGCCCGCCCCCGGCTCGAACGGGGGGGGCACGGGGTAGCCCGACGCTAGCCACTGGCCTAGGGCCATGACGAAATGGCAGTGATTCATGCAGACATCCCCAATCATCACAACGAACTCCGTATCGCTTCAGTCTCTGGCGACGGCTTCATGCTAAGCACAATCGATAACATATCGCGACAGCGCCGATAAACATTCAACCCTTCCGCCGGCTCGCCATTTTCCCGGAAACAAATCATCAGGCGGCGATACAGCCCTTCCGCCAGATTGTCCAACTCCAGCGCGCGAGAATAGAGGGTGATGGCCTGGGGCCATTGCTGGCCTTGCTCGAGTTGCGAGCCAAGATGCGCGACGGCGCGGACGAACTTCGCCTTGATCTTATCGCGCGCCGAAATCGCCCAGGATTCTTGCGATTCCTTTTCCAGAAAATGTCCGGTATACAAGCGCAGCAAGTCCTTGGAAAACCTCTCTACCGCGGCCGATTCCGTCGCTTGGTCGACACTATCGAGCAAGCGCTCGAATTGCCAGACGTCGGGCCAGCATTTGCCGCTGTCGAGCGAGAGTTTGCCTTCGGACAAAATAACCATGCCGTCGATACCAATGAGTTTTCGCAAACGGTAGAGTGTGCTATCGAAAGAAGCTTGCGCTGCATCCCCTTCCGCATCGGGCCACAGCAACTCGATCAGCGCGCTCGTCTCCACACCATGAGCGCCGGAAGCAATCAATAGCTTGAGTAAATCCAGCGGCCGTTTTTGCACTTTGCGGCTCAGCGCCAGGGGCTTGCCGTCATGCAGTAAGGCAAATTGTCCGAGCGTATAAATTTTTAACGGCCATGATGGGGCGTCAAGTTTCAATGGCGCAGACTTCGCACGCAATACGCGATAGGCAACCACTGGTCGCGCGAAGCCCTTCAAATCGACTTGCCCCAGATCCTCGAGTTCGACCACGCCTTCCACCAATTCGAAAACCGGCAAGCTCGCCAAAATCTGGCCGCGCTGCGCGACGCTGCAAAGGCGCGCGGCGAGATTGGTCACTCGGTCGATCACACCGTAACCAATTCGCGTTTCGTAGCCGATGGTCGCATAACCGTGGGCGATGCCGATGCTGAGCGCGATGTCGTGGCCGCGCTTCTGCCACGCCGTCATGAGTATGGCGAAGCGTTGCTGCATATCGAGCGCCCTGCGTACTGCACGAATGGCGGGGTCTTTGACGATCACCGGATCGTTGAAAATCACCATCATGGCATCCGGCGAAAATTGCTCCAGCGTGCCTTGATAGGCATCGATCATTTTGCCCATCTCGCCGTGATAGGTTCGAAGCAAACCCATCACGTCTTCCAGCTCGGAGGTATCGGTGAACGCGGTGAAGCGTGGGATCGAGCGAGGTCACCATGACCACCGGCAGAATGCCGTTTTCAGGATTGGCGCGAATCTGTTTGCAGACATCGTAGCCGCTGATGCCCGGCATCATGACATCAAGCAACACCAGATCGGGCTTGATACTGGCGATTTTCGCCAGACCTTCTTCGCCGGACGCGGCAGTAGCCGTGATGTAGCGTTGAGCCGTCAATAAATCAACCAGCAGCTTGCGATGCGCCGCCGTATCGTCGACGACCAGTATGGTTGCCTGCTCGTTCACGACGCCTTCGGCCGATCGAGCAATTTTCGCATCTTGGCCAGCAGCGACGCCGCGCTAATCGGCTTGCGCTCTAAATCGTCAAAACCGGCAGCGATCAAATCGCTTTGCTGCCGCTCCATCACCGAAGCCGTTACCGCAATCACCGGAATGTCGGAAGTTTCCGCAGCGCCACGGAGCAATTTCAACGCATCGATTCCGCTCATCCCCGGCAATTGAATATCCATCAAGATCAGCGCCGGACGATTCTCGCCAACCAAGCGCAATCCCTCCTCCGCCGTTTCCGCTTCCTGTGAACGGTAGCCTTTGAACTCTAATACATCGTGCAACAGTTTGCGGCTCTTGGGGTCGTCCTCGACCACCAAGATCAATTCGTTGGACATAGTTGCGCCACCATATT
>JANMJR010000095.1:0-1862 GCA_031371465.1 Pseudomonadota bacterium
CTGATTCACTATCTCGGCGAAGACGTGGTGTTGCAATTCGGCGGCGGCACCATCGGCCATCCCATGGGCGTGCAAGCGGGCGCTACGGCGAATCGCGTTGCGCTGGAAGCGATAATCCAAGCGCGCAACGAAGGCAAAGACCTCTGGAACGAAGGCCCGGACATTTTAAACAAGGCGGCAAAATGGTGCTCGCCACTCAAAGCCGCGCTCGATACGTGGAAGGATATTACGTTCGACTATACGAGTACCGATACGGTGGATTATCTTGCGACGCCGACGGCAAGCTAAATGTAGGGTGCGCAGTGCGCACCGTTTAACTGTGGTGCGCGATGCGCACCCTACCGGAGATACGAATGCGAATTACCCAAGGCACTTTTTCCTTTTTACCCGACTTGACCGACGACGAGATCAAGGCACAAATTCAGTACGCGCTAAATCAAGGTTGGGCATTGTCGGTCGAATACACCGACGATCCGCACCCACGCAACACTTATTGGGAAATGTGGGGCAACCCGATGTTCGATATCAAGGACGCAACGGGCATCATGTTTGAAGTGGCGGCGTGTCGTAAAGCCCATAGTGATTTGTATATCAAGATCAACGCATTTGACTCAACCCTGGGTTTTGAAACCCAGCGCTTGTCGTTTATCGTGAATCGGCCGAAACAAGAGCCCGGGTTTGGTTTGATACGCCAAGAGGCGCAAGGGCGAAATATTCGCTACACCATACACAGCTATGCAACGGATAAGCCGAGTGGTCAGCGTTATTAAAATGCAGCGGCGGTCAATTTTGTGGCCTGAGGCCAGCCCCTCATTCCCGCGTAGGCGGGAATCCATTTGGCGTCTCAATGTCCGGCGCAGTATGGATTCCCGCCTACGCGGGAATGACAGGACGCGATTATGAACACGCTCACCGACATACCGGGCTCCGCTACCATCGACCTCGCCGCTATCTACCGCGACTCGAACGTCGCCGAAGTATTGGATAAACTCGACGCGGAGTTAGTCGGCCTCAAGCCCGTAAAAACTCGCATCCGCGAAATTGCCGCGCTCCTAATCATCGCGAAGGCCCGCTCCAGTATTGGCTTGCAGGCCAATGCCCCGTCGCTGCATATGAGCTTCACCGGCAATCCCGGCACGGGAAAAACCACCGTGGCGTTACGCATGGCGGAGATTCTGCATCGCTTGGGTTACGTGCGCAAAGGTCATCTCGTCGCCGTGACGCGCGACGATTTGGTCGGCCAATATATCGGCCACACGGCGCCGAAAACGAAAGAGATTCTGAAGAAGGCCATGGGAGGCGTTCTATTTATAGACGAAGCCTATTACCTATATCGCCCGGAAAATGAGCGCGACTACGGCCAGGAAGCGATCGAGATTTTGCTGCAAGTGATGGAAAATCAGCGCGATGATTTGGTCGTCATCCTCGCCGGCTACAAAGATCGCATGGATAGGTTTTTCCGCAGTAATCCCGGCATGTCTTCGCGCATCGCGCACCACATCGATTTTCCCGATTATCAGCCGGACGAGTTGATGTCGATCACGCAATTGATGCTGCAAAAAAACCAATACCAATTCAGCGACACCGCAAAATTCGCCTTTGTTGAGTATATTGACAAGCGCATGGCGCAACCGCATTTCGCCAATGCCCGCTCGATTCGTAACGCGTTGGATCGCATTCAGTTGCGCCAAGCTAATCGACTATTCGCGCGCATGGCCACCCCGCTTAACTCAGCAGAATTGATGACGATCGAGGCTGAAGATATTCTGGCCAGCCGGGTATTTAAGCAAGGCGACGCCTAAACTCAGTACGAGGAGAAAACGAGAATGAATCGAGGTTTGAATTTCGCTCGGTTTTTAATC
>JANMJR010000116.1:0-2788 GCA_031371465.1 Pseudomonadota bacterium
GCGTGGATCATTTCCACAGCAGCGGCGATAATTTCCAAGCGCTCCGGCGCAGCCTGCGCCACATCGCCCGCCGCAAACACCAGCAGCGGCCGCACGCGCTTGCCACCGCCGAGCACTGCGTAACGCATCGCTTGATGCAAGTGTTCCGGCGCAATCTGCGCATCGGGTAACAAACGCCCGAGGCACGCCTCCATGCGCGCCTGCACACCGTGAATCCAGTGGCGAAAATCGGCGTCGATGTTACTTTTCCTCGAAGGGCTTCAACTCGCCCGCTTCCAAAATCCGCACACGTTCTTGCGCGTCCGCCAGCTTCGCCTGGCAAAACTTGAGCAACTCCGCGCCGCGCTGATAAGAAGTCAGCGATTGTTCCAACGCCAGATCGCCCGATTCCATCGACGTCACGAGCGACTCAAGCTCAGCCAACGCCGCCTCGAACGTCAGCGGTGATTCGGTTTTTTGTGTTTTAGCCATGGCAGTATTTTACACCGCGCGGTGTGGCGAACTGCGGGCGAAGTGATTTCAAACCAGTGGATTCAAATTAGGGTGGCTGGAAAGGCCCATGGATATTGGCTCTTGAGCCATACGATGTCACGAATCAATATCCATAAGGCTCAGGGCGATGCCATTTTTGTACAGTTGGGCTCGCCCGCCAAATACGTGTCATTGCTGGACGCATAGGCATGGCACAATTACAATTATATTTGTAATTCGATGACGAATCATTGCGTAATCTAAAACTTCAACGCGTTGTAATCATGGCTTTCCTTTTCATCGAAGGATTAGTACTCGCTTTAATCTCAGGCTTATGCATAGCCGCGGAAATTAGCGGTGAACCAATTATCTTGGCCGACCTTACGCCAAACGCGCGCATCGAGTTTCGAAAGGCGCTTAGCCGAGAAATCAAACTAATAATGGAGGCAGTAGAGAAAGAGTTTGTTTCCCCAGTCGAACGTAACACTCTTATGCAAAACTGCGTGATTGGTGGGGGTTCAGTCGCGACTGAGCAGGAGAAAGCCACAGTCGCGTATAACCGTTTTTTGTTGAGCTTAGATGACCTCGATACCGATAGTGCGCGAGAAAAGATGCTTAGCTGCGTGAACAATATGTTGAAGCAATCAAGCCCCGAATCGAAATACTACGCCGCTGAAGAAATCAAGAAACAGCAAGCGAAACAACAGACCATCGCAGGTATCGGCTTAGCGTTTACTTTACATGAGAACGGCTGCGAAATAATTTTTGTCTTCGATGACAGCTCCGCTCAGATGGCCGGCTTACGCTCTGGGGACGTGATTACGAAAATTGATGGCGCTTCCCTACAGGGCATAAAATTAGAAGATATTAAGAACTTGATACTTGGGAAAATTGGTTCGGTGAGCGAGCTGACAATTAGTCGGCCTGGATTGGATTTGCCGATGAATCTTGCTCTCTCACGAATTCCTTTCGACCCCGGGGGAATTGAATCAAAGCTATTAAGTGGAGGAGTAGCTTATCTAAAAATTCTCCATCTTGGATCGTCAACATTGAACCGAGCAGCAGATTCAATCAATGATCTGCGCAAACGCAACAATGGCCCATTACGAGGAAGCGTAATTGACTTGCGACACTGTCGCGGTGGATTACTTTATGTTGCGGTTGGGTTCAGTGCCATCTTTTTGTCGCCGGATAGCCCAGTCGCAGAAATCAGGGGTCGAACGTCACAATCCGCGTTAAAACTTAATGCTACCAAATCGCTTTACGTCAAGAATGGAAAATTAGATCCATTGACTGGATTACCTAATGAGACAAAATCGATGCCAATCGTGGTTATTTCCGGGCCCGAAACTGCGGCTGGCGGAGAAATAATTGCTTCCGCACTTCAAGACAATAAGCGAGCCGTGGTTATTGGTTCACCTACTTCCAAAAAGGGAACCGTCGAGACACATTTTCCGATCATCGATTTCGGTGGGATACTAAAGATCACCACAGGAAAAATCTTTCGCCCAAGAGGATCGAGCCTGGATGAGTTAGCTGTAACGCCGGATATTTTGTTGGACACAAAATATCCGACGATTATGGGTGGTTCAGATTTAGTTCTTGATCACGCTGTTGCTAGATTGGAAGAAATAATACAACATCAATAGCCATTGAGCCACGAGGCAATATTCATGCGGCTCTCCGAATATAGTCCGTTTAAAATTTGGCGGACTAAATCTACCCAGCACGAACCTCCACCCGACACTCCGAAAACGTAGGCGCACGCCCAAGATCAGCAAACCGCGCACTATTCACCGCATTCACCGTCGATCCGCCGCTACTCGTGCTCGCCCAATAGCCAAGCGGCGAAGAGATGACGCCGGGCATAACGTCGTCGCTGACTTTCGCCAGCGCGCGGAAGCGGCCGGTGTCGTTGAACACTTCCACCGTGCCGCCGTCGACGATTTTGCGCGATTGCGCGTCGTTCGGGTGGATCACCACGTATTGATCGCCGGCGTGGCCGAGTTGGCGCGCGATGTTGGCGTAGCCGGAGTTGAGGAACGAATGGATTTTCGGCGAGATGATGTTGAGCGGATATTTCGCGTCGTTTTCGTATTCCACATAGCCGGGCAGCGGGTCCACCGGCGAGCCGTCTTGATGGTCGTTCGAGCCTTGGCGGAAAACCGGGACGACGAAATTGCCGCCGGCCGCCATGGAAGCTTTCAGTTCGACCTTGCCCGATGGCGTTGGGAATTTTCCTTCGGCGTGGGGCAGATATTTGTCCGGCGTGCCGAGTTTCAGGCGCGCGAAGCCTTTCGTTTTTAAATCTTCGATG
>JANMJR010000152.1:0-7830 GCA_031371465.1 Pseudomonadota bacterium
AGCAGCGCGGTTTTGCCGCTATGGGTTAGCGCGGCGATGGCTCGAACCGGCAAATGATTCGCAGTAAAAATGGCGGCGTGGGCAATCGCACCTTCGACGCCGGAATCATCGGCGCGCGTCAGTGCGCGGCGATCGAGCACATCGAGTTTTTCTTTTTCCGCTTCGAGCAAGACGCGCACCATCGCTTCGACTGCCTCCACCGGGAATTGCCCAGCGGCGGTTTCGGCGGAAAGCATCACGGCGTCGGTGCCGTCGATAGCGGCGTTGGCGACATCGGAGACTTCCGCACGGGTCGGCACCGGGCTGGAGATCATCGATTCCATCATTTGGGTGGCGGTGATGACGGCTTTGTTCTTCAGCCGCGCGGCGCGGATCATGCGCTTTTGCAGCGCCGGCACCACCGCATCGCCCACTTCGACCGCGAGATCGCCCCGTGCCACCATGATGGCGTCGCTGGCGTCGAGAATTTCGTCCAGTGCTTCGATGGCTTCTGCGCGTTCGATCTTGGCAATCAGCATGGCTTTGCCCCCCGCTTCGCGCATCAAATCGCGAGCAAGTTGCATGTCTGCGCCGGAGCGAGGGAATGAGACCGCCAGGAAGTCACACTGTAACTCGGCAGCAGTCTGAATATCGGCGATGTCTTTTTCCGTCAACGCCGGCGCGGTCAATCCGCCGCCTTTGCGATTAATGCCTTTGTTGTTCGACAACACCCCGCCGCGTATCACCACGCAATGCACTTGGTCGCCCTTTACCGCGGTCACGTGGAACTCGATACGCCCATCGTCCAGAAGCAGAATGTCATCGGGTACCACATCTTGCGGTAATTCCTTGTAGTCGAGCCCGACGCGATCGTTGTTACCGACGGCACACTTGGCATCGAGAATAAACTTGTCGCCGACCTGAAGCGTGATCTTGCCGTCTTTGAATTTGCCGATGCGAATTTTCGGGCCCTGCAAATCGACGAGGATGCCGACGGTGCGGCCAAGGCCACGTGCGATCGACTTCACGCTCGCGACCCGCGCCGCGTGTTCGTGCGCCGTGCCGTGGGAGAAATACATGCGCACTACATCTACTCCCGCTTCGATCATGCGCGCCAGCGTTGCAGGATCACTGGAGGCGGGGCCAAGGGTGGCGACGATTTTGGTCTTACGCAACATCAATATTTGGCGTGTGCAATCCGCACGCTTCCTTTCGAGTCATGGTGCGCAGTGCGCACCCTACGACGCGGCACGTTCCTCTAGGATCGCAACCGCCGGCAATGTCTTGCCTTCTAGAAATTCGAGAAATGCACCACCCGCCGTGGAGATATACGAAATCTGTTTAGTCACACCATACTTCGCGATCGCAGCAACGGTGTCGCCGCCGCCAGCGATGGAAAACGCCGACGATCCGGCAATGGAGTTGGAAAGCGATTCCGTGCCCTTACCGAATTGCTCGAACTCGAACACGCCGAGTGGACCATTCCAAACTATGGTGCCCGCATTACGCACGATGTCCATGTAATTGCGCACGGTCATGGGGCCGACGTCGAAGATCATGTCGTCGTCTTCAATTTCCTCGACGTCTTTGACCGTCGCTTCCGCTGTGGCGGAGAACTCTTTGCCTGTCACCACGTCTACTGGAATCGGCACTTCGCCACCTTTGGCTTTAGCCGCCGCGATAATGTCTTTCGCCTCTTGTACCAGATCTTTTTCAACCAGCGACTTACCGATTTTCAAACCTGCGGCCAACATGAAGGTATTCGCAATGCCACCACCGACGATGAGTTGATCGACTTTTTCCGATAGGGCTTTGAGCACCGTTAGCTTGGTCGAAACTTTCGAGCCGCCGACAATGGCGAGCAGTGGCCGCGCCGGATTCGTGAGTGCTTTGCTAAGCGCATCCAACTCGGCAGCCATCAGCGGTCCGGCGCAGGCGACGGGCGCGAATTTTGCTATGCCGTGAGTCGTTGCTTCGGCACGATGGGCGGAGCCGAAGGCGTCATTCGCGTAAATGTCGCACAACTTCGCCATCTTTTGCGCGAGGGCATCGTCGTTTTTCTTTTCACCTTTGTTGACGCGGCAATTCTCGAGCATCACCACTTCGCCGGGTTTCACGTCGACTCCGTCCACCCAATTTTGTTTGAGCGGAACCGGCATGCCGAGTAGTTCGCCCAAGCGTTTGGCCACCGGTGCAAGGGAATCTTCCGGCTTCAACTCACCCTCCGTCGGGCGGCCAAGGTGAGATGTCACCATCACCGCCGCGCCTTTTTCCAGTGCTAACTTAATGCCCGGCACGGCAGCGCGAATGCGGGTGTCGTCGGTGATGTCACCGGCGTCGTCCTGGGGAACGTTGAGGTCGGCGCGAATGAAGACACGCTTGCCGGCTAGGTTTAGGTCGGTGAGTTTGCGCATTGGCATGACACTTAGAGGCTAGGGGTTAGAGGTTAGAGGTTAGGGAATTTCGCCAGAGTATGGATAATGCCACGATTTTCTAGTCCCTAGCCTCGCTTCATTATTTTGCAGCCATCAACGCAATCGTCGTATCCAACATCCGATTGCTGAAGCCCCACTCATTATCGTACCAGCTTGAGGCTTTGACCAATCGACCGGAAACCTTAGTCAGGGTTGCATCGAACACCGATGAGCGGGAATCGTGATTGAAGTCGATCGACACCAGCGGCGCGGTGTTGTAGCCGAGCACGCCTTCCCATTCGGGTTTTTCCGAGGCTTCTTTAATCGCGGCGTTGATTTCTTCGGCGGTCGTATCGCGCGCGGCGATGAATGACAAATCAACCACGGAAACGTTAATCGTCGGCACCCGCATCGCGTAGCCGTCGAGCTTGCCGTTCAACTCCGGTAATACCAGGCCGACAGCGGCAGCGGCGCCGGTCTTGGTCGGGATCATGGATTGCGTCGCCGAGCGGGCGCGGCGCAGATCTTCGTGATAAACGTCGGTCAACACTTGATCGTTGGTGTAAGCGTGAATCGTCGTCATCAAACCGTTCACGATGCCGACTTTTTCGTGCAGCACTTTCGCCATCGGCGCGAGGCAGTTGGTGGTGCAAGAGGCATTGGAGATCACCGTATCGCTGCCCTTAAGTGTCTTGTGGTTCACGCCATAGACAATCGTCGCGTCGATATCTTTACCGCCGGGGGCGGAGATGATGACTTTTTTCGCGCCGCCGCGAATGTGGGCCGAGGCTTTTTCTTTGGTGGTGAACAGCCCCGTGCATTCGAGTACGAGGTCAACGTCGTGGGCGCCCCAGGGAATTTCCGCCGGATTGCGTACGGCGTAGACCTTGATCTTGTCGCCGTTCACGACCATGTGATCGCCATCCACCGCGACCGTGCCGTGGAACGGGCCGTGCACCGTGTCGTAGCGCGTTAAGTGGGCGTTGGTTTCGGCATTGCCAAGATCGTTGATCGCGACAATTTGAATTTCGCTGCTGCGCTTGGCTTCATACAACGCGCGCAGAATGTTGCGGCCGATGCGGCCATAGCCGTTGATTGCTACTTTGATTGCCATTGCTCCCTCCAAATGCCTTTATTGAATAATCGCCTGTGCGGTCTTGACGACGTTATCGACCGTGAAGCCAAAAAATTTGAACAACTCGCCCGCCGGGGCGGATTCGCCGAAGCGGTCGATACCGACCACCGCCCCGTCCAAGCCGACGTACTTGCGCCAATAATCCGTTACACCGGCCTCGATGGCGACGCGCGGCAAGCCGGGCGGTAAAACAAATTCTTTATAGTTCGATTCTTGCCGATCGAATAATTCAGCGCAAGGCATGGAAACAACTCGGACGTAGACGCCCGTTTCCGCCAAGGCCTTTTGCGCACCCATCGCCAGTTGCACTTCCGAGCCGGTGGCGATGAGGATCGCCTTGGCTTGGCGGGTTTTCGCTTCCGACAAAATATACGCCCCGCGCTCGATGCTGGCGATGGCCGAGGGATCGCGCGGTTGATAGGGCAAATTTTGCCGTGACAAAATCAAGCACGTAGGCCCGTCGTTGCGCTCGATCGCCGAACTCCAGGCGAAGGCTGTTTCCACAGTGTCGCAGGGACGCCAAACATCTAACTGCGGAATAAGACGCAAACTCGATACGTGTTCGACCGATTGATGGGTGGGTCCGTCTTCGCCCAGACCAATCGAATCGTGGGTGAACACAAAAATATTACGCAGCTTCATCAGCGCCGCCATGCGCAAGGCATTGCGCGAATAATCGGCGAAGGTCAGGAACGTGCCACCATAGGGAATGAATCCGCCGTGCAACGCCATGCCATTGGTGATCGCCGCCATGGCGAATTCACGCACGCCGAAATTGATGTAGTTGCCGATGCTATCCTTGGTCATGGCTTTCGAACCGGACCAATTGGTGAACACGCTGCCGGTCAAATCCGCCGAGCCGCCGATAAAGCCGGGCAGATCCGGCGCAAGGGCTTCGATGGCTTGTTGCGACGCTTTGCGCGTGGCGATGGCTTCGGCTTTTTCGTTCAGTTGCATGACCAAGGCCATGACTATTTTGTCCCAGTTCTCGGGCAAATTGTTGGACAAGCGATGCTCTAAGGCCCGCGCCAATACTGGCTCGGAAGCGCTATATGCCTGAAACGCCTTATTCCATGCGGCTTCCAGTGCAACGCCATTTTCCCGTCCGTCCCATGCGGCGTAGATGTGGTTGGGGATTTCGAACGGCGCGTGATTCCAGCCAAGCGCGGCGCGGGTCGCGGCGATTTCTTTTTCCCCGAGCGGCGAACCGTGGGTGGCTTCCGTGCCTTGCTTAGTCGGCGCGCCTTTACCGATGATGGTTTTGCAACAAATCATCGTCGGCCTGGCCGATTGGGATTTCGCTTTGTTAATCGCAGTGTCGATTGCGTCGGCGTTGTGACCATCGACATTCGCGATCACATTCCAACCATAGGCCTCGAAGCGCTTCGGCGTGTCGTCCGTGAACCAGCCCTTTACCTCACCGTCGATGGAAATGCCGTTGTCGTCGTAGAAGCAAATCAGTTTACCCAAGCCAAGCGTACCGGCGAGGGAACAGGCCTCGTGGGAAATGCCTTCCATTAAACAGCCGTCACCAAGGAAAACATAGGTGTGATGATCGACAATATCATGCCCGGGTCGATTGAATTCCGCAGCGAGCAATTTTTCCGCGATGGCCATGCCGATCGCATTGGCAATGCCCTGGCCGAGGGGCCCGGTGGTGGTTTCCACGCCGGGCGTCATCCCATATTCGGGATGGCCGGGAGTTTTCGAGTGCAGTTGGCGAAAATTCTTGATTTCGTCGATCGGTAGATCGTAGCCGCTCAGGTGCAGCACCGCGTAAAGCAGCATCGAGCCATGACCATTCGAGACGACAAACCGATCGCGATTTGCCCATTTCGGGTTGCTTGGATTGTGCTTCAAATGATGGCGCCACAACACTTCGGCGATGTCCGCCATGCCCATGGGCATGCCGGGGTGGCCGGATTTGGCTTTTTCCACCGCGTCCATGGCGAGGGCGCGAATGGCATTGGCGAGTTCTTGTCTATTGGTCGTTGCCACGGGTTTCTCGGCGGTAAAGTTCATAATTATCCTTGAAACGGAGGAAACGTGCTATCCACCTGTCATCCTGAGCGCAGCGAAGGATCTGCTTTTAGTTAGGCACCGCAAAAAGCCAAAGCAGATCCTTCGCGGAGTGTACCCTTAACCGAAGCGAAGGGCTCAGGATGACAAGGCGGGTATTAGCCACCCCTTTTGCGCTGCTCGTTCAGCTTCAAAATCATCGGCGTCAAAATCAATTGCATCGCCAATTCCTGCTTGCCGCCCGGCACCACGATGCAATTGGCGCGCGACATGAACGAATCGTGAATCATCGACAGCAAATAAGGAAAGTCGATGCCCTTCGGATTACGAAAACGAATCACCACGAAGCTTTCATCCGCCGTCGGAATGTCGCGCGCGACGAACGGATTGCTGGTATCCACCGTCGGCACACGCTGAAAATTAATATGGGTGCGCGAAAACTGCGGCACGATGTAATGCACGTAGTCATGCATGCGTCGCAAAATCGTCTGAGTCACCGCCTCGGTGGAATAGCCGCGCATATTCGTATCGCGGTGCATTTTTTGGATCCACTCGAGATTGACGATGGGTACGACGCCGATAAGCAAATCGGCATAGCGTCCGGCATCCGTATCGCCGTCCACCACTGAACCGTGCAGGCCCTCGTAAAACAGCGCCTCTGAGCCTGTTTCGATCGGCTCCCAAAAGGTAAACGTGCCCGGTGGTTGATTAAATGGCGCCGCCTCTTCCTCATCGTGCAAATAGCGCCGCACTTTCCCCGCGCCCGTTTCGCCATATTCCTTGAACAGTTGCTCCAGCTCGCCGAACAAATTTGCCTCGGGCCCGAAATGGCTGATCGGCCGGCCGCCGTTTTCCTCGGATTTGGCGATGGCCTTTTTCATCTCTTCCCGGTCGAAGCGATGGTAACTATCGCCTTCGATAAAGGTCGCCTTGATCCCCTCACGCCGAAAAATGTGGGTGAAGGTATATTTAACCGAGGTCGTGCCGGCGCCGGAAGAACCGGTTACGGCGATGACGGGGTGTTTGATTGACATCGAATCACTCAGTAAAATTGTTAGCCGAAAACTTCAACGCTGCCATTCCCGCGACGGGATGACAACGCAGAAACAAAAGCATCTACTGCACAAACAAATTCCGCACGTTAAACAACGGCGACTTGAATTCTTCTAGCCCCAACTCGTTATGATAGCCCACCACTAACTCGACTTCATTCTTGGAACCCAAGATCACCGGAACACGCTGATGCAGCGCTTCCGGCTGCATATCGAGAATGCGCTCACGTCCCGTGGAAGCCGCGCCGCCTGCCTGCTCGACGATAAACGCCATTGGATAGGCCTCATAGAGCAAGCGCAGCCTTCCCGGCTTGCCTGGATCTTTGGTGTCGCGCGGGTACATGAAAATGCCGCCGCGATTTAAAATGCGATGGACCTCGGCAACCATGGAGGCGATCCAGCGCATGTTGAAATTGGCTTCGCGAGGCCCCCCTGTCCCCGCCAGGCACTCGCCGACATAACGCCGCACCGGTTCTTCCCAGAAGCGTTGGTTGGAACTGTTGATGGCGAACTCTCGTGTGTCGACGGGGATCTTCATGTCGATGTGGGTAAGAACAAATTCTCCGAATTCGCGGTCGAGGGTAAAGCCGTGGACGCCATCGCCTAGCGTTAACACCAGCATAGTGCTCGGGCCGTAGATTGCGTAACCGGCGCAAATTTGCTCGCTCCCCGGGCGCAAAAAATCCGCGGCGGTGGGATTCAGGCATGTACCGGGACAGCGAAGAACGGAAAAAATCGTGCCTACCGAACTGTTCACGTCGGCATTGGAGGAACCGTCCAACGGATCAAAAATGAGAAGATATTTACCGCGCAGATCATCGTGCACGATGGGATAAACGTCTTCCATTTCTTCCGACACCAACCCGGCGAGATTGCCCGAACGTTCAGCGAAGTCGATCATGATTTGATTCGCAACGACGTCGAGTTTTTTCTGCTGTTCACCTTGCACGTTAACCCCATCGGCATCTCCTAGATAATCACCGACCGCGCCTTTGCTAATGGCAATGGCGATATTCTTACATGCACGCGACACGTCGTTAATTAACGAGACAAGTGCGTCGTCGATGCTTTTATTACGCTTTTTTTGCTCGATTAAAAACCGAGCGAAATTCAAACCTCGATTCATTCTCGTTTTCTCCTCGTACTGAGTTTAGGCGTCGCCTTGCTTAAATACCCGGCTGGCCAGAATATCTTCAGCCTCGATCGTCATCAATTCTGCTGAGTTAAGCGG
>JANMJR010000157.1:0-17401 GCA_031371465.1 Pseudomonadota bacterium
GTGATGTTCCGCACTCGCACCGACGATTTGATCGTCGGCGTATTTGATCCAGTGACCTTCAATTTCCCCGCTACTAACCTCGATCACAGCGAAAGCAAAGGCCTGGAACTCAGCTATACCGGTGAATTGGGGCCGCTAGAACTGCGTGCAAGTTTTACTGAGCAGCGTTCTAAAAACCTCGATACCAGCGAGCGTCTGTTGCGTCGCGCGAATCGCTTCGGCAGCCTCGGCGCACAATACCGGTTTGGGGATTGGCGCACGGGCGCAGAAGTGTTGGCCAGCGGCAATCGCGAAGACTTTGAGGTTCGCGCTCCCTTTGGTAAGGTCGCGCTAAGCGGCTACTCGGTGGTGAATCTGACCGCTTCGTATCAATTCAGGCCGAACAGCGGCGTCGCCGTTAGGTTCGAAAATGTAATCGACACGCAATACGAATTGGTGCGCGGTTACAATACCCAAGGTCGTTCTTTCTTTGTGAATTTCACCCATGCGTTCAAATAGTCTGACGGATGCCGCGTTCTACCATTGAGGTCAGCGAACAAGCCGGCGTGCGCTATCTGCATTTCGGCTCGGAGTGGATCCAAGGCGCCATGCGGCTCTCCCGGCCCAATGCCTTGGAACTCGCCTATACCAAAGATTTCATGGCCGCGTTGTTGCTGCGCCCGGACGCGAAACGGTTTTTGTTGATCGGCTTGGGGGCGGGCTCGATCGCCAAGTTTATTTATTATCACATCGCCGAATCCCATCTGACGGTCGTCGAGATCAATGAGGGCGTACTGCACGTCGCGCGGGAATTTTTTGCCTTGCCGAACGATGCTGACCGGCTCAATATCGTGATCGACGACGGCGCGCGCTACGTGCAGGAAACGACAGCGCAGTTCGATATTATTTTCGTTGATGGCTTTGACCGCCACGCCCGCGTCGGTGCGCTCGACACCGCAGTCTTTTATCAAGCTTGTCGCGCGCGGCTGACCGATCAAGGCCTCATCGCCGTAAACTTATTCGGGCGCACGCGAAAGTTCGATGCCAGCATCAACCGCATCGCCCAAGCGTTCGACAATCGCATCGTGGTGTTGCCGCCATCGGAAGGCGGGAACGTGATTGCGTTCGGTGCGATGGGTGATACGGTTGAATTGCGTGGCAGCGAACTCAAATCGCAAGTACGAAAGTTACGTGAAACCTCCGGCCTTAACTTGAGCCATGTCGTTCGTGGCTTGGAAGAAACTGATAGCGTTTAGTTAAGCGCCTCACGCCACGAGGTGCGCCCAGCTTGCCTCGTGGCAGTGCATGCCTTGAGAGCCCCTCTGGATATGCCTGTTGACGTAGGCCAGTTAGCGTGACGGCCTATGCGCGCGCAACAAAGTTTGTTATCTTGCGCGCCATGACTCGCGTCAACCGATTGAACACGCTTTGACCGCGCCGCGCATTGCGCTGGTGCGGGCGCGCTACTCGCCGTTTGGTGGCGCGGAACGTTTCGTCGATCACGCGCTGGCGGCGCTGCAACAAAACGATGTGGCCGTTACCCTCATCACCCGCCAATGGAAACAAGACAGCGCCATACCGGCGTTGATCTGCAATCCGTTCTATGTCGGTAACGTCTGGCGCGACTGGAGCTTTGCGCGCAGTGTCTGTCGTACGTTGACGCGGGAAAATTTTGATCTGGTGCAATCCCACGAGCGCATCGCCTGTTGTGATGTGTATCGCGCCGGTGACGGTGTGCATCGCGAATGGCTGGAGCAGCGCAGCCGAACCTTGTCAGCGCTAGGTCGCGCCAAGGTCGCGCTGAATCCCTACCACGCCTACATTAAACATGCAGAGGCGGCGCTGTTTCGCAGTCCGCGCTTGCGTGCCATTATCTGTAACTCGCGCATGGTGAAAAACGAAATTCACACCTGGTTTCAAGTCCCGGACGAAACCCTGCACGTGATTTATAGCGGCGTCGATACGCAACGATTTCACCCTGCATTGCGCGAGCGGCGCCGCGCGGCATTCCGCGCTGAACAGCGGATTCCCGATGCCGCCACTGTGTTTCTCTACGTCGGCTCCGGCTTCGAGCGCAAGGGCGTCGCGCCGCTTATCAAAGCTTTCTCGACATTGCCCGACACGGCCTATTTGGTCGTTGTCGGAAACGACAAGCGAAAAACCTACTACGAAACGCTCGCCGACCAGTGCGGCGCAGCAGCACGGATTCGATTCTTAGGCGCGCTGAAAGATGTCACGCCGTGCTATGGCGCGGCCGATGTTTTCGTGCTGCCGACGCTCTACGATCCCTTTCCCAACGTGATCCTCGAGGCCATGGCCAGTGGTTTGCCGGTGATCACCAGCACAAAAAGCGGCGGCGCGGAGTTGATCGAGCCGGGCAGCAGCGGCTACGTTTGTGACGCTTTGGATATCGACGCGTTGGCGGCGCACATGCGTGCGTCGTCACCTCAAGACCGCCACACGGCAATGGGCCGCAGAGCGCGGGAAATCGTACTGCCGTACACGTTTGACGCCATGTCGGCGCGGCTGCGTTCGCTATACGAATCGCTATTACAGAATCGCCCTACGGTATAATTGGCCGCGTGTTTCTTCTCCCCCTCCACACCGCGAAATGACCTCCCCGGCGCCGACCTCCAAGGCGCTCTACACGCGGCTGCTCGGCCACGTCTGGCCATACCGCGCCGCGTTCAGCGTTGCTATCATCGCGATGGTCGTCTCTGCCCTGACCGACAGCAGCTTCGCGGCGCTGATGAAATGGATGGTCGATGGCACGTTCGTGCATAAAGATGCTTCACTGATGAAGCTCTTGCCGCTGGCAATTATCGCCATTACGGTCGTGCGTGGCCTCTCGGGATTCGCCGGGACATTCGCTATTACCTGGGTCGGCAGTCGCGTAGTGATGGATTTGCGCCAACGCATGTTCGCGCGCCTGCTGGATATGCCGGTCGGTTACTACGACGACCATGCCAGCGGCAATCTCATTTCCAAACTGACCTTCGATGTCACCCAAGTCACTTCCGCCGCAACCAGCGTGATCACCGTGATGGTGAAAGATTCCCTTACCGTGATCGGCCTATTGGCGTGGCTGTTTTATCTGAATTGGAAACTGTCGCTGGTCTCCCTCGCCATCGCGCCGCTGTTGGCATGGGTAGTGAAAAAATTCAGCGGACGTATGCGCCAAGTCAGCCGCGGCGCCCAGCGCGCCATGGGCGGCATCACCCAAGTGATCGAAGAAAGTATCGAAGGCAATCGCGTGGTGAAGATTTTCGGCGGTAAAGATTACGAGGTGAATCGCTTTCGCGCAGCCGCCAACAAGGTGCGCGCTTTCGGTATGAAACAGGCAGCGGCCTCGTCCGCCAATTCGGCGGTCGGGGAACTGGTCGCGGCATTAATGCTGGCGATTATTATTTTCATGGTGACGCAACAATCCGCCAGCAATGAAACAACAGTCGGTGGATTCGTCTCGTTCATCACCGCGGTGATGATGTTGCTGGCGCCGCTGAAACGATTGACCGGCGTGAACGAACCGCTGCAGCGCGGCCTCGCGGCGGCGGAAAGCGTGTTCGAATTGATCGACGAACCGACAGAAAACGACACCGGCACAATCGCGCTCGGCCGTGCCCGCGGCGCAATCACATTCGAGCGCGTAGCGTTCCGCTACCCCACCAGCGAAAGCGATATCCTGGCGAATATCGAACTCGACATCGCGCCCGGGGAAACCATTGCCCTAGTCGGCGCATCCGGCAGCGGCAAGACCACACTGGTGAACATGCTGCCGCGATTTTATCGGCCCACCTCCGGGCGGATTTTGCTCGACGGTGAGGAACTCAATGACATCAAGCTCGCGTGCTTGCGCGACAATATGGCGCTGGTTAGCCAAGATGTGGTTTTATTCAACGACACAGTCGCCGCGAATATCGCTTACGGACCGTTGGCTCGAGCCTCGAGGGAAGCCATCATCCGCGCCGCCGAAGCCGCCCATGCCATGGAATTCATCCGCAACATGCCGCAAGGTCTCGATACCTTGGTCGGAGAAAACGGCATCAAGCTCTCTGGTGGCCAACGCCAGCGCCTGGCCATCGCCCGCGCTCTGTTGAAAGATGCGCCGATCCTGATCCTCGATGAAGCCACATCGGCGCTGGATTCCGAGTCGGAGCGCCTGGTTCAGGCGGCGCTGGAAAATCTCATGATTAACCGCACGACCATCGTCGTCGCCCATCGACTATCGACGATTGAGCGGGCGGATCGGATTGTAGTCATGCAAATGGGGCAGGTGATTGAGATGGGCAGCCACGATCACCTGATTAACCAAAAAGGCGCCTACGCCCAACTGCATCGCGCGCAGTTTTCGGGGGATCGTGTTGTCGAACAACTCGGTTGAACGTATCGCCCCCGAGGCTCGTGTGGCCTTGATCTGCGTCGCACGGATCGGCGACACACTGCTGAGCACGCCGGTGCTGCAAGCAATAAAAGACGCCTGCCCGAACGGCGAAGTAACCTGCCTCGCGCACCCGAAACGATTGGAAATCTTACAAGGCCTATCGTGCATCGACCGATTAGCCGGAATTACGAAAAAGACCGCGTGGTGGCAAGGCCGTCTTGGCGGCAAGCGTTGGGATTATGCCTTGGTCTATGGCCGTGACGACGAATTGGAGAAATACGCGTTGCGCGCCGCTGATCGCGTTATCGGATTCGCGCGCGCCGATGAACAGGGGATGAGCCGCCTGTTTCACATCGCCGTGGCGCCGCCAACGAATGTTATCCATGCGGTAGACGAGCGCTTATTGCTCGCCCAAGCGCTGGGCATTCAAGCCCGAAGCAAGCGACTGCTTTACCAAATCAGTGATCAAGAAATGGCCATGGCGTCCAATTGGATCCGCCGACGGATTGGAAGTGATGGGAGGCGACTCATCGGCCTCCAGTTCGCGAGCTTTCCAACCAAAGCCTATCGCGACTGGCCTGTGGATCAGGTCATCGCGCTGGGCAACAAAATTCTTCAGCGCTACGATGACGTCACGTTGCTTTGTTTGGGCGGTCCCGAGGATGCGCAAAAAGGCAAGGCAGTCGCCGCGGCGCTGGGTTCGCGATGCGAAAGTATTGCGGGCGAGCTGTCTTTGCGGGAAAGCAGCGCCGTGATGTCGCGTTTATCGCTTTACATCGGCGTCGATACCGGCCCGACCCACGTGGCGGGCGCACTTGGCATACCGATGGTGGTGCTGTATCACTGTCGCCACCGCGGCAGACATTTAGCGCCACTCGAACATCCCGCGCCACTTGTGGTCGTCGAACATCCGCAGTCAGATGAGGGCTGTTCCACCGAAACCCCCATGTCCGACGTATCGGTTGACGCGGTTTGGGCGGCCGTGCACAGCACGCTCGATAACCGCGGCGGGCCCTTCGAATCGCCGAGCGTGAGCGCGGATCATGGTCGCGCACCGAGCTTGTCGACATAAATCCCGTGCATATCCTCCATACCGAGTGGTCGAACGGCGCGGGCGGTCAAGAGCGCCGAATCCTAAGTGAGTCGATCGGGATGCTAAAACGCGGCCATCGAGTGACCATCGCCACAGGCGCGCAATGCTGGATTGCGGGCGAGGCTCGCCGATTG
Source organism: Pseudomonadota bacterium (assembly GCA_031371465.1). Taxonomy (GTDB): domain Bacteria; phylum Pseudomonadota; class Gammaproteobacteria; order Burkholderiales; family JALYOK01; genus JALYOK01. Next base: position 5,588 of record JANMJR010000157.1, read on the forward strand.
GGCATTGCGGTGGAGATATGTCCTATGCGCGGCAAAGCCGATTTGAGGGCTATCCGGGCGCTGATGAAATTTTGCCGAAGCGAGCAGGTGGATATCCTCCATGCCCACAGCGGCATCGATAGCTGGATCGGCGGAATCGCCGCAAAATTCGCCGGCGTGCCGGCGGTGCGCACCCGGCATTTATTTTTGCCGCTTAAATATAATCCGATCAATTTTGTTCATTACTTGTTTGATCGCTTTTTCGCGTTGGGTGAAACCATGCGTACCATGCTGGTTGATGAGTGCGGATTCCCCCCAGAAAAGGTCATCAATATCCCCACGGGAATCGATTTTTCAAGTTTTACGCCGCGCCATTCAAAGCAGGAAATGCGCTCGATGCTGGGGATCGCCGATGACGTTTTCGTGGTATTGACGGTCGCGGTGATTCGAGGCGTGAAGCGCCACGACGTTGCGTTGCGGGCATTCAAGATTTTGCGTACGAAGTTTTCCAACAGCGTCTTCCTGATTGCCGGGGAAGGGCCGATGCGTCCCGATATGGAGAGGCTGACCGCAGAACTCGGTATACACGATTCGGTGCGCTTTCTGGGGCATCGCAGCGATGTCGCCGATCTGATCGGCGCAGCGGATGTGATGCTGCTAACCTCACGTTCCGAAGCGCAATCTCAGGCGCTAACGCAAAGTATCGGCCTGGGGTTGCCGGTGGTGGCCACGGCCGTCGGTGGCGTTCCGGAGGTGGTTCTACATGAGAAAACCGGCTTGCTCGTACCACCGGACGATCCGGAACGCACCGCTTCGGCGCTTCTGCGTATCGCGGAGGACCCGGCATTTGCGGCAACCCTGAGTGCTCAAGGAAGAATGCACGCCAAACAACATTACAGCTTGGAGGTCATGCTGGATCGGTCGGAAGCGGTCTACCGGCAACTGCTTGCCGCTCGCAATCCGCCGCAATGAGCCAGTTCGCCCAAGCCGTGCCGGTTTTGATGTACCACCATGTGAGCCCGAACTTTGGCTTGGTGACGGTAGCACCGGCGACGTTTACCGACCACATGGGTTACCTGGCACGCGCCGGCTATACGGCATTGACGGCCGACCAGTTTCTCGGGTTTTTGCAGGGTTCGTATCAAGCGCCGGCCAAAAGCGTGCTGATTACGTTTGACGACGGCTACCTCGACAACTATGTCTATGCCTATCCAACATTACAATCGCTCGGACTTCGCGCGGTAATTTTCTGCGTAACGGGATGGCTGTCGGACGGCAAGCCCCGTCATCACGTCGGAGAAAGCCCAGCGTTGCCCAATTGCCCGGACCACCGCGCCTGCAAACAAGCCATTGCCACAGGGCGGGCTGATGACGTGATCATGCGCTGGTCGGAGCTCGAGCGGATGTCCCGTGACGGCACGATAGAGGCGCACAGCCATACCCACAGCCATACGCGTTGGGACAAAATTATCGCAAATGCCGACGAACGATTAGAACGGCTTGCTAAAGATCTAGCGGACTCGCGGCAGTCGCTGTCCGCACACCTTGGCAAACAATCAGTTCATCTTTGTTGGCCGCAAGGATACTTCGACGCCGCCTATCAAACTGCGGCTACTCACCTAGGATTCGTGGCGCAATATACGACATCGCAACACCTCAATTCGCGCACGACGAGCCCCGATCAGATCGGCAGGCTTGTTGCAAAGGATCGTTCGGCAAATTGGTTGGCCACTCGTTTGTTTGTCTATTCGAGCCCCCTACTCGGTTCGCTTTATTACCGGCTTAGGAATGCGATTTAATCGATGGCGAAGATCGCATTCATCGATGTTACCGCAACAAATTCCTACGGCGGCATCCAAACTGCAGTGTGGTGTCTCGCCGAGGTAATCGCTGCAAAGGGTCACGAAGTAACGGTCATCGGCGGCGAAGGCGAAGGGCGCCACGACTACCCAGGCGGGGTGCGGCGACTGACTTTCCCATATATTGCACGCAACCGCTTTCCTAATTTTGGCAATCGCTTTCGAAAATTGGCGGAACGGTTGTCTTTCGCCTATCACGCACGTCGGTCGGTTCGCGACGAACGGTTCGACTGGATCATTCTGACCAAGCCTTTTGATTTTTTTTGGCCGCGGATCATGGGGAAGAGCAGTCCCGCTCGATTTGCGTTCATGAGTGGCGGAACGGATTTTGTCTTTCTCGATCGATACTTCGCGCGGGACATCGACGCGTGGCTCGCCTGTAGTCACTTCAATGCTTGGCAGATTAAGACGCGGTACCGGCACTTTCCGAAGGTGATGTTCAACGGCGTCGATACAACGATTTTCAAACCCGCGGATGGCTCTATTTTGCGAGGAAAGCTCGGGCTGAAAAAGGACGACCTCGTTCTTGCGTACGCGGGGCGGATGGTAGGTTGGAAGGGATTGTCCTACGCAGTTGAAGCGATAGCGAGCCCCGAACTTGTCGGTATTCCTGTGAAGTTACTCTTGGTTGGGAATGGTTCCAGCGTTAGCACGCTGCAGGCACAAGCTCAACAACTCGGCGTGGCTGATCGAATCGTTTTTCACCCAGCCGTAGCGCATCAATCTCTGCCAGGCATTTACGCAGCCTCCGACATCGGCATTTTTCCAAGCGTGGCTGACGAGGCATTCGGAATCACCATCGCGGAAGCAATGAGTTGCGGCAAACCCGTGATCGCGAGCCATATAGGAGGGATACCAGAGGTTGTGGGTAACGAAGAAAGCTGCGGATTGCTCGTCGCGCCTGGCAATGCCATGGCGCTGGCTGAGGCTCTGCGCAAACTTGCCAGCGCCCACGAATTAAGACGGCAAATGGGGCAGGCAGGCCGCGCGCGAATCGAACGCTTATTTACCTGGGATGCCTCCGCAAGACGCCTGTTAGGCACGCTTGGTTTGCCATGCGGCTGATCTATCCGGATCCCAATCAGGTTCCAGATAGGACGCCATCGGCGCTGCAAATTTTGCAGAATGTGGACGCATTTGGGCAATTAGGCGTAAAGGTTAGTCTCCTGACTCCGCGATCAAGCTCTGACATCGCTCCAAGCGCCATACTAGGCCGGACGCTGCCGCAGAGTGTAACAATCCTTGCGTTACCCGATCTACGGCGGCGATGGTTCTTTCCCACAGCATCGAACAAGCCGTTTTATTTTTTGGCAAGTCGCCGCATTAGGCACGAACGGCACTGTGTCTTGCTTGTTCGAAATCTTAGAATGGCTGAGTATCTGTTGAAAAGTGGGATAACCCATCCACTATTTTTCGAGACTCATGAAATCTTCGCTCAAACGTATAGAGAAGACCATTTGTACGCGAACTCGGCCACAAGCCGCAAGTTAAGTGCATTGGCCGCGCGGGAAGATTTTGTTTACCGACATAGCCGGGGATTAATCACAATTACACAGACCTTGGCGGAGGATGTGCGTAGACACTATGGAGTCGATACGCCTATCTTAGTTGCGCCGGATGGTGTCGATGAGGAGCTTGCCGCTCGCTCGCCACAATCTCCGCCTAACGCGATTCCCGTGTTGCTATATTTAGGCAGCCTTCATCCGTGGAAAGGTGTCGAGATACTGATTCGGGCGATGCAGTACGTTACCGGCGCGATACTCCGGATCGTTGGGGGCGTAGCAACGAGGATAGCTGAACTGCGTTTGCTGGCGAAGCAACTCGGCGTGGATGGCCGCGTCGAATTCATGGGGCCAATTCATCCGATTAAGCGTTTCGAGGTCATCGCTGGGGCGGATATCTGCCTTCTGCCATCCAGCGAAAGCAGTATAGGCTCTCGATTCACCTCGCCGTTAAAGCTGTTTGAATACCTAGCTATGGGCAAACCCGTTGTCGCTTCGGACTTACCTGCTTTGCGAGAAATATTGCAACATAATGTAACTGCGCTTCTGACGAAAGCGGGTGATGAACGAAAATTCGCCGACTCTATCAACTTGCTACTGGTTGATCCAGGCCTAAGGGCTCGCTTAGGAATGAGTGCCAAGGAACTAAGCCGCCGATATACCTGGAAAGCGCGAGTTGAAGGCATTCTCGGCTTTATCCGACAGCTGACCGCGCAGCCGAGATGAGGTTGATCTAAGGTGGGCCATTTGTTTCGGTATTCGAGAATAAACTTGAAAATCCCGGCACGGGACACATGAAAACGATCGGGAACCAACTTAAGATTTGCCGTAAATCCCGGCCGCTGCGTATTTCTTATTATCCGAGTATTCGCCCGAATTATCCGATCATCCGGTTCCGGGAGTTAAAATCGAAACCTATCACGCCGTAGAAGAACTCAGAAAAAAATTGTCTATTACCCAAAGCGCAATCAAGAACACCGAGAAATTGCACACCACGGTCGTTTACGTGGCGAGGGTTTGCCGATTTACAAAAACCCCGTCGCCCATATGTTAGGATTGGATTCGATTTCTGCGGATCGGCCCGATACATCAACCTTTGTTCGGCCGTCCGGATCAAAATAATACGAGTGGCGGCGTTAGAAGTTCGGTCTTTGTGTGGTTTCGCCTCAGTCCGGTTCTATTAATAAATTTCTCACGGATACCAGATGAAACCTATTTTGTCGGTTATTGTGCCCTGTTACAATGCGGGCGCGTTTCTTGTGCAGTGCTGTGACTCAATTCTTTCAGGACACTTGCCTGACATCGAACTTATCCTGGTCGATGATGGCTCGACCGATGGAAGCGATTTACTCATTGCCGAAATCGCGAGCCAACATCCGACCCGCGTGAAAACGATTCGACAAAAGAACGCGGGGCCTGGCGCGGCTAGGAATCAAGGACTGGATATTGCTACAGGCAAATACGTTACGTTTGTCGACGCCGATGACTACGTCGGCACGAACTATCTTCTGGACAGGGCCAACGCCGCGGAACGAGAAAACTTAGACATCGCGGTTGGGGGTCATGTTCGAGTGCATGAAACTGGGCCGAGTGAACATAAACTCGCCCTCGCCGGGTTTGTAGGCCAAGTTGTTTCCGGCAGTCAGTTCATAGACTGGAGCATAAAGGCCGGTGGCTTGCCTCAGATGGTGGTTCTCTACCTGTATCGCCGCAATTTCCTTGAGACCAACGCGCTTCGGTTTTTGCCCTTACGGATGCACGAAGATACGGATTTTGTTTTTCGATCGTTCGCCTTAGCGGTACGTGTATCACAAGTTGAGAACTCAGAATACCACTATCGCTACAATGCTCAGTCACTAACCAATAGCGCGCAAAAACTTACGGAATTAACCACTAGCCTTGAAACCTGTACGTCTCTTCGAGATTTTCTTTCCAATCACACTGTCGATGACGTCGCACGACGCGCCATAACTAAGAAAATTGCGGCTATCTATTTGCGTGTGGCGCGCGAGTCGCGGCAGATCTTAAGCAAGAACGAAAGGTCCGCCATATTCGATCAACTCAAACAACTTAGCGCCGGTCATTTTCTTTGGCTGAACGGATCTCGCGCAACCCATCGGCTTCGAGGCTTGCTGCTTTCCTGCAGCCCTCGGGTTTACGTTGCATTGATGCGAAAATGACCGGTAAATTATCGCAATATCTGAACACAGAAAACCTACTGAAAGTATGCCTTGGTTTGAGTCTTATGGGGTTGTTTGGGGGTAAATTCGTTCCGCCGCAGTTTTACCGATATGCCCTGACAATTGCACTAATCCTACTAACCACCGATGCGATCCAGAATTCGACGGGCGCTCGCCAAGCAGTTACAAACCCTTTCGTATGGCTATGGCTTTTCGTGCTTTTTACTTTAGCCCTTTCAATGAGCCAATTCGTAAATTCACCGGGCCCAGCCACTGAATATCGAATTCCGTTCCACGTAAAGACCCTCTTGTACTCCGCGACACTAATATGGCTTATGTCGGCAACTATTCGCCTTGAGCGCGATCTTAACTGGCTATTTGTTCCAATGCTTGTTGCGCTTGGGCTCGTATTTCTCGATTTTCTTCTACGTTTTGGTACGATCCTAATTACTAATCAGGCGCAGGAATGGGTTGCGGCGCGCTTTGAACTCGCCCTCAAGGTCGCGCTCCTAATCTTATTCGTGCCCCCTAGCATCTTCTTCTTTCGACAAACGAGGGATCGTCTTTTTATAAGCGCCTTGGGGTTGGTTGCTATGTCGCTGCTTTTTGCACTTGGACTGCGATCTGGATGGTTGCTTGGCGGCGGTCTTCTTGCGCTCTGGGTTGCATTTCGACCACGGCTCGCGGTTACACTATTTCCATTAATATTGGTTAGCGCAGCGGTGTTAGCGTGGTTTGGGCCCAATTACGCAATGGAACGGCTCCGTAGTGGTTTTCATGACCTAGGCGAACGCCCAACGGTAGCCTGGCGGCCGGCTCTGAAAATGATCGCGGACCGACCCTGGCGCGGATTCGGTTTTGGTGGGCACTATCCCAAGACTCTACAAGAATACCTAAACCGCGATCCCGATGGCAACAATCCGACAATCCATATTCGTGATCCGCACAACTTCTATTTGCAAATGGCGTGGCATGGCGGTGCAATAACCATCACGGCGTTATTTGCCGCCATGTCTTTTTTGATCTGGCTTCTATTACGCGAGTTTCGATCGTATGTCCGGCTTGAAAACAGCGATGCTAGGAAGCTACTCTATGTTTTGATCTGGTCACTACTAATCCTTTGGAGTGGAATCATCGCAAATTCGGAAACGCCTGATATATTCTCCTTTTCAATGCTATTCGCGATTTCGTCTGTGTGGTTTAACCTGGATCGCCGAGCGAAGGAAGCAGCAAAATGATCCTAATAACAGGGGGCGCAGGGTTCATCGGCTCAAATTTCATTTTGGATTGGCTCAGAAATACAGATGAGCCAGTGGTAAACCTCGATAAGCTTACCTATGCGGGCAACCTTAATAACCTTGCCGCGTTGAGCGGTGATTCGAGATACGTTTTTGTTAAAGGCGATATCGGCGACGTGAACCTCGTGAAGGGATTACTTGCTACCTATCAACCTCGCACGGTTTTACATTTTGCCGCGGAGAGTCACGTCGATCGATCGATCGATGGCCCGGAAGATTTCATTAGCACCAATATCGTGGGAACCTTTCGGCTTTTAGAGTCCGTTCGTGGTTATTGGTCAGAACTCGCGCCGGCGGGGAAAGCAACATTTCGCTTTTTGCACGTGTCGACGGATGAGGTCTATGGCTCGTTGGGTGAAAGTGATCCACAGTTCAGCGAGACTACACCCTACGCGCCGAATAGTCCTTACTCTGCCTCCAAGGCTGCATCAGACCATCTAGTTCGGGCCTATTTTCACACCTATGGTTTACCGACAATCACGACTAATTGCTCGAACAACTACGGGCCATTTCAGTTTCCCGAAAAACTGGTTCCCTTAGTCATCAACAATGCACTTTCAGGGGGATCCTTACCTATTTATGGTGATGGACAAAATGTGCGCGACTGGTTGTATGTGGGTGATCATTGCGCTGCCATCTGCCGCGTACTCGAGCGAGGCCGCGTGGGCGAGACATACAACATTGGCGGGAAGAACGAAAAAACGAACGTCGCAGTGGTAGCGAGTATATGTGAAATGCTCGACGAGCTAAAGCCGCGCGCTGATGGACTTGGCTACGCAAAGCAAATCACCTTTGTCAAGGATCGTCCCGGCCACGACCGGCGCTACGCTATTGATGCTCGAAAAATTGAAAATGCGCTGGACTGGAAGCCGACCGAGACCTTTGAATCGGGTCTACGCAAGACTATTCAATGGTATCTCAACAATGGCAATTGGATCGCTGATGTCGTTAGTGGGCAGTATCAACAATGGATAGATCAAAACTACGCTAAACGGACCATAGCATGAGAAAAGGCATTATTCTCGCCGGGGGCTCTGGCACAAGGCTGCATCCGGTCACGCAAGTCATTTCCAAGCAACTTTTACCGATATACGACAAACCGATGATTTACTATCCGTTGTCGACGCTGATGCTCACGGGAATCCGCGATATCCTGTTGATTTCTACCCCCCAAGACACACCCAGATTTGAGCAATTGCTTGGGGACGGTAGCCGCTGGGGCCTAAACTTATCCTATGCGGTACAGCCGTCTCCGGACGGACTGGCGCAAGCATTTGTCATCGGCCGGCAATTTGTTGGCAAAGACGATTGCGCGTTGATACTCGGCGACAATATTTTTTATGGCCACGATTTCGCAAGGCAGTTAGCTCGCGCAAACGTTGGGACTCTGGGTGCTACGGTATTCGCTTACCGCGTGAAAGACCCTGAACGCTACGGTGTCGCGGAGTTTGACGAGACGGGTAAGGTGATCAGCCTGGAAGAAAAACCCGCGACGCCAAAATCTAACTACGCCGTAACGGGACTGTATTTTTATGACAACGAAGTGATCGATATTGCACGGGGCCTTAAACCATCCGCGCGAGGCGAATACGAAATTACGGATGTCAACAAGCACTATTTAGCGCGCGGTCAATTGACGGTTGAAGTGATGGGGCGTGGCATGGCCTGGTTAGACACGGGCACTCATGAGTCGCTGCTCGAAGCATCGGCCTTCATAGAAACCATAGAAAAGCGCCAAGGATTGAAGGTGGCCTGTCCGGAAGAGATCGCCTATCGCCTGGGATATATCTCTAGGGAAGATTTGGAGAATATTGGTAACAGCATGAATAAGAATGGCTATGGACAATATCTCCTATCAGTCTTACGTGAGCGCCGGTTTTGATTACGATTAGCTGCATGTAAAAAGTGATTTTCTCCTAGAGTCCAATGCAAGTCACCGCGACGTCGCTTCCTGAAGTGTTGATCATCGAGCCTAAAGTATTTCGCGACGAGCGCGGCTTTTTCTTCGAAAGCTTCAATCGAAAGCTGTTTACCGAGAAGGCCGGGCTAACAGCCGACTTCGTGCAAGACAATCATTCCCGTTCGACAAAGGGCGTCCTGCGCGGGCTGCACTACCAAATCCAACACCCGCAAGGAAAATTGGCCCGCGTTATTCGCGGTACCGTCTTTAACGTGGCCGTCGATCTCCGGAAAAGCTCACCCAATTTCGGCCGTTGGGTTGGAATTGAATTCAGTGCGAAAAACCATACTCAATTGTGGGTGCCCCCCGGTTTCGCGCATGGTTTTCTCGTTCTCTCCGAATCGGCTGATTTCCTCTATAAGACGACAGATTATTGGCACTCAGAGCATGAGCGCTGCATCCGCTGGAGTGATCCTACTATCGGAATAGATTGGCCATTGGCCGTGGAGCCGACGCTCTCCGCTAAAGACGCGCAAGGCAAAAACCTTGTCGATGCTGAGGTATTCGAGTGACACGTATTCTGCTGTTGGGCCGCACCAGCCAAGTGGGCTGGGAATTGAATCGCTCTTTGTTGCCTTTAGGCGAGGTGGTTGCACTTTCCCGCGCAGAGGCGGATTTCTTCCACCCGGAAAGTCTGCGCCAAATCGTTAGAAACGCCGGTGCCCAAATCATTGTCAATGCCGTCGCCTACACAGCGGTCGATAAGGCGGAAAGCGAAGAATCCCTCGCACATCTAGTCAACGCAGATGCACCGGCCGTCCTCGCGGAAGAGGCAAATCGTTCGAATGCAATGCTTGTGCATTACTCCACGGATTACGTATTTGACGGAACGAAGCCCGAACCTTACGCCGAAGATGACAAGCCCAATCCGATTAATGCCTACGGTCGAACCAAGCTTGCCGGCGAGCAAAATATTCTGAACACCGGCTGCAAGCACTTAATTTTTAGAACAAGTTGGGTCTATTCGTCCCGTGGTCAAAATTTTGTTAAAACTATTTTGCGATTGGCTCAACAGCGCGATGAATTACGCATAGTCGCTGACCAGTTAGGGGCACCCACGTCAGCGCGATTCATCGCCGACGTAACAAGTCGAATCCTTAGCAAAATACAAACAATCGATAGTTTAGGCGCAGACGAAGCCATCGGCACATATCACCTTACGGCCCTGCACTTCACCTCGTGGCACAAATTCGCGCAGACAATACTGGAATCCGAAAAAAGTCCGTTTCGTGATTCGTTCAACCTGCCTAAATTGATACCGATAACGACATCAGAATATCCATTACCCGCGCCACGCCCCAAGAACTCGCGATTAAATTGCGACAAGCTTAGCACTCGATTCGGAATACATCTCCCTCATTGGGAGGTGGTTGCGCGGCTTTGTTTAGGTGAGATCACTGAACGCGACGGTGGAAACTAAGAAGTTTTTTTCTCGCTTACCGCCTTTAGTTGCGGTTTCGTCGAATAGGAGTATTCGGGCACCCATTTCTTCAGGTCGCGACGAACATGCACGTCATCCATCGTATTGTTGTCCTTCATCCAGTTTACGAGTTCGCTAAGCCATGCTTGGTCGGCCGAGCGAGCTTTAGCCACCCTAAGTTTGGGGTGCGGTGTGGGTAGCGTATGTTCGTCATCGGCCAATAACTCTTCGAATAGCTTTTCGCCGGGCCGCAATCCGGTAAATTCGATTTTAATCTCGTCTTCGGCAAGGCCCGAAAGTCGAATCATATCGCGCGCGAGATCGACGATCTTGACCGGCTCACCCATATCCAAGACAAAAATTTCCCCACCTAAACTCATGCATCCCGCCTGGAGCACCAACTGCACCGCCTCGGGAATCGACATGAAATAACGAATAATATCGGGATGCGTAACGGTGATGGGACCACCCCGCGCGATTTGTTCCTGAAACTTCGGAATAACGCTACCTGTGCTGCCCAACACGTTGCCAAATCGCACCATTGAAAACCGGGTGTCAGTTGTAACTTGCAAACCCTGGCATACCATCTCCGCCAATCGTTTGCTCGCCCCCATCACGTTAGTGGGATTGACCGCCTTATCGGTCGAGATGAGTACAAACTTCTTCACCTTATTCGCCGCTGAGGAACTCGCCAAAACGTAAGTACCCAAAACATTGTTTTGTATCGCCTCCCATGCGTTGTCCGCCTCCATTAAAGGGACGTGTTTATAGGCGGCTGCGTGAAATACAACTGCTGGTGCGAAATGCTTCATGATCTGATCGATCCGTGCGCGATTCTTTACGTCTCCAACGACGCAATGAATCTGAGTGTCCGGGAAATTCTGTATGAACTCCTGCTCGATCGTGTAGAGCGCGAATTCATTTGACTCAAAGAAAACCAAGACCCCCGGAGAAAACGCGGCGAGCTGGCGGCAAAGCTCCGACCCAATCGACCCTCCGGCACCGGTAACCAAAACGACTTGATTGGTGATGAAATCATGTAGACCGTCGCTATCCAAAACGACCGCCTCGCGACCGAGTAAATCCTCAACGCCGACTTTGCGGACTTGGGAAATCGTAACAGCACCACTAATGAGGTCTCCCAATCTTGGCACAGTGAACACGGTCAAATCGGCCTGAGTGCAAATCGTGACTGCTTGTCGGCGCAAAGCCTGGGATGCGGAAGGCATCGCTATAATCGCTTGCTTAACCGCCAATTTCTCTGCCCATATGGGTGCGTCCCCAATCGAACCCAGCACCTTGATCCCATGCAACAGGCGCCCAATTTTATCGGAACTATCATCGAGAATTCCGACCACGCGCCAATGCTCACTGCGCGCGAGCTCCTTGACTAAGCTCACCGCGGCATCACCCGCACCCAACACGAGCACCGGCTCACCTTGTTTGTGCATTACCCCGAATTGCTGATACTCGCGCCAGGTCCGGTAGGCAAGCCGGCTACCGCCCATGAACATTAGCAGGAGGATCGGGTCAATTAACAATACGGAGCGTGGAAGCTGAGATTGAACGCGGAATAAAACGATGATGAGAGGAACGCTAAGGCCCGCGATCGCGAC
>JANMJR010000166.1:0-23952 GCA_031371465.1 Pseudomonadota bacterium
CGTGCTGAATATCGAAGACGCCATGTTGTTGCGCGAGGCCGGATTCGACCAAACCATTTTGTTGCTGGAAGGATTTTTTGATCGCGAAGAGCTGCGCCTGGTGCAGGAATATCATCTCGCGACGGTGGTACATCATGAGGCGCAATTGCGTTTGTTACTTCAGGCGGGGCCGGGCAAGCTCGACGTGCATCTAAAAATTAATTCCGGCATGAATCGTCTCGGTTTCAAACCCGAGGATTTCCCCAGCGCGATGTCAGCGTTGCGGCAGGCGCGGGTTGCCAGCCTTACTTTGATGACGCATTTCGCGACCGCCGATGAACCCGCTGGTATAAGCGCGCAACTTGCGCTGTTCCGCGAGATCACGGCGGGTATATCTCACCCGAGGAGCTTAGCGAATTCCGCCGCGCTCATTCGCTACCCGCAGACCCACGCCGACTGGGTGCGCCCCGGCATTATGCTGTATGGCGCAACGCCATTCGCCGATCGCAGCGCCGCCGACATCCGCGTGAAAGCGGCGATGACGCTGAGCAGCGAAATTATCGCCATTCAGAATTTGGTCAGCGGCGACACGGTCGGCTACGGTGGCGGGTTTCGTGCCGGTCATTCCATGCGTGTTGGCGTTATCGCCTGCGGTTACGCCGATGGCTATCCGCGCCTTGCGCCAACCGGCACGCCGGTGCTGGTCGAAGGCGAGCGAGTAACGACGGTGGGGCGCGTGTCGATGGATATGATCTGCGTCGATCTGGGTAAGGTTCCGCGGGCGCGCGTCGGCAGTCCGGTGGAATTGTGGGGCGCGGGATTGCCGGTGGATGAGGTCGCGCGCAGCGCTGGGACGGTGGGATATGAATTGTTATGCGCTGTTGCGCCACGTGTTCCGATGACGGAACGGTAACCCCTCATGGCCCTAGGCCAGTGGCTAGCCTAGGGCTACCCGGCCCCAACCCTCTCCCGCGAGGGGAGAGGGAGACCCGCTCGAAATTTTTAAGTCATACGAAAAGGAATTTCTTGGCCAAAACAAAATCAGTCTTCACCTGCACCGAATGTGGCGGCCAAACCTTGCGTTGGCAGGGCCAATGCCCCCACTGCAATGCGTGGAATACCTTACTTGAAACCATCGCGGAGACCGCATCTAAAGGCAACCGCTTCAGCGGCCTGACGGCGAGCAGCAGCGTGCAGTTGTTATCGGAAATCAAAGCAGAAAAAATTCCGCGCATGACCACCGGCATCGCGGAACTCGATCGGGTGCTTGGCGGCGGCATGGTGCCGGGCGGCGTCGTGTTGATCGGTGGCGATCCCGGCATCGGCAAATCGACTTTGTTGCTGCAAGCGCTGGCCCACATGGGTGCGACCCAATCAACGCTTTACGTCAGCGGCGAAGAATCGTTGCAGCAGATTGCGTTGCGCGCCCAGCGTTTGCAAGTGGAAGCCAAATCGATGAAGTTGCTGGCGGAGATTCAACTGGAAAAAATCCAGAAAGTGCTTGCCGAGCACAAACCTAAAATCGCCGTAATCGATTCGATTCAAACCGTTTACACCGATGCGCTGACCTCGTCGCCCGGCAGCGTGGCCCAGGTGCGCGAGTGTTCGGCACAGCTCACGCGGGTAGCCAAGGCGAGCGGCACGGCCTTGATTTTGATCGGTCATGTGACCAAGGAAGGCGCGCTGGCCGGGCCGCGCGTACTCGAACACATGGTCGATACGGTGTTGTATTTCGAGGGCGACACCAACTCCAGTTTTCGTTTGGTGCGCGCGTTCAAGAATCGCTTTGGCGCGGTGAATGAGCTCGGCGTCTTTGCCATGACGGACAGAGGATTGAAGGAAGTCGCCAATCCATCGGCGTTGTTTCTTTCGCAGCACAGCGAGCCGGTGGCGGGCTCGTGCATCACCGTCACGCAAGAAGGCACGCGGCCGTTGCTGGTCGAAGTTCAGGCGCTGGTCGATCAAAGTCATTCCGGCAATCCGCGTCGCTTGAGCGTCGGGTTGGAACAAAATCGTCTCGCGATGTTGCTTGCCGGTCTGCATCGCCACGCAGGAATCGCCTGTTTCGATCAAGATGTCTTCGTAAATGCCGTCGGCGGCGTTAAAATATCGGAACCCGCAGCGGATTTGGCGGCCATATTGGCTATTGTGTCGTCGTTCAAAAACCGCCCACTCGCGGATAAGATGGTGGTATTCGGCGAAGTCGGTTTGACCGGTGAGATACGTCCGGTGTTGCGCGGTCAAGAGCGCTTGAAAGAAGCCGCGAAGCTTGGCTTTACGCGCGCGCTCATTCCCGCGGCCAATCGGCCGAAGCAAGCCATCGCCGGCATGGAAGTCATTGCAATTAAGCGTGTTGAAGAAGCATTAAAACAGGGATTTGAATAATAGACTTGTTATAAGGAGTTTAGTATGTTGAAGAAAATAATCGTGTTAGCCGTTCTCGGTGGATTAGTCGCGTGCCAGTCGGTGAAGACCACCGACAGCGGCGCCGTTGGCGTCGAGCGAAAACAACGCATGTTCCGCGGTCTGTCGACGGAGCAGGTGAACGCGTCGGCCCTAGTCGCTTACAAGGAGGAATTGAATAAGGCGCAGCAGAAGAACGCCCTCAATACCAACCAAGCGCAGTTGGCGCGCTTGCGCACCATTGCCAATCGCTTGACGCCGCACACCGGTGTGTTTCGGCCCGATGCGCTGAAATGGGCGTGGGAAGTAAATCTGCAAACCAGCGAGGAGCTCAACGCTTACTGCATGCCCGGCGGCAAGATCATGTTCTACACCGGTATCATCGATAAACTCAAACTCAGCGATGCCGAAATAGCGGCGATCATGGGTCACGAAATCGCCCACGCGCTGCGCGAGCATGGGCGGGAACGCATGTCGCAGCAAATGGGGCAAAACGCCGCCGTTGGCGTCGGCGCCGCGGTGCTGGGGCTGGGCGAGGGTGGCGCGAATCTGATCGGCATGGTGGCGCAGGTCACCTTCGGTTTACCGCATAGCCGCACCCATGAATCGGAAGCCGATATCATCGGATTGGAACTGATGGCGCGCGGCGGTTACGATCCGCATGCGGCGGTGAACGTGTGGAAAAAAATGGCCGAAGCGGCGAAGGGCGGTCCGCCACAATTCTTGAGCACCCATCCTTCGCATGACACGCGCATCAAAGATTTGGAGAATAATATCGCGAAAGTGATGCCGCTGTATCAGGCTGCGCCCAAAGCCTAACGCAAAATCAACTAGCCAGGACCGGGGCCGCGCCCCGGTTGCCTCCCAGCCCAGGCCTACAAATTCCCTAACGGCCTATATCAAAAGTCGTACGACTTCCGTGCAATTGCGCGCTCTATAAAAGCGCGTAATTATGGCCACCTCGTGCGCTAGTTCAATCCGCGTTGCAGATTGGGCCGGCGATTGGTAATTGAGGTTGATTAGGAGAACTGCGATGAAATCACTATTTGCCATTGTTTCCGTGTTGCTGTTCAGCTTGAGTAGCGCCGCTTTCGCGGTTTGCCAAAAGGATGGCCAGACCTACCAAACCGGCGCCCAGGTCGGGCCGTTTACCTGTATGGCCGATGGCACTTGGCGGCGCTAACGGACTTTGGAGGTGTGAAATGGCGGGCGTACATACTTTTCCCGTAGCGGCTGCGGAGCAACCGCGTAAAGAGGCGGGCGAATCGAATTCGTTAACCGCGACTGAGTTCAAGTCGTGGGTGCGCGAAATTCTCGATTGGCTGGTGAAGTTGTTGCCGGTGATCGCGACGATATTGCTCGCTGTTCTGGCCGATCACTACAAGGCGACGCTCACCGCGTCGACGTTGCTGAGCGAGCGCGAGAAGGCCGATAGTCAACTGCGCACCGAGATGTTTTCCCGCCTGGTGGATCCGATTTCCGGCGCGAAATCCGGCGCCGATGTGTCGCGCGAACGCGAGCAGCTATTGGCAGAGTTGCTGTCGCTGAACTTCCATGAGCACATCGGCTTGAAGCCGTTGCTCAGTCATGTCGATGGGCGTCTGGCGCGCGAGAGCGTGGACATCGACGAAGCGGCGGCCGGGGCGGCGAGGTTGGCGCGTCAGTCGTTTCGCGCGGTAGCGGGCTCGGTCATTGCGCGGCAGACGGCGATGCTCACGCGCAGCAATGGCGACGGGCGCAACGAGGGTGGCGCGCAGATTCAGAAACTCGATATTGGTTTGCCGAATTTGAATCCGCAGCTAGCCACGACGTTGCAACAAAAAAATGACTACGTGAAACTATTCAACGAGCCGATCGAGTTGGAGAATCCGGCGCGCACTCACCGCTTATTTCTCACCGTGCGCGAACCGGACTGGGACAATGAGACGTTTCGCATGGAGGTCGGCATTTACGCGAAAAAATCCGGCGCCAACGTGGAGCTGGCCAAACACGACTTTCAACTGTCATGGTTCGATTTTCCGCTCACCGATAACACGCTGCTTGCTGACGGCACACGTTTCGCGATCGTTCTGGATCAGGTCTACGACACCGAGGGGCGGATTGCGAACAGCAATCTGGATCAAATTAAATCCGATGCGACCAAGCGTGTCCGAATGAGTATTGTTTGGTTTCCTAAGGACTACATCGCGGCGCGCGAACGCCCGACCAACTATCGCGAGTTTCGTAAGAGCTTGGGCCTGGGCGACAGCTAAAAGGCCTTTGCCAGGAGGCAAGTAGAGTGCGCGTGGCCCTATGGCCTTAGGCCACCCTAGCCCACCCGGTCGTGGCGTGACGGTCCGCATACATTTGATCCGAGCGTACAATGAAAGTCACGTTCAACCAGCGATCAAATCCATGGATATTAGCTTTCTAGGCGCGGCGCAGGAGGTCACCGGCTCCTGCTATTTGGTTAGAACTAATAACGTAAAATTTATTGTTGACTGCGGTCTGTTTCAAGGTGGACCGGAATCCTATCGCAAGAATCTCGCGGCTTTCCAATTCGAGCCGAACGAAATCGATTTTGTGCTGCTCACCCACGCCCACACCGATCATGCGGGCCTGCTGCCACGTCTGAGCGCCTTTGGTTTTAAGGGGCCGATTTACGCGACCGACGCCAGCGTCGATTTGCTGCAAGTGATGTTGCTCGACAGCGCTCATATCCAAGAATCCGAAGCCCTGTGGCAAAACAAACGACGCCACAAACAGCGCAAGGGCGCGCGTGCCGATGTCGCGCCGCTGTATACCGTGGCGCAGGCGCAGACGTGTCTGCAGCAACTCGACGACGTTGCCTATGGCGAGGAATTCAAGCCCCACGCCGATGCGCGGGTGCGCTTTCAAGACGCGGGCCATATTCTCGGCTCGGCCAGCATTGAGGTCTGGTTGAGCGAAAACGCTAAGACCACGAAGGTGGTTTTCTCCGGCGATCTCGGCCAGCCGGGACGACTGATCGTGCGCGATCCAACGCCGATTAAAGAAGCCGATGTGTTGCTAGTTGAATCGACTTACGGTAACCGCTTGCATAAATCCATCACCGATACCAAGGCTGAACTGCTCAATGCGATCGACGATACCTTCAACAAAAAACACGGCAACGTCATCGTTCCCGCATTTGCGCTCGGGCGCACGCAAGAACTGATCTTCATGCTGCTGCAGCTTACGATTGAAGGCAAACTCAAAAATATAAATGTGTTTATCGATTCGCCGCTCGGTTCCAAAGCGACGAAAATCACGCTGGACAATCTGCAGTCGCTGGACGAAGAAACGCGCAAACTCATCCACGAAATGCGCAGCGGCAAACATCCGATCCACATTCGCTTCAGCGAAACCGTGGAAGATTCCATGGCGCTGAACGACATTCGCTCCGGCGCCATCATCATTGCCGGCAGCGGCATGTGCGAGGCGGGGCGTATCAAACATCACCTCAAGCATCGGCTCGGCCATAAGCAAAATTCGATTTTGTTTGCCGGTTACCAAGGGCAAGGCACCTTGGGAAGACGGATCGTTGATCGCGCGCCCATCGTTACGATATACGGTGACGAAATCCGCGTCGCGGCGGACATTTACACATTGGGCGGTCTCTCGGCACACGGTGACCAGCGCGCGCTACTCGATTGGCTCGGCCATTTTTCGCCGCCGCCGAAACAGACGTTCATCGTTCACGGTGAGCAGTCCACTATGCAAATATTCTCGGAGAAGATTACTGGCGAGCTCGGCTGGACGCCGACGATGCCGACGAGTGGCAGCAAATACGAACTCGGATAGCAATAACGCGTAACGTGAAAGAAAATTCCGCACGGCGAAGGTATGTCCTGAGACACGCGCCCTGATTGGCTCCTGGCGAGGTCGAAAAACAGGAGGTCGTCCGGGAAACGCCACCCTACGATCGGCGTGTCGCGCTATGTCCACTATGCTATTCTTTGCCTTAGCGCTGAGACGTCGCGCGCACTTAATACAATCACCACGGAGAAAATGAACGTTACGTCGGTCACCAAGGCGCTACCGGATTCAGAACGCTGGTTAGGCTGGATCGTCGATAACTCGCCCGTGGCGATTTTCGCTTCCGATGCCGACGGCGTCATCATGCTATGGAATCCGGCTTCCGAGCGTATGTTCGGTTGGTCGGCAGACGAAGTTATCGGCCGCCCAAGTCCCCTGGTGCCCGAGGCATGCCTTGCTCAAGCGGCATCCTTCCGCCGCCGCGCACTAGGCGGCGAGTCGATGACCGATGTCGAAGTGTTGCGCCAGCGCCGCGACGGCTCGCCGATTCAACTGAGTTTCTCGAATGCACCGGTCTACGATCCCAATGGCAAAACCGTCGGCATCCTCTTCATCGCGGTCGATATTACCGAGCGCAAACGCGGTGAGGACGCGTTGCGGGTAGCAAACGAAACGCTGCGCGCCGTTGTAGAGAATTCCCCCGTTCCTATTTATGCCCACGATCTGGAAGGCCGCGTCACGCTGTGGAATCCGGCGGCGGAGCGGAATTTCGGCTGGTCCGAGCAAGAGACGCTCGGTAGGGTGCCGCCATTTGTCACCGAGGAGACGCTGGCCGAGTTCAACGCCATCCGCATGCGGGCGTTAAGCGGCGAATTCTTGAAAGATGTCGAAGTGACGCGTCGCTGCAAAGATGGCACGTCCATTGTGATCAGCGCAAACGTGGCGCCGTTGTACGACGCCGCCCACCAGTCGATCGGCCATTTATCCATCAGCCTCGATATCACCGAGCGCAAGCGCGCCGAACAGGTCTTGTTGCGCACCAAAGAGCGCCTCAAACTCGCCCTGGACGGTTCGAGCCTGGTTTTGTGGGATCTCGATCTCACCACCCGGATGGTTTTCCTCAGTGGCCGTTTGTACGGTGCGTCGCCAAGCACCGCACTGGAGACGGAGGTGCCGCTTGATGCGCTTACGGCGCGACTGCATCCTGACGATGTTGCCGGGTTTCGCGATGTGTTTGTTCGCGCCTTGAAAGGACAAATTCAAGATTATTCTTCACAGCATCGCTACCACACGGATGCCGGCGAATGGAAATGGACTGAGAGCAGTGGCAAAGTGGTGGAGCGTGACCCGCGCGGCCACGCGCTGCGCGTGATCGGAACCATACGGGATATTAGCGAGCGAAAAGCGGCGGAGGCTGAGTTGCGCGCAAACGAAGAGCGTTTTCGTTTAATCGCCGAAAACGTCACCGATCTGATCGCCGTGGTCGATGCGCAAGGCCATCGTATCTACAACAGCCCGTCCTACTCGGCGATGTTCGGCGACAGCATGTTGTTGCCCGGTACCGATTCGTTTTATGAGATTCATCCGGATGATCGCGCCAATGTACAACGGGTTTTCCAGGAGACGGTTACAACCGGGGTGGGTCATCGCGCACGCTTTCGCTTCGCCCTGGCTGACGGTGGCACACGCCATATCGAATCTCAGGGTAACGTCATTCGCGACGCCACGGGTGCGGTATCGCGGGTGATCGTGCTTTCGCGCGATATCACCGATCGAGTACTCTCGGAAGAGCGTATATGGCATTTAGCGAATTATGATCCACTCACCAATCTGCCAAACCGCACCTTGCTGAGCGAGCAAATAGAACAAGAGTTAATGTATGCGCGCAACACGCGGCAACTTTTGGCGGTGCTGTTTATCGATCTCGACAATTTTAAGAACGTCAACGATTCGCTCGGCCATCATGCCGGCGACGATTTGTTGCGCCAGTTCGCCGAACGCTTGCACCGCGTACTGCGAACGCGCGATCTGGTTGCCCGCCAAGGCGGCGATGAATTTATCGTGCTGCTGCCCGGACTGTCCGATTGTTCGCAAGTCAATGCCGTGTGTCAGAAGATACTTGAGGTGTCGCAGCTTCCCTTCCAGATCGGCGCGCAGGAGGCGCGCGTTTCTGCCAGCATCGGTGTGAGCTTTTTTCCCGACGACGGCAGCAACGCAGACGAATTGCTAAAGCATGCCGATACCGCGATGTATATCGCCAAATCCGCGGGCAAATCCGGCTACAAAGTATTTACGGGCCAGATGGAAGAAACGCTGCAGCAGCGGGTGAGGCTAGAAAAATCCCTACGTGCCGGCGTGGAAAATGGTGAATTGTTGTTGTATTACCAGCCGGTGGTTAATCTGGCGACCCGCACGCTGCATGCGACGGAGGCGTTGGTGCGCTGGAATCATCCCGAACTGGGCATCATCCTGCCGGACCAGTTCATTCCGTACGCGGAGGAAAGCAACGTCATTCTCGACATCGGCGCCTGGGTCGTCACCGAGGCCTGTCGGCAAATCGCTGCCTGGCATGCCAAAGGTTATCCCAAGGTCAGTGTCGCGGTAAACGTATCCGGCCATCAACTCAGGAGCGATCGCTTTGCCGATACCGTGCGGCGCGCGCTCGATACGGCAAACCTCGAACCGCGTTATCTGGAACTCGAGATCACTGAAAGCGTGATGATGCAGCACGTCAGCCAGACGCTGAATACGCTTGAGCAACTGCGTGCCCTGGGGATTCGGCTGGCGATCGATGATTTCGGCACCGGTTACTCGAGCCTGAGCTATCTCAAGCGCTTTAACGTCGATCGTATCAAGGTCGATAAATCCTTTGTACGCAACATCGTCGGCGATCGCAACGATATCGCGATTGTCAAGGCGATTATTGCCATGGCGCGCAGCATGGAGATTGAACTGACCGCCGAGGGCATCGAAGAAGTTCAGCAAGCCGAACGCCTGCTCGCCTACGGCTGTCAATGGGGACAGGGATACCTATTCGGTCGCCCCATGCCTGCCGAAAAACTGGAACAGTTGCTAGGATCACAACGCTGAATTTGCGCTCGATAAGATAAAACCGCTGGCTGCTACGTGCGCCAGGCGGTAGTGCGCCCGAGCGCATAAATAAGTTGTTCCAAGCATTTAGCCAAGTAGATGGTTCGGCGCCACGTCGTTTTGGCGGGATGGGATTGGCGCAAGCGATTGGCCGAACTCATGGGCGGTCGCGTCGCGGCGCAAAGCGAATCGGGCACGGGCTTTTAGCTTCACCATCGGCGCCGGCGCTTTCAAAGAAGTGGTGCGGGTGCAATGGCAGGCCGGTAGCGTTGCGCGGCCTGCCGGTCTGCGCGTGTGGATCCTCGAATTCAATGTGCCGGAAGCGGTATCTCTTGCGAACACCGCTGAATTTCGTTGTACCATTTCATCCAATTCTAATAAGTTCAAGGATGATTACATGACCGCCACGTTCGATTTTGAGAAACTGTTGCGCCTTGATTTGCCGCCGGCTACCGCACCGTGGAGCGGTTTTCCAGAATACAATTTTGTCGGCGGGCATAACGACCCCGACAGCGTGCCGGTTGATGAGCTGATCGCGGCGGCGACGAGCGTGTTACGGCGCGAAGGCAAAACACTGTCGACCTATGGCATGCAAAGCGGCCCGTTGGGCTATCGGCCATTGCGCGAATTCCTAGTGCGCAAACTCGCCAAAGACGCGGGCATTAACTGCGCGGCCGATGAAATTCTGATCACTGGTGGCTCGTTACAAGGCCTGGATCTGGTCAATGGGGTGTTGCTGTCGCCGGGCGATACCGTGATTGTCGAGCAGATGACCTACGGCGGCGCGATCACGCGTTTGAAGCGCCTGGGTGTGAACATCGTCGGCGTGCCGGTCGATGGCGATGGCCTCAGCAGCGACGCGCTAAGCGCCACACTGGCGCAGCTCATGCAGCGCGGTGTGCAGCCGAAATATATCTATACGATTCCCACCGTACAGAATCCGACGGCGACGGTGATGAGTGTCGGGCGACGTCAAGCGGTGTTGGCCTTGTCCGAGGAATATGGCGTGCCGATTTTCGAGGACGAGTGTTATGCCGATTTGGTATGGAGTGGTGAGCGGCCGCAAGCGTTGCGCGGCATGGTCGGCAATGAGCGGGTGATTCACATCGGCTCGTTTTCCAAGACCATTGCGCCGGCGCTTCGGCTCGGTTATTTGGTGGCGAGTTGGCCGCTGATGAGTCGCATCTTGAGCATCAAAAATGATGGCGGTTGCGGCGCGCTCGAACAAATGATCATGGCGGAATATTGTCAGACCCATTTCGACACCCATGTGCATGCGTTGCGCAATACGCTGCACGCCAAGCTTGATACCTTAGTCGACGCGCTGCGCGGGCAATTCGGCCAGGAAGCTCAGTTCGACTATCCCGCCGGTGGAATTTTCCTCTGGGTCACGCTCCCGAAGTCGGTGGACACGAGTCATCTCTTTCAACTCGGCCAGCGCGCGGGCGTAGCGATTAATCCCGGCGCGGAATGGATGACCGATGCCGAGGCGGGCAAGACGCGGCTGCGTTTGTGTTTTGCGCACCCTTCCCATGAGACGATCCGCAAAGGCATCGCCCAACTCGCCGAGGTTTGCCACCGAGAATTTGGCGTTCCTGCTCGTGCGGCCAATCCACATCGATAACGCCATCGAGGAGACAAAATGGAAGAATCTAAAACCGATCTCGTCAAACGCCTGGAGTCCGAGGCGCGGCAAGTGCGCCGCAATATTTGGCGCGCGCTGCGCGCGGGCGGTAGCGGGCATGCGGGCGGTTCGAGTTCTGCCGCCGACTTGTTGGCCGCGCTGTATTTTCATCGCATGCGCATTCGTCCGGCGGAACCCAAATGGACCGATCGCGACCGTTTCGTGCTCTCGAAAGGTCACGCGAACGCCGCGCTGGGCGCGGTTCTCGCGCAAGTAGGTTTTATCGACGAGACATTGCTCGATCGTTTTTACGTATTCGAATCGCCGTTCGGCATGCACCCCGATATCAAAATGAACGGCATCGAAATGTGTACCGGCGCGCTCGGCCATGGATTGCCGATCGCGGTGGGCATGGCGCTTGGCGCGCGCATGCAGAAAAAAGAGTTCCATACGTTTGTGATGGTCGGCGACGGTGAGCTTCACGAAGGTTCGAATTGGGAAGCAGCGATGGCTGCGTCGCACTATCGGCTCGCGAATCTCACGGTGATCGTTGACTACAATAAGATCGCGCAGAGCGGCCCGTTGCACGAACTGATCGACATTCATCCGCTTATCGATAAGTGGCGCGCGTTCGGTTTCGAGGTGAAAGAAATCGACGGCCACAACATGACAGAAATCGTCGACACGCTCGATGCGTTGCCGCTCAACGCCGAACGGCCCTCGGCGATCATCGCCCATACGGTCAAAGGCAAAGGCGTGAGCTTCGCCGAGAACACTTACGTGTGGCACAGCAATAGCGTGACCGATGAGATTTATGCCAAAGCGATCGCCGAGCTTTCGCCATGAACACAGTCACAAATGACTGGCGCGCGAAAGCCGCGAATCAAACACGTCTCGCGTTCGGCCAAGCGCTATCGGAACTCGGCGCGCGCGAGCCGCGCACCGTCGTGCTCTCCGCCGACACGCAAGATTTGCTCGGCATCCGACCCTATATCGAACGCTTCCCGGAACGCTTTATCGAACTGGGCATCGCCGAACAAAATACCATCGGCGTTGCGTCAGGATTAGCCACCACAGGCTTACGCCCATACGTCTGCGCCTACGCGCCCTTCATCACCGCGCGCAGCATGGAGCAAGTGCGCAACGACGTCGCCTACGCCAATCAACGCGTAGTGATCGGCGCCGGCGCGAGCGGTATTTCCCTGGGCGTCGCCGGTGGCACCCACCACGCGCTGGAAGACATCGCGCTGATGCGCAGCTTGCCGAACATGACCGTCATCGTCCCCGCCGATGCTGACGAAGCCTATCGCGCCACGCTCGCCACGCTAGACATCGACGGCCCGGTGTACATGCGGCTCGGCGGCCGAGTCGAGGAACCGCCGCACACCGGCGCCGATACGCCGTTTCGATTGGGCCGCGCGCTGGAATTGCGAAAAGGGAACGACATCGCCGTCATCGCCTGTGGCGCGATGGTGGATTTAGCGGTGAAAGCGTCCGATCAATTAAAAGGCGAAGGCATCAACGCACGCGTGCTCAACATGCACACCATCAAACCCTTCGATCGTGACGCGGTACTCAAAGCTGCGGCCGAAACACGTGGCATTGTTACCGCGGAAGAACATCATTTGGTTGGGGGGCTCGGCGGCGCCGTCGCCGATTTACTCGCGGTCGAACAGCCAACGCGCATGCGCATGATTGGCATGCCGGATACGTTCGCGGTAGTTGGACCGACGGTGCGCGTACGAGAAAAGTACGGGATGAGTGTGGACGCGATTGTGAAAGCGTGTCGGGAATTGCTGGAGAAGCGATAACCGATGGATCGTAGTAATAAATTGTTATAAAGACATTTGCGGCATATAATTAAGACATATGTCTATATAGAAAAATTGCGATGGAAACTCAACTTTCACTCAACCGCATGCTGGGCGGCAAAGCAACATTCAAGACGCCACCCAAAACCTCAAATGACTGGCATGAATTGTTAGAAAGCGGCCTCCCTCTCAGCGCCCTGGAGAGCTTCAAGCAGGTGACTGCCCTGTCCGACGCGCAGGTGGCGACTCTTATCGGCATCAGCGGTAAGACCTTGCAGCGCGCGCGCGGCGCTCGGGAGCGACTTGATTCGGTTACCAGCGATCGGTTGTTTCGCACAGCTCGTATCGTCGCTTTGGCCGGCACAGTATTAGAAAGCAGCGAGCGTGGCGTCGCATGGCTCGGGCGTAGCCAAATCGGTTTAGGCGGTAAGGTTCCGTTTGCGCTGATGACTACCGAAGCGGGATCCGATCAAGTCGAACAGCTTCTACTACGGATTGAGCATGGTGTGTATTCTTGAGGCACGCCTTTCGCATCGTTAAGCCCCGCCACGCAAAATATGCCTTCAACGGCGAAGGCGCGCGACTTTCTGGCGGCCGTTGGAATAGTCCAGGGCAACGCGCGGTGTATCTCTCCTCGACTTTGTCGTTGGCGGCAATTGAAACCTTCGTTCATTTGGGAGATGATGCGGCGAGACTGGAGTATGTTTACTTCGAGGTCGAAATCCCTCCCTCGGTATTAATCCTTTTACTCGCGCGTAAGCCGAAAGGCTGGCGCAATGAGCCGCCGACTGAGGCTTCAATGCGTGTAGGCAATCGTTGGCTGAGGGACGGCAGATCGGCGCTGTTAGAGGTCCCCTCGGCGATTATCCCGTCCGAGACAAACTTGATCCTTAATCCCTTGCATCTCGATACGTCAAAGTTAAGGGTAGGGGCGGCACGGGCGTTTCAATTCGATCCGCGGATGTGGAAGTAGGATTAAGATTGTCGGTATACCGCCGCCCGCCGGCGCCGGTAAACCGTTTCGATTGCGACGCCGGGCTCGAGCTGCGGCGGATGCTCGCGGTATCGTTACGGTGGAGGAACGTCTCTTGGTCGGCGGACTAGGCGGCGCCGTCGCCGATTTACTTGCTGTCGAACAGCCGACGCGTATGCGCATGATCGGTATGCCGGATGTGTTTGCGGTGGTGGGGTCGACCGTGCGGGTGAGGGAGAAATATGGGATGAGCGTGGAGGCGATTGTGGGGGCGTGTCGGGAGTTGATCGAGGCGCGATAACTGTCGCGTGACTGATGTCTTGCGACATAGCGATGGCCGTTCTACTTGAACTAATTATCAATCTTTGATAAATTAAACTTGAAAGGAGAAATTAACTATGCCTTCAAGTTATGCCGTTGGTGAACATTTTGAGCACTTTATTAGAAGCCAGGTGGATGGTGGACGTTACGCGAGTGCCAGCGAAGTGGTTCGTGATGCGCTGCGCTTATTGGAAGAACAAGAAAAAATCAAGGCGCTCAAGTTACAGGAGCTACGCCAGTTGATTCAAGACGGAATCAACAGTGGCCCCGCGAAACCCGCTAAACAACTTTTTACCGAACTTCGCAAGCGCATTGACGCAATGACGCAAACAAATCCGGTTAAGTGAAGCCGGTTCGTTTCTCCCCGCTTGCAGAAACCGATCTCGTCGAGATCGGTATTTACATCGCGCGTGATAATCCCAAACGAGCACTTTCGTTTATCGATGAATTGGAAATCAAATGCGATGCACTCGCGGATTTTCCGGGAACGGGCGTCGTGCGCCACGACGTAGCCCCTGACCTTCGCATGCTGCCACACGGAAACTACCTGATCTTCTATCGCGAGCAGGAGGATCATGTTCGCATTGAGCGAATTCTCCATTGCGCGCGCGACGTTGATGCACTGATCGAGAGTAGCTCTTAGGGCTTGATGGCATGCCCCAGTTTGTCAAAATGACTGAAACAACTGATCTTAGGATTAATTCTTGGGGTGTTCAACGCATGCTTTGAGGCCAACCAACCAAGGGATAAGCAAAGTGCAGCCAATCACCGACGTTCGCGAAATTTCAAACATTGCATACGGATACATGGCGCCGCGCGCCCTCTTCGCTGCGCTAGAACTGGATTTGTTTACCCGCCTTTCGGGGACGGGGAAGAGATTAGAGTTATTGTCGAAGGATACCAAAGTCTCACCCAATCTTTTGCAGCCCTTCTGACTTCGCTCGTATCGGTGGGTTTGGTCGCACTAAATTGTTCGGTCTTTAGTGAAGGCCTTCGCCAGAAGGCTCGCCCTACTTGAAGCGTGGCCTGCCATCCTTGAAGAGTCGCATCCCGCTTGCCTTCCAGCAGAGCGATGTAAAGCTACGCCAACAATTGTTTGGCCGGCTGCCCGTCATCGGTAACCACGATATGGCCCTTACCGCTTTTTTGGCTTGATACGTGGCTTGATCGGCGCCGCAGATAATGTCCGCGACTTTAAGGCAAGGTCACCGGCCTCAGTTTCCTAACTGATCGTTGAGTTGTTTGAAGCCATCGAGGTCGATGAAACAAACCGGCGTGGTAGAAGCCTTCACGGGTGGCGTGGGCCAATGCGCAGGAGTTCACGATTGGGAAGCGCCGTCGGGCGATGATGCAATGATCGATCCTCTTGCAGATAGCCCGCCGCCTCGCCGATCAAGTTGGTCGCGTCGGCAACGCACAATCGGCATTCGATCGATTAGTCGGGCGCCTCGGGCACGCTAACGGCGCGTAAGCCTAGTTCGTCGCAACGCAAATAGCCCCCGTGCTCATACCAATCGGTCAACACCCAGCGTTCACAAATTTGTTTATCGACTTCGTGTTGATGCAGCGCCGGCCGATGGGTATGGCCGTGGATCAAGCGCGGATAGCCGTGCTCGCGGAACGCGGCTTCTAGGCTGGCCGGCGTGACATCCATGATGTCCATGGATTTCGTTTGCTTTTCAGTTTCGCTGCGACGGCGCAGGTCTTCGATCATGGCTTTGCGCTGCGTCAGCGGTTGCGCCAGAAACTGTTGCTGCCAGTGCACATCGCGCACCTGCTTGCGAAACTTTTGATACTCGACGTCGTCGGTGCATAGTGTATCGCCGTGCATGAGCAGCGTTCGAGAGCCGCTAAGATCGATCAGCGTGGGATCAGCCAACAGTGTCGCGCCGCTCGCTTTGCAGAACAAATCGCCGAGCAGAAAATCGCGATTGCCGTGCATCAGAAAAACCGCGACGCCGGACGCGGTGAGCTTGGCCAGCGCGTCGACGATAGATCGATTGAATGGGTCGTCGACATCGTCATCGCCCGCCCAATATTCAAAAAAATCGCCCAGGATATACAACTGCTCGGCATTGCGCGCGGTGCGTTCAAGAAAATCGAAAAATAATCGATTGATTCGCGGCCGGCTGGCGCACAGATGCAGATCAGAAATGAACAGCGTGGTGGTCACGTCTCGTGATATAAATTGAAGTTGTTAAATAGTTTAGCCGTTTCGCCATGGCGCAGATATGTTTTTCGTACTCTCGAAAATATTGTGGTTCCTGATTCAGCCGCTCAATTTAATCGCCCTATTGGTGACCGGCTCGGTGCTTGCCTCATGGCGTGGCAAGGCCGGAACGGCGCGCTGGATGGGCGTCTTGGCGATGCTCGGTTTGATCGCGCCGATTGTTTTGCCGATCGATCGTTGGCTACTGGCGCCACTGGAGCAGCGCTTTGCGGCGCCCGATCCACTACCGCGCCAAGTGGATGGCGTTCTTCTGTTGGGCGGCGCGCAGCGGCCGGCGCTGACCGCTTATTGGAACCAGCCGGAACTCAACGCTTCGGTGGAAACATTGACGACTTTTCTTGCGCTGGCGCGGCGCTATCCGCAGGCAAAGTTGGTGTTCAGCGGCGGTACGGGCGATATTTTTCGTCAAGATCTGAGCGAAATTCAGACCGTGCGCTTGTTTCTCAAGCAGCAAGGTTTCGATGACACGCGGGTGCAGTACGAAAACAAATCGCGGAATACCTACGAAAACGCGCTGCTGTCACAACGCATGATTCAGCCTAAAAACAATCAAACCTGGCTGATGATTACCAATGCGCGCACGATTCCCCGCGCCATGGGCGTATTTCGCAAGGTCGGATGGAGCGTCGTGCCCATGCCGGCGGATCACATGGTCGTTCCTGACGGCGAATGGAAACCGCAGTTCAACTTAGCGCTGGGGTTTTCATCGATTAATGAGGGGTTACACGAATGGCTTGGATTGGTTGCCTATTATTTCAGCGGCAAGTCCGATGAATTATTTCCTCGGCCGTGATTTTCGGTTGTGGCCTCACGCCACAAGTTTTGAGGTTCGTGAAAACTAGCAGCGCTCAGCGCGCTCGATGATGACATCTTCGGTCGGGACATCCTGGTGGCCGCCTTTGCTGCCCGTCGCGACGCCTTTGATTTTGTCGACGACTTCTTTTCCGTCGACGACTTTACCGAAGACGCAGTAGCCCCAACCGCGCGGCGTTTCGCCGGAGAAATTCAAGAAATCATTCTTATTAATATTGATAAAAAACTGGCTCGATGCGCTGTGCGGATCCGGCGTGCGCGCCATGGCGACCGTGTAGGCGTCGTTGGTGAGGCCGTTGCTCGCTTCGTTCTTGACCGGGGCTTTGGTTTCTTTTTCTTTCATGCCCGGCTCCATGCCGCCGCCTTGGATCATGAAACCATCGATCACGCGATGGAAAAGGGTGTTGTTGTAGTGGCCGCTATCGACATAGCTTAAAAAATTGGCGACGGTGAGCGGTGCTTTCGCTTGATCGAGTTCGAGCGTGATGGCGCCGTGATTGGTGTGCAGTCTAACCATGGGAAAATTCTCTTTCGTTGATTTACAGGATGTGGATTGCGTTGCAGCGGCGGGTTTCTCGTCGGCACAGGCTTGCAGCACCGTGCCCGCGACGATTAAACCCATGGATGTTAAAAACTGGCGACGGGGCAACATAGTTGGGGCGAGCGTTGTAAAGGATAATGACGTCAGAATTTTACCAAACCCCGCCACAATTCTCCTAATACGCGTTTTTCGCCATCGCGTTTTACTCCACAAAGAACTCGCGGACTTTGTCCATCCAGGATTTCGCGCGCGGATTGTGGCGCGCGTCCTGTTGATTAATGACCTCGAGCTCGCGCAGTAATTCCTTTTGCCGCTCCGTAAGGCGCACCGGTGTTTCGACAACAACATGGCACATCAAATCGCCATGCGCCGCACTGCGCAATCCCTTGATGCCCTTGCCGCGCAGCCGAAATACTTGGCCGCTTTGTGTTTCAGCGGGAACTTTGATTTTCGCGTGACCATCGAGAGTGGGGATTTCGATCTCACCGCCCAATGCGGCGGTCGTAAAACTCACCGGCATTTCACAATGCAGATCGCTGTGTTCGCGTGTGAACACTTGGTGCGGCTTGATGTGAATCACCACATAAAGATCGCCGGCCGGCCCGCCGCTGGCGCCTTGTTCGCCTTCGCCCGTTAGGCGAATACGATCGCCTTCGTCCACACCCGAGGGTATTTTCACCGCCAGGGTTTTCTGCTTTTTCACCCGGCCGGCGCCTTGACAGGTCACGCACGGCGTCGAGACCATTTTGCCGCTGCCATGGCAACGCGGGCAAGTTTGTTGGAGTGAGAAAAATCCTTGCTGCATGCGCACTTCGCCGCGGCCATTACAGGTCGTGCAGGTTTGCGGTTGCGTGCCGGGTTTTGCGCCGCTGCCGTGGCAGGTTTCGCATTCTTCCATGGTGGGAATACGGATCTTGGTCTCGGTGCCACGCGCGGCTTCTTCCAAGCCGATTTCTAGGTTGTAGCGCAAGTCGGCGCCGCGATAGACGCCGCCTTGCCGGCTGCCACCGCCACGACCGCCGAAAATTTCGCCGAAAATGTCGCTGAAGGCATCGCCGAAGCCGCCCATGCCCGCGCCGGCGCCCATGCCCTGGCCTGGATCCACACCCGCATGGCCGTACTGGTCGTAAGCTTGGCGCTTATTGGCATCGGTTAGTACTTCGTAGGCCTCTTTCGCCTCCTTGAAATGTTCTTCCGCTTTGGGATTATCGGGATTGCGATCAGGATGAAACTTCATCGCCATTTTGCGAAACGACTTTTTAATCTCGTCTTCGGGCGCATCGCGGTTAACGCCGAGAACTTCGTAGTAGTCTTTTTTTGCCATTTTGTTATCTGTGAGGAGGAAGGAGTTAGGCGTTAGGCGGGCGAACTCAGCTTCGCTTTATTCCAACGGATTAGTCCGCCAAGCAATGCAAATATTTGGTCGACCTGCTGTTCGGTCTCTTGTTCCTCAACTAAGTAGCCAAGTTGCTTCGCGATTTCAAGCTGTGTTTCGAACTCACTAAGTGAGCCGCGGGCGATGACCAAGAAATGCGCAAATTCTTTCTTGGATGATCTTGCCGCACCCTCCGCGATGTTACTCGGAACGGACACGGCGGCCCGCCGCATTTGTGCCGTTAATCCAAAGGCTTCTTCGCGAGGAAACTTCGAAGTAATGCCGTAAATGGTCTTAACCAAGGCAATGCTAGATTGCCACGCCCGGAGTTTATGGTGAGCGCGCCTCACGCCTCACGCCTTACACCTCATGCCTCACTTTTTTCCGCCTTTCACTTCTTCAAATTCCGCATCGACAACATTATCATCATTGGCCTTGCTCTCACCGGCATCGGCTTGCGCCGCGCCGGCGGCGCCCGCTGATGCCTGGGCCGCTTGCGCATCGGCGTACATTTTCTCGCCCAGTTTTTGCGAGGCTTCCATCAGCGTTTGGTTTTTCGCTTCGATGGCGTCCTTGTCGTTGGACTTGAGCGCGTCTTCCGCGTCTTTAATGGCCGCTTCGATCTTGGCCTTCTCGTCGCCGTCGAGCTTGTCACCGTACTCGCCTAACGATTTTTTCACGCTGTGAACCATCGCTTCCAGGCCGTTGCGGGCGTTGACCAACTCGAGAATTTTCTTGTCTTCTTCGGCGTTGGCTTCGGCATCTTTCACCATGCGTTGGATTTCATCTTCGGATAAACCCGAGCTCGCCTTGATGGTGATCTTATTCTCTTTGCCGGTGGCTTTATCCTTCGCGTTCACGTGCAAAATACCATTGGCGTCGATGTCGAACATGACTTCGATCTGCGGCATGCCGCGCGGGGAGGGCGGAATGCCTTCCAGGTTGAACTGGCCGAGGGATTTGTTGCCCGCCGACACATCGCGCTCGCCTTGCAGCACGTGAATGGTCACCGCCGATTGATTGTCGTCCGCGGTGGAAAACACTTGCTGCGCCTTGGTCGGAATCGTGGTGTTTTTCTTGATCAGCTTGGTCATCACGCCGCCGAGGGTTTCGATCCCAAGCGACAACGGCGTAACGTCAAGCAGCAACACATCTTTCACATCGCCCTGCAACACACCGCCTTGCACCGCCGCGCCGACGGCAACTGCTTCGTCCGGGTTCACGTCTTTACGCGGCTCTTTACCGAAAAACTCACGCACTTTGTCGACTACTTTTGGCATGCGTGTCATGCCGCCCACCAAGATCACGTCCTCGATGTCGGAGACTTTCACGCCGGCATCTTTAATCGCGACGCGGCACGGCTCAATGGTGCGCTCGATCAATTCGTCCACCAGGCTTTCGAATTTGGCGCGGGTAATCTTCATTGCCAAGTGCCGCGGCCCGTTTTGATCTGCCGTGATATAGGGCAGATTGATTTCCGTTTGCTGCGACGACGACAATTCGATCTTGGCTTTCTCCGCCGATTCTTTCAGGCGCTGCAATGCCAACACGTCTTTCGACAGATCGACTCCCTGATCCTTTTTGAATTCCGTAACGATGTAATCGATCAAGCGTTGGTCGAAATCTTCACCGCCCAAAAAAGTATCGCCGTTAGTTGACAATACTTCGAACTGATGTTCCTTATCGATCTCGGCTATATCGATAATGGAAATATCGAACGTGCCGCCGCCCAGGTCATACACCGCGATTTTGCGGTCGCCTTCCTTTTTGTCCAGACCAAACGCCAGCGCCGCCGCAGTCGGCTCGTTGATAATGCGCTTAACGTCCAGACCGGCGATGCGACCCGCGTCTTTCGTGGCTTGGCGCTGCGAATCGTTAAAATAGGCCGGCACCGTGATCACGGCTTCCGTGACCGGCTCGCCGAGATAATCTTCGGCGGTTTTTTTCATTTTCATCAATACCTGGGCGGAAATTTCCGGCGGGGCGATTTTTTTGCCGCGCACTTCGACCCAGGCGTCGCCATTCGGCGCTTTGGAAATCGTATAGGGCATCATGTTGATGTCCTTTTGCACTTCTTTTTCCTCGAAACGGCGACCGATCAAGCGCTTCACCGCGTACAGCGTATTTTTGGGATTGGTGACGGCCTGGCGTTTGGCGGAAGCCCCAACCAAAATTTCGCCGTCTTCCTGATAGGCGATGATGGAAGGCGTGGTGCGCGTGCCTTCGGAATTCTCGATCACTTTGGGTACGCCATTTTCCATGATGGCGACGCAAGAGTTGGTGGTGCCGAGGTCGATGCCGATAATTTTTGCCATGATTGTTCCTTAAATGCCTAGAAGTTTTCGATGTTCTTAAAGTTGGGACTGAGCCGAGGATTTCAAGCGGTTGGCTACTCCGGATCAGCCTTCGCTTTGGCCACGGTCACCATGGCCGGGCGCAGCACGCGCTCACTCAACAAATAGCCTTTTTGCAAGACGGATACCACCGTATTGGCGGGCGCGTCGGCTTCGACGGCGGCGATGGCCTGATGTTTGTGCGGATCGAATTTTTCGCCGAGGGGATTCATCTCGATCACCTTGGATTTTTCAAACGCCGCGCTGAGTTGCTTCAGCGTGAGTTCGACGCCGCTATGCAAGGTCTCAACCGTCGGTTCTTTGTGCGCCAGCGCGGCTTCCAAGCTATCTTTCACGGCCAATAGTTCGTTGGCGAAATTCTCCACGGCGAACTTGCGCGCGTTGCTGACATCGGCAATGGCGCGCTTGGCGGCGTTATCCATGTCTGCCTTGGCGCGCAGGAAAAGATCATAATTTTCCGTGGCCTTTGCTTGCGCGACTTCCAGTTGCTGTTCCAGTGTGGGCGCTGCTTGCTCGGCGTTCGGATCGGCCGGCACGGCTTCCTCGCCCGACAGATAAGTGTTGTCTCCCGTCATAAAACCTTCTCTCTTTTAGAATGGGCTGCACATGGGGACGGGGATTGGGGCTTTCAAGCCCTCAGATTAGCGAAAGGGCATTGCCTGTAGAGTCAATTATGGCGCGGCGATTGCGGCATGCATCGCCAGGAGGCAAGCAGGATAAGGCGTCTGGCTTCGGCGATATTGATGTTCGCACAGATTTGCGAGTTGACTAGCGATAGGATATTCGATTGTTTAGACTGATCAACGCGTCTTGACCAATGTATAGAAATTCTTGTTCTTCGCCAATGTGCGAAGGGTGGGGCGCCACCTCGATGGTTACACGGCGGACGTTTTGTGCGCTGATGTTTTTGATGTTGGCGCCGATCGCAGTGCGCGCGCTACCGGCGCCGTCGCACTTCGTCACAGTGTCGATCATTGACGGGCAGAAGTCGCGCGAATGGCCGACTAGCGCACCACGACCTGCATGGATATAGGCTCGTAGGCTACGCGGCGGCAAGCGAAGGACGGTGGTTAGGTCGAGAGTCGCGTGACTTCAGCTTTGAGGACGTGGCACTTTTCACGAAAGCGAGGCCTGTCCATGCCTATCGGCATGCGTTAAACTACGGCAATGAACGAGATCATATTTATGGTCGAAGACGCGCCCGAGGGTGGCTACGTTGCTCGCGCGTTGGGCCAATCCATTGTGACCGAGGCCGATAGCTTGGCGGAGTTGCACGCGAATGTGCGCGATGCAGTTCGATGCCATTTTGACGAGGGTCACTCGCCGCAGTTAGTCCGCCTTCACTTTGTCCGGGAAGAAGTTATTGCCGTATGAAATTGCCCCGAGATCTTTCCGGCCGGGATCTCGTTCAGGCCTTGGGATCATTGGGCTACAAGATCACTCGCCAGAGCGGAAGCCATTTGAGGCTGACCACGGACGAACCCGGCGAGCATCACATCACCATTCCGAATCATGATCCGTTGCGAATAGGCACGCTGGCGGCAATACTTAATGAGGTAGCCACTCATCACCAATTCAGCCGTGATGAACTGTTAATCAAGCTGTTCGGAGAATAACAAGGCGCTTATTGCAGACGATGCCAAGAGCATCTTCACGTGTCCTAGCCAGGACTTGATCTGACAGACATGGCCACCAATCTTTCTTTTGACTCTGACCTGATAGACCGCACACGGGAGCGACGTGCAGCTTCCTTTCACCACTGAGCAGTTCTACGCCGTCTTTCGTGACTACAGTACCGCGCTCTGGCCGGCGCAGTTGTTTTTGCTGGCGCTCGCGGCGGCGGCTATCGTGCTTGTCGTGTCGCCCCGCCGCTGGTCCGGCGCGGGCGTCTCGCTGATCCTGGCCTTGCTGTGGGCCTGGATGGGGCTGGCTTATCACCTCGCGTTCTTCACCGCCATCAGCGCTCCGGCGTACGGCTTCGCGATGGTGTTCCTGGCGGGTGGATGGCTTTTCTTGTGGCACGGCGTCGTTCGGCGCAGGCTAAAGTTCAGGCTGAGCGCCAGCGTCCGCGGGGTGGTCGGTGTGCTTCTTGTCGTGTTCGCACTCATCGTCTATCCGGCCTGGTTGTTCTTCTCCGGCCACCGCTACCCGGAAACGCCCACCTTCGGCCTGCCGTGTCCGACGACGATATTCACGGTGGGATTGCTTTCGTTCCTGGTCAGGCCCTACCCGCGCAGCCTGTTGTTGGCGCCGGTGTTGTGGAGTATTGTCGGTGTCCAGGCCACCTTCTTGCTGGGCGTGCCGTAGGATCTCGCGCTCGCGGTGGTCGCTGTCGTCGGCATCGTGTTGATGGTGCGGTCGCGGTCACCCGCCGCACTGGCAGGCATTGCCCCCTGAACAAAGGAACTTGAATGACATGGCTTGTATGGCTCGGTCTGGTTCTATGCCTGTTGGCGCTCGCTGCGGCTGGCCTGACTGCTCTCGGGTCCAAGCGATGGGCCGACCGCATGGCGGCCTTGATCGTTGGCCTCGAAGCGGCCGGAAACGACGGGAGCGTCAAGCCGCCGTACCCGACGCACTACGACCCGCACGAACTAGAAGGCCTGCCCGCGCCGGTGCAACGCTACTTCCGCGCGGTGCTTACGGACGGACAGCCGATCATTGCTGCGGCCACCATCGAGA
>JANMJR010000184.1:0-3008 GCA_031371465.1 Pseudomonadota bacterium
TGGGTCGATTCTGATAATTCACCTAAATCGTCTTTAACTCCAATTCTTTCCCGCCCTTGCCGTGTAAAAAAACAAACATCGCTTTGCCTTGGTCATGCCAATACTCAGACGCCGATTGAAAAATCTCGACCACCGTTTCCAGTTGGCTTTCGTGATGGTCGGCGAATGGGTCGAAGTGATCGAATAACACGACATAGCCGTTAATAGCTTTGTCCTCTTCGATCCACGATAAATCTGTCAGGCAATCTTCCAGCGCGTCCCAATTGTTGCCGAAGTGTTCGGGAAAATGCATCGCGATGGCGGCATGGTTTAGGAACTGTTCCTTCTTCTCGATTTTTTGTCCTTCGAGATGAAAAAATAAAAATCCATTGGCCTTGGCCTGCTTTTCCAGTTCCTTGACCGGCGGCATGGTTTTTATTAGGTATACCCCAGGCCGGGTACGGTCTCCCAACAACGCGTTAAAGGATTTCATGGGATCAATTACTCCAAAATGCGTTGAAACGAACTGTAGTGATCACTGGTGTAATAAAACTCACCCACTTCACCGGCGACGATGCGACGTGCGCCACGGTTACTGGTCCCCGGCGTTTTGACGGTGTACTCCTTGTAGTATCCGCGCGCCTTAATCGGTAGATTACGTTCGCGATTGCCGAAAATCGCTCCGTCCTTGCGATAAGAAAATGGCCCGCCTTTTTTGATAAGTTGCAGCGTGGCTTGGCCTTCGATCGGGAGAGCGGCAACGGCAATGGTTGGGAATGAAGACGGCGCCGATTCGCTAGTGGAATCCCGCGCACCGGCGAAGTTTCCGGCGATCACCAACGCCACTGTGATCAAACAGCACAGCAACGCACCGGAATATTTGTTCGCTACCTTCATCGCGAT
The DNA here is from genome assembly GCA_031371465.1 of Pseudomonadota bacterium. Classification (GTDB taxonomy): domain Bacteria; phylum Pseudomonadota; class Gammaproteobacteria; order Burkholderiales; family JALYOK01; genus JALYOK01. The sequence continues at coordinate 883 of JANMJR010000184.1, forward strand.
ACCTTATGTGGACAACCGGTCTTGATACAATCGGCGTAGAGATGCAAGGAGTGATCGTGAATTACAAACCCGCGATCCTTGGCGATTTTCTTTTGCCGCTTTTCGATTTCATCATCGAAAAATTCCTCGACGCGGCCACATTGTAAGCACACCAAATGATCGTGATGGCCGCCTTGATTCAATTCATACACGGCTTTGCCGCTTTCAAAATGATGGCGCACCAAGAGGCCCGCTTGCTCGAATTGCGTTAGCACGCGATAGACGGTGGCGAGGCCGATATCCATTCCCTCTTTCATCAACAGGCGATAGACATCTTCAGCAGTGAGGTGCCGCACGTCGGTATTTTCGAACAGGTCAAGGATCCGCAGACGCGGCAACGTCGCCTTCAGTCCCATGTCCTTCAAATCTTTGGGCTCACTCATGATCATCGCTTCCGAGAGTTTTCACCATTATAATGCGCTATCCATGATCTTTACTCGCGATTGCGCGGGAACCTTATGTCGACTCGTTTCCTACTCCGTGGTGCAGTGCTTGGTGGGCTTGTTCTGACTGCCGGATGCAGCGCGCTCACACCTTACAAATTGCCGATTCAGCAGGGCAATATTGTGAGCGTCGAAGCGGTGGCCAAGCTCAAATCCGGCATGTCAAAAAACCAGGCGGCGCAGGCCCTTGGCACACCGTTGCTGAATGATTTGTTTCACGCTAATCGCTGGGACTACGTCCACTACCTCAGCAAGCGCGGCAACATGTCGGAAAAGAATCACATTGCCCTCATCTTTGAAGATGAAAAACTCGCACGCATAGTAGGTGAGGGTGTTCCGACGCTCGAGCCCATGGCGGCGCCGGGGCTGCCCGCCGTAGCGCCCGCCGAACCTGAAGTCAAAGAACCCAGCGAACCGAAGTGATGCCGCTCAATGTTTGCATCGCCGGCAGCGGCGGCCGCATGGGGCGCACGCTCATCGAACTGCTGCAACAAGCGGGCGACTTGAAATTATCCGCTGCGCTGGAAATCGCCGGCAGCCCCGCGCTTGGTCGCGATGCCGGCGAAGCAATGGGCCTTGCGACTGGCGTGGCAATTAGCCACAACCTTTCGTCTGCCCTGAAAGCAAACGACGTATTGATTGACTTCACCCGACCCGAAGGCACACTGGAATATCTGAAAGTGTGCCGTTTGAACAAAACAAAAATGGTCATCGGCACGACGGGTTTTTCGGCCGAGCAAAAGCAAATGATTGCAGAGGCGAGCCGCGACACCGCCATCGTATTTGCGCCCAACATGAGCGTCGGCGTGAATGTCTGCTTAAAATTATTGGATATGGCGGCGCGAGTATTATCGGAAGGGTACGATATCGAAATCGTCGAAGCCCATCACCGTCACAAAGTCGATGCGCCATCGGGCACGGCGCTGCGGATGGGTGAAGTCGTGGCGCAAGCACTCGGGCGCAATTTGAAAGACTGCGCCGTTTACGGCCGTGAAGGCGTCACCGGCGAACGTGATCCCTCGACCATCGGCTTTGCCACGATGCGCGGCGGCGATATCGTCGGCGATCACACCGTCATGTTCGCCGGCATCGGCGAGCGCATCGAAATTTCGCACAAAGCATCCAGCCGCGCGACGTTTGCTCAGGGCGCCCTACGCGCCGCACGGTTTCTCGCGGGCCAATCCACCGGTCTCTACGACATGCAAGATGTATTGGGCTTTCGTTGACAAAACCTCGGTCGCCAAGCGATAATTTACGACTTTGAAAACGCGGCCAATTAGCTCAGTCGGTTAGAGCGACGGAATCATAATCCGCAGGTCCGGGGTTCGAATCCCTGATTGGCCACCACCTTTCCCATCACAGATAATAGATACGCACACCCGTTGATCTACCCTCGACTCCGTTTCGGCGTGCCTAACTTTGTCTTGTATCTGTTACTCAGCTTGACCTTGATGAGTCATGCGCAGGCGCGCGACTTTCCGCCATTGTCCAAGCCGGGAACCCTGCGCGGATTCGAGCGGCCGCTGGTCAAGATCGGTTCAAAGACCTATCGGTTGGCGCCCGCCGCGCGTATTTTCGATCAAGAGAATCGTTTGATTCAACCGGCTACCTTGATTACCGACGTTAAGATTATCTACAAGCTCG
>JANMJR010000193.1:0-3255 GCA_031371465.1 Pseudomonadota bacterium
AAAAGCACGAGCGATGTGGTGGGATAAAACCTTGGATCTGAAAGAATTGAAACAACAACGCGCAGTGGAAGTCGAGCGCACTAGTTATGTTTATTACGATACGGCTAGCGAGCCCGAACTAAAAAAATAACCTATCCTTCACTCCCGCGAAGGCGGAAATCTATTTGGCTGTTGGTTTGCTACGACGCCATGGATTCCCGCCTTCGCGGGAATGAGGGGCTGGCCTAGGGCCACAATCGGAAACGTAGTCGATCATGCGGCTCGCGACAAACAGTGACTATTGATCGGCCCGGTGGATCCGCTGCTGGTGGCAGCAATTGTATTCATGCCACGCTTGATCCACCCTACCCCTCAGATTTGTCATTGCGAGGAGCGCTCTTTGTGACGAGGCAATCTCGAATTTTTCGGCGAAGAAAAACAAGATTGCTTCGTCGTTTCACTCCTCGCAATGACGGCTGAAACGATTCACTCCGAAGAAATTGGTTGTACCCCTAAGTCAAGCGCCTCCACAAACACTGGTCGCCGCAACAATACATCGCACGCGTGCTGCATTTCTGATTTCTCTAGCTCTTCCAAAAATTGAATTTCCCCTTGCGCCATGATCGCCACCGGCACACCTTGACGATAGAGCAAGCGATTGTTGCTGATCGCCGCGAGCTTATCGCCCGGCGTGATGATGCCGACCAGATTAAGCGGATCGGCGCCGCTCACGGCTGCCCAATCGATTTGGTTGGTATCGCGCCGCACCACGCGCAGGCTGTCCACCGCTTCCGGCAACGCAAACTGTTCGCCGCTCATGCCGGCGATAAATCGTCCGCCGCGAATCTCGCCGCGCGCTTCCAAGCGACGTAAACATCTGAGCAACTCGCGCCATGGCGGCAGGCTGCCCGCCTCGCGCGCAAGTAAACGCCAAAACACAACGCCGTAACGCTTCAGCAATGTTCGCGCGACATGTTCGATTGCCTCGACATGGGTTTCGCTGTCCTGTGCGACGACATTGCGCCGAAGCAATGACCAACGCCCTGCGTCCTCGATTCCAGAAATCGCGCTGCGGCGTTTACGACCGGTAGAGCCAAATGATTTACGTTTTTGCGTCGGCATCACCAGCGCGCGCAGACCGCCGAAGCTGTCGGCATTGACTCGGCCCGAGGCGACCAGCTCGCCTAACGCCGCTTCCGTTTGCGTACGCAACAGCCCGGTAACGGAAACGATTTCGTCAAAAAAAGAAGCCCCGTGTTCACGCAAACTTTCGGCAACGCGCTGTGCATCGGAAGACAAGCCGTTTTCTTCAGCACGTCCATGCCACATCGCCCAGGCCTGAACGTTGCGCCGACCCAGGATGGAAATCGGCGTGGCGCGCACCGGCCCACGAATTTGGCCTTCGCCGGTTGGAACGCCTAAGCGCATCCAAGTCACGCGACCGCTCAAACTCAAATCATCCAACCATGCCGGTTCATAATGTTTGACCCGCGCCGATAGCAGTTCCGATTCCCATGCGCTCGCTGCGGCCGCGAATCCTTCTAATTGCGAAATCACTGCGCTGACGGCGTCCGGGCCTTCGATCTGGGTATTCGCCGTTACGCGCTGCCAGCGTAGCAAGAAACGCAAGAATTCCTTCACATGCACCGGCTCGATTTCCTGCCGCAAACGCTTCAATGTGTAGCGATGAATGCGCGCCAATAAGCGCCGCTCGCACCATTCTTCGTGCACTGCCGTTGGCGTGAAGCGACCGCGCAACACCACCCCTTCGCGCTCCAGCGCCATGAGCGCGATGTCGATCTCATTCGATTGCGCATTCAACGACTGCGCCAACGTTGCGGCGGTTACCGGGCCGAGCGCCGCAAGGCGGCCGCGCAATATTTCGACGAGCGCACTTTCTCGCGACCAGTCTTTGTGAAACTCTTCCGGCGTCGTAATGTTCGGTTCAATATCGGCGCAATCAAATAGTGCGCGCATCTCCAGCACACGCTCGGCTGCGATCCAGTACCCCTGCGGCGCCTGGCCTAGCTGCATAAGCCGACCCACGCGCCGCGCGGCGCTGAGTTGTTGCAGCCACTGCTGCCATTGCGGATTCGCGCTGGCCTCGGCATCGGTCACGAAAACTAAATTCAACAACGCATCATGTAGCTCATCGGCACTGATCGGGTCGGGCCAAATCTCCGACCGAAGCCGCGTGATAGCCTCGGGATCAAGCTGACCCAAATCCGAGGCTTGCTCGGGATCGATCCAACGGCGTGACGACACCGCTTGGGTACGCCGTTCTTCCAGCGGCGCATCATCGAGAAAAGTGTAAGGTTTCGATGTCAGAATTTCCTGCGCAAGCGGCGATGGCTCGGTCGTGTCGCGCGCGATAACGGTGATTTCGCCCGATTCGATTTTGCGCAACAACGCTTCGAATCCGTCGATGTCCATCGCTTCATGCAAACAGTCATCGATGGTTTGCTTGACCAATGGATGATCGGGAATTTCGCGTTCGCCGACGAGATTTTCCGCACAGGCGACCTGATCGGGGAATACTGCGGCGATAAGATCTTCTGCCGCCATGCGCTGCAACTGTGGCGGCGTTTTTTTTCCGCCGCGAAATCTTGGCAAGGCCAACGCGATGGTCGCATTCCAGCGCCAGCGCGACGCGAACATCGGCGCGGCGAGCAAGGCTTGCACCAGCACGTCGCGCACGCTGTTGGAATGCAAATAACGCTTCACTTCTTCCAGCGGAAAGCTGTGGCTGGTGGAGAGCGATAGGACGATGGCATCTTCTGTCGCAGCCGCTTGCAACTCGAAATTAAACTGGCGGCAAAAACGTTTGCGCAGACTTAAACCCCAAGCGCGATTGATGCGGCTGCCGTAAGGCGAATGGATGACCAGTTGCATGCCGCCGGATTCGTCGAAGAAACGTTCGAACACGATCGTATCTTGTGTCGGCAAACAACCGAGCGCTTGATGCGCGGCGAATAGATAGTCGATCAATTGCTTCGCTGCGTCGTCCCCTAGCATACTGGAGAGCCGCGCCAGTGCTTGTTCCTGGCGATGCTCCGCGAAGTCCCGGGCGAGTTCCACACGCAAGCGCGATACGCTTTGCGTCAATGCGTCGCTGCGCGCCGGGCCTTCGCCGAGCCAAAACGGAATGCTCGGCGGCGCGCCGTGGGCGTCTTCAACCCGCACCGTGCCACGCTCGACGCGCATGATTTGATAGGACTGATTGCCGAGTTGGAACACGTCGCCTGCCATGCTCTCGATGGCAAAATCTTCATTGAC
>JANMJR010000196.1:0-12262 GCA_031371465.1 Pseudomonadota bacterium
CGCCATTCTTCGCCGCATTTTTAATCCAGGTAGCCGCGACCGGATGATTGACGATCGGATTGGCGCCGATCAACAAAATCACTTCGGCTTTCATCACGTCGGACACTTGATTCGATACCGCGCCCGAGCCGATGCCTTCGAGCAACGCCATCACCGACGAGGCGTGACACAGCCGCGTGCAATGATCGACGTTGTTGGTGCCAAAGCCGGTACGCACCAATTTTTGAAATAGATAGGCTTCTTCGTTGCTGCCTTTTGCCGAGCCAAAGCCCGCGAGGGCGTTCGGGCCGTCGCGGTCACGAATGGATTTTAAATTGCCGGCGGCGAGGTCGAGTGCTTCTTGCCAAGTCGCTTCGCGGAACCAACTCGCCGCTTCTTCCGGCGACGGTAATTCGTGACCGGGCTTGGGGCTGCCGGGCTTGCGGATAAGCGGCTTGGTCAGGCGATGTTTGTGGTGCACATAATCGAAGCCATAGCGGCCCTTTACGCACAAACGATTGTGGTTTGCCGGACCATCGCGGCCTTCGACATACAGAATTTTATTGTCTTTAATATGGTAGGTAAGTTGACAGCCGACGCCGCAATAAGGGCAGAGCGAATCGACGGTCTTGTCCGGTTTACTCAGCGCCACTTCGCGTGCCGGCATGAGCGCGCCCGTGGGGCAGGCTTGCACACATTCGCCACACGCGACGCAAGTGCTTTCGCCCATCGGATCGTCGAGGTCGAACACGATTTTCGAGTGATCGCCGCGGAAAGCAAAGCCGATCACGTCGTTCACTTGCTCTTCGCGGCAAGCGCGCACGCAGCGCGTGCATTGAATACACGCGTCCAGGTTGACCGCCATCGCCGGATGGCTGAAGTCGGCTTTGACCGACGAGCGCGGCGCAAAGCGCGGCTTGCCCATGTCGAGTTTTTTCGCCCACTGGTCAAGCTCGGAATTAAGCGTGTAATGTTTTTCCGGCATGTCCGACAGCAGCAATTCCAAAATCATTTTCTGCGCGTTCAATGAGCGCTCGTTATTGCTGGTGACTTCCATGCCGGCCTTCGGATAGCGGCAGCAGGAAGGCGCCAACACGCGCTCGCCCTTGATCTCCACCATGCAAGCGCGGCAATTGCCGTCGGGGCGATAGCCGGGTTTGTAGCACAGGTGCGGAATCTCCACGCCGTTGCGCTTGGCGGTTTCGATAACGGTTTCGTTGCCATAGCCGATCACGTCCGCACCATTCAATTTAAAGGTGATCGCTTCGGCTTGCAGTTCGGTGGTGAGGGGCGCGTTCATTATTGAATCTCGTTCGAGAAATATTTGACGACACTTTGAATCGGATTCGGCGCCGCTTGCCCGAGGCCGCAGATCGATGCGTCCATCATCGCCGTCGACAATTCATTCAGCAGCCCTTGATCCCACTTCGGCGCTTGCATCAAGGTCAGCGCTTTCGCCGTGCCGACTCGGCAGGGCGTGCATTGGCCGCAGGATTCGTGTTTGAAGAACGCCATCAAATTGCGCGCGATATCGGCGGCTTTGTCGTGTTGCGACAAAATCACGATGGCAGCGGAGCCGATGAAGCAACCGTAGGGTTGCAAGGTATCGAAATCCAGCGGAATGTCGCCGTGGCTGGCAGGCAAGATGCCGCCCGAGGCGCCGCCCGGCAAATAACCATAAAATTGATGGCCGTCCAGCATGCCATCGCAGAATTCAGAAATGAGTTCGCGACACGAAATGCCCGCCGGCGCGAGATGCACGCCGGGCTTTTTCACGCGGCCGCTGACGGAAAACGAGCGCAATCCTTTGCGGCCGTTGCGGCCTTGGTTGGCGAACCAGTCGGCGCTTTTTTCCAAAATATCGCGCACCCAATAAAGCGTTTCCATATTGTGTTCGAGGGTAGGGCGGTTGAACAAACCCACTTGCGCCACGTACGGCGGGCGCAGCCGTGGCATGCCGCGTTTGCCTTCGATGGACTCGATCATCGCCGATTCTTCACCGCAGATGTAGGCGCCGGCGCCGCGCCGCAAATCGATATCCGGTAGTTTGACGCCGCCGGGCGGGTTGGTTTTCAACGCCGCGATTTCTTTTTCCAGGTTCTCGCGCACGCCGTGATACTCGTCGCGCAAATAAACCCAAATCGAGTCGATGCCGACCGCCCAAGCAGCGATCAACATGCCTTCCAAAAAGCGATGCGGATCGCGTTCTAAATACCAACGGTCTTTAAAGGTGCCTGGTTCGCCTTCGTCGATGTTGATGGCCATGTAACGCGGAGCGGATTCGCCGCGCACGATGCGCCACTTGCGCCCCGCGGGAAAGCCCGCGCCGCCGAGCCCGCGTAAGCCAGAATTTTCCATTTCTTTGATGACGGATTCGACATCGCGTTTGCCCGTTGCGCAGGCGATCCAGGTTTGATAGCCATCTTGCTTTTTATAGTCGGCAAAATCGACGTAGGGGATGTAGTTGGCGTGGTCGTGCTGGGTCGCTTTTTGTTTAACCAACGCCGAGATTTTCTCGACCGTCGCATTGCATACGGGATTCTGATGCACGACCGCGGCCGGCGCCGCTTCACAACGGCCGATACACGGCGCCGCAATCACGCGCACGTCTTTCGCCAAAATGCCCGGCAATATCCGCAGCAATTCTTTGGCGCCGGCGATTTCACACGCGACGGAATCGCATACGCGCACTGTAATGGCTTGCGGTATTGCGTCACCTTCTTTGATGATATCGAAGTGGTGGTAAAAGGTCGCGACTTCGTACACTTCCGTCATCGGCAAATTCATCTCGCCCGCCAGCGCGACGATGTGCGCCGCGGAAAGGTGGCCGAACTTGTCCTGAACTTTATGCAAATGCTCGATTAACAGATCGCGGCGGCGCGGTTCGTCGCCTAACAGTGCGCGAATGTCGGCCAACGCGGTGGCGTCGACCGGGCGTCCTTTCGGCAGTCCGCGCTTGGCCTTTTTTAATGCTTGTTCGACCTGTTTAACGTCGATCGCAACTTCATTCGACAATCGTTACTCCTCGGGTTCTTTTAATTGTGTCAGTTCAATAGTTTACCCTAATCACCCAGCCGGAGCACCAGTAGTGGGGAGAATGGGCGCGCAATTTTCTGCAATCACCCCTACTGCAGGTCAAGAAGTGAGCCTACCTTGGTGCGGCGCAACGTGGGATGCTAAAATTGTATTTTTCCTAAGCTGAGGCACCAACGAATGAAAGTCCTCGTCGCGGTTAAGCGCGTGATTGATTACAACGTGAAGGCGCGGGTCAAGGCCGATGGTTCCGGCGTTGATCTGGCCAACGTTAAAATGTCGATGAATCCCTTCGATGAAATTGCCGTTGAAGAGGCGATTCGGCTAAAAGAAAAAGGGGTGGTGACGGAGATCGTCGCCGTTTCACTCGGTGTGATTCAGTGTCAGGAAACCTTGCGCACGGCGCTGGCAATGGGTGCGGATCGTGGGATTTTGGTCGAGAGCGACGTCGAATTGCAACCCTTGGCGGTGGCAAAACTACTACAAGCCGTGGCGGTGAAAGAGGCGCCGCAGTTGATTATCCTCGGTAAGCAAGCGATCGACGACGATTCGAATCAAACCGGGCAAATGCTCGCCGCGCTGCTCGGCTGGTCGCAAGCAACGTTCGCATCGAAAGTGGAGGTCAGTGGTGAAATTGCTAAGGTGACGCGCGAAGTCGACGGCGGTTTGGAGACGATCGCGGTCAAGTTGCCGGCCATTATCACGACGGACTTGCGCTTGAACGAGCCGCGTTATGCGACGTTGCCGAATATTATGAAGGCGAAGAAAAAACAGCTTGATGTGATCAAGCCAGGTGATCTGGGGGTTGATGTGACGCCGCGCCTCACCACTTTGAAAGTGGTCGAACCGCCGAAACGCAAGGGCGGCGTGATGGTCAAAGACGTTGCGGAACTGGTGGCGAAACTGAAGAACGAAGCGAAGGTGATCTGATGACCATTCTAATTCTTGCCGAACACGACAATGCGAGTCTGAAATCGGCAACCGGCAACGCGGTTTCGGCGGCGCAAAAAATCGGCGGTGATATTGTGATTTTGATCGCCGGCCATCAATGTCAAGCGGCAGCGCAAGCGGCGGCAAAGATGGATGGCGTGAAAAAAATTCTGGTTGCCGATGCGGCATATTATGCCCATGGCCTTGGGGAAAATCTCGCGAGCCTGATTGTGGGCCTCGCGTCCGGCTATTCGCATATCCTCGCGCCCGCGACCACTTCCGGCAAGAACGTAATGCCACGTGTGGCCGCCTTACTCGATGTGGCGCAGATCTCCGACGTGATTAGCGTCGAATCCGCGGACACTTTTGTACGGCCGATTTACGCGGGCAATGCGTTAGCGACGGTTCAGTCAAAAGAGGCGGTGAAAGTGCTCACGGTGCGCACGTCTGCATTTCCGAATGCGCCGAGCGGCGCCGGGAATGCGGCGATCGAAACCATCGCGGCGGCGGCTGACATGGGACTAAGCGAATTCGTCGGTCAGGAATTGACCAAATCGGAACGCCCGGAATTGGGCGCCGCGCGCATCGTGATTTCCGGCGGGCGCGGTATGCAAAACGGTGAGAATTTTAAGCTGTTGGAAGCGCTGGCAGACAAGCTAGGCGCGGCGCTCGGCGCCTCGCGCGCGGCGGTGGATTCCGGTTTCGTGCCGAACGATTATCAAGTGGGCCAGACCGGCAAAGTCGTCGCGCCGGATTTGTATATCGCCGTCGGTATTTCCGGTGCGATTCAACATCTGGCCGGCATGAAAGACAGCAAAGTGATCGTCGCCATAAACAAAGATGCGGAAGCGCCGATTTTTCAAATCTCAGATTACGGCTTGGTCGCGGATTTATTTCAAGCCATTCCCGAATTCACCGCGGAACTGGATAAATCATGAGCTATACGCCCCCTCGAAAAGACATGCAGTTCGTGTTGCATGAATTAGTCGGCTTAGGCGCCGTTTCGGCATTGCCGGGTTGCGAAGAAGTCACGCCGGACTTGGTCGACGCGATTCTTGACGAGGCGGGCAAGCTCGCGAGCGATGTGCTCGCGCCACTGAACTGGAGCGGTGATCAACAAGGCTCGACGTGGAACGACGGTGCGGTCACTACGCCGGATGGATTCAAACAAGCCTATCGCCAATTCGTCGAAGGCGGTTGGAATCAATTGCGCTGCGAACCGGAATTCGGTGGACAAGGGCTCCCCGGCTTAGTCTCTACGCCGATCGAAGAAATGTTCGGGTCGGCGAACATGGCGTTTTCACTCTGCCCGTTGTTGACGCAAGGCGCGATCGAAGCGATTCAACTTTGCGCCACGCCGGAATTGAAGCAGCGCTATTTGCACAAAATGATTGCCGGCGATTGGACCGGCACGATGAATCTGACCGAGCCACAAGCGGGCTCCGATCTCGCGGCCTTGCGCTCGCGCGCGGTCCCCGAAGGCGATCACTATCGCATCTCAGGGCAGAAGATTTTTATCACCTATGGCGAACACGATATGGCGGAGAACATTGTTCATCTCGTGCTCGCGCGTACGCCCGATGCCCCTGAAGGGGTAAAAGGTATTTCGCTTTTCGTCGTGCCGAAATTCTTGCTGAAAGACGACGGCAGTCTGGGCGAGCGCAACGATGTGCGTTGCGTGTCGATCGAGCACAAGCTCGGCATTCACGGCAGCCCGACCGCCGTGCTGGCGTTCGGTGACGGCGGCGGCGCGATCGGTTATTTAATTGGCCAGGAAAATCGCGGCCTTGAGTACATGTTCGTGATGATGAACGCCGCGCGTTTTGCCGTGGGCCTGGAAGGATTATCGATCGGTGAACGGGCCTACCAAAAGGCACTGAGCTATGCGAAAGAACGGGTTCAGGGAACCGAGGTCGCGAAGAAGGGCGGCGCCCGCGTGACCATCATCAACCATCCGGACGTTCGCCGCATGTTGATGTCGATGAAAGCGCAAGTCGAGGCGATGCGCGCGCTGTTTTACAGCACCGCTGCGCTATTCGATATTGCCAAACGTCATCCCGATACGGAACAACGCAGGCGTCATTTAATGTTGGGCGAATTGTTGATTCCGATTGTCAAAGGATGGAGTACGGAGTTGGGTATTGAGATCGCGTCCAGCGGCGTTCAGATTCACGGCGGCATGGGTTTCATCGAAGAAACCGGCGCCGCGCAACATCTTCGCGATGCCAGAATCACCACGATTTACGAAGGCACGACAGGTATTCAGGCGCTCGATCTGATCGGCCGCAAACTCGGTCGCGATGGCGGCGTGACGCTGCGCGCGTTACTGGCGACGGTGGCCGAATCGGTCAAGGAAATCGGCGCGATCGACGACGTGAATTGCAAGTCGATCGCCGTTGGTTTGGGCGGCGGCGTAAAATCGCTCGGCGAAGCAAGCCAATGGCTGGCGGATAATTTTACGCAAGACCCGCGTCTTCCCGCTGCCGGCGCCGTGCCCTATTTGATGTGCGCAGGTTATGTGCTGGGGGGCTGGCAAATGGCGCTTGCGGCTATTGCGGCGCAAAAGAAGCTCGCCGCCGGTCAGGGCGATGGCGAATTTTATAAAGCAAAAATCGGCACCGCGCGCTTTTATGCCGAGCATATTCTGCCGAAGGCGCGCAGCTTAAGTTACGAAGTTGTTCATGGCGCCCAGAGTGTATTTGCGCTAACCGAAGCGCAATTCTAACGGAACCGACCTCGTAGCGAGCTACCTGTATCGGCGCTGCCGATACTGCTCACGGATCATGAACCGTCGGCGTTCTTGCTTCCACTCCCACATGTCATCCTGAGCAACGCGAAGGATCTGCTTTCGCCGCCGTAAAAAAGCAGATCCTTCACGGAGTTTACCCTCGAGCGTAGCGAAGGGTTCAGGATGACATGTTAAATGTGACAATCCCGATAGGGTTCATGGAAAGGTATGTCTGCAGAGCCGCATGCCTATTGGCTCGTGGCGATGGTGTGTTTCGAGATATTAACTAAGCGACGGTGCGCCGGCTACGGGATCGCTCTGAGCGAAATTTGCGTTCCAAGCGGCGCTGTCTTTGGCAAATGTGTCCGCAGGTAATGGTTTGCTGATGAAGAAGCCCTGCGCAAACTTGCAATCATGAGTGCGCAGAAATGCCAGTTGGCCGGATGTTTCCACGCCTTCGGCGACCGTCGACATTCCTAGGCTATGGGCCAGATCGATAATCGCGCGCACCAGAACCGCGTCGCTCGGATCGGTGGAAATATCGCGAATGAACGAACGATCGATTTTGAGTATGTCGATTGGAAAGCGTCGCAAGAAGCTCAAACTGGAAAAGCCGGTGCCAAAATCGTCGAGCGATAGTTGAACGCCAAGGGCTTTTAACTCCCGCAACGCCACGGCCGCCCCATCGGTATTCTGCATGAGGCTTGTTTCGGTGATTTCAAGTTCGAGATCACTGGCGTCGATGGAATTCGTCGCCAAAATATCGCGCACGACTTTGGGCAGGTTCTTCTGCCTTAATTGACGCGCCGATAGATTAATCGCAAGGCGAAATGGCCTCATCCCACTCCGCCGCCACTGGCTGTATTGCGCGCACGCGGTGCGCAACACCCATTCGCCGATCGGCACGATGAGGCCGCTGTCCTCGGCGATGGGAATGAAGTCATTGGGCATGATTAAACCCCGTTGCGGATGCCGCCAGCGCAACAGTGCTTCCGCGCCGAATATCGTCCCGTCTGCAATCGCGATTTGCGGTTGATAATGCAACTCGAACTCGTGATTTTCTAAAGCACGGCGCAGCCCTGTCTCGATTTCTAGGCGGCCGTGTGCAAACGCATTGATTTCGCTGGTGAAGAATTGATAGCCGTTACGCCCGTTCTCCTTGGCCAGATACATGGCGGCATCGGCGTGTTTCAAGAGTTCGTCGAAATCCTTGCCGTCGTCCGGGAATAGGCTAATGCCGATACTCGGCGTAATGTGCAACGGGTGGCCGTCGATGAACGTCACTTTGGCCAACGACAGCAGGATGTGCTGGGCAACACGGGCGGCATCGGCAGGGTCTCCCAGATCCGTTAAGAGCACCACAAACTCATCGCCGCCCATTCGCGCGACGGTGTCAACCTCGCGTACGGTGACACGAATACGCTCTGCAACTTCGCGCAATAACTCGTCCCCGACGCCGTGACCCAGGGAGTCGTTAATCGTCTTGAAGCGATCTAGATCGATGAACAGGATTGCCAGATTAGTATTGCTGCGCCGGGCCCGTCCCAACGCCTGCGAAAACTGGTCCTGCAGCAATGAGCGATTGGGCAGTCCCGTCAGCGGATCGTGGTGGGCAAGATGGCGAAAGCGTTCCTCGCTGTGCTGCAATTCCTGAGTAAGTTGCGACGCCCGCGCGTTGATTTTGGCGTGTTGCGTCGCGAGGGAATAGAGAAACCCAAGTAGCAGAGCACTGAGCAGTGAACCGCCGACAAGAATCATCCAGGATTTAGCGCGGTCGATGGATTTCTCGAAACTCGGCAGGGTGTGTAAGGCCAACGTCCAGGTCTGCCCGCCCAGGTTCAAGGTTTGCTGAGTAGTGAACAGCGGATGAAATTTTGCCTCCGCGAGATGATTCTGTTTGTCGCTGTCGTAAAGCAGTGTTTCCTTCGCCATTGCCACGCTATCGAATAGTTCAAGATCCAAGCCTGCCTCTGCCACCCGGTCGCCCACCGTCGCGTCGATCAGTTCGCTTACTCGAAATGGGGCGAATACGTAGCCTTTGAGGGCGGCGCGACGAGAATCGATGGTGATGGGGGCGGTGTTGTGTTCGTAGACCGGCAGAAACATGATCACGCTCGCCGGACTGTCCACTGGATTTTCTATCACCAAGTGCACCTTAGCCGACAGCGCCGCGGCGCCGGTATCCCGTGCCGATTCCATAGCCTTGCGACGGGTCGATTCGGAGAACATATCGAATCCCAAGGCACGGCGATTGAATTCATCGAACGGTTCGCGAAACATGACCGGCACGTAGACGTTGCGATCGCCGGCCGGCCGGATTTCGTAATTTGAAAAACCTTCTTTCCACAATGCGGCGAGGTGAACGGCTTTGTCGGCGTGGGTGATCAGGGGGCTATAGCCAATCCCTTGAATGCCCGGATAGGCTTCCTCTATCCGCAAAGATTTGACATAGCGGCGCCACTCCTCGCGATTGATATCGATGGACGCCGAAAACAGCCCCACGCCGCCGCGCAAAATCTGTTCGTAACTTTGCATGCGCAGGGTAATCGCCGTGCGCGATGCGTACACTTCGTGATTGAATTTTCCCCGTGCGGTGTCCAATGCGATTTGACGTGCGAAGTACCCGGCCACGAGAGTGGCTGACAGGCATACAGCGAACGCCAAATAAGCGATCGCCCGTTGCCTAGAAACGCTTTTGAATCTTTTTCCGACTCTTTGAATATCCATTTTTGCGGCGCAGCGTGCGGCATGTCCGGCCACTATACCAAGGTTGCCCCAGGGGGGCGATAGAAATCGCGCTGCCGCGCAGATTGCCGGTGCTTCGGCTCACTCGCAATTGCGCTGCATCGGCTCAACCGACTACCATACGACTTTACAAACAATGAGCGATGCCCACCATGAGCAAGATAGTTGACTATTACTTGTCCCCGATTTCCCCGTGGACTTATTTGGGCCATCCGCGCCTCGCCGCGATGCTGAAGAAATATGCTGCGCAGGTGAACGTGAAGCCGATGGATCTAGGAAAAATATTTCCGGTTTCCGGCGGGTTGCCGCTGCCGCAACGCGCGCCGCAGCGTCAGGCCTATCGCCTGATGGAGTTAGCGCGTTGGCGTGATTATCTGAAAATGCCGCTGACCATGAAGCCGAAATTCTTTCCGGCGCCGGGGGATTTGGCTTCGTGCTGCATCATCGCCGCAGCGCAGCAAAGCACCGATGCGGGCATGGGGCTGACCTTCGCCATGCTCCGAGGCGTGTGGGAACAGGAGCGCAATATCGGCGAGGCAGAGACGTTGCAGGCCATGGCCAACGAACAAGGACTAAACGGCGACCGCTTAATCGCGCAAGCGCAATCGGACGAAATCAAGGCGATCTACGTTGCCTACACCCAAGAAGCGATAGATCGCCAAGTGTTCGGCGCGCCGAGTTTTGTGATCGACGGCGAAATTTTTTGGGGCCAGGATCGCTTGGATTTCGTCGAGCGAAAATTAGCGACGGGTTAAGTTTTCTGCAACACCGCTTGAACGATCGCGATTCGGTTCTCGTTTAAGTTGCGAATTTGATTGTGCGACATCGCAACCATATCCTCGCCGAGTAATAGGTGAATGCCCAACGGCGGTAGACCCGCCGCGGCACTTTGCAAGCGCCTGGCGTACCAGTCGCGGGCATTCGCCGTGTCATCGACCCAATGCAAAGTGCTGAATCCCGCGGCTTCAACTAAACCGCGCGTGGTCGCTGGCGGTTGCAAAAAACTGAGGGCCGGATCCCGCGCCCATGGCACGGGAAAATGAATCGGTGCGGCTTCGCCCTGCATGATCTCTTGCAAGGCGTAGCGCCCGTCGTGGCGCAAAACCCGTCGAAACTCCGCATAAATACTGGGTTTATCTTCGATATTCATAGTGCTGTGCTGGGTCCACACCACATCAAAACTGGCGTCCCGAAACGGCAGCGCCAAAGCATTTCCGTATCGATGGCGCACGCGGTCCGACAAGCCAACGCGCGCCGTCAGCATTTGCCCGACGCGGCAATATTCTTCGGTGAGATCGATGACGGTGACATCGCAACCGAACAGTTTCGCCAGCGTACGCGCCGGCCCACCGAGGCCGCCGCCGATGTCTAGGATGCGTTGACCCGGCGCAATCCCGGCTAGATTCGCGAGTTCGAGGGTCGACTGTTTACCGCGAACATGGAATTGATCGACGGGGGCAAGGTCGTCGATCGTGAGTGCGTCGAGGTCTTTGCCCGCTTGGCGCAATGCATTGAGAATGGACCCGGCAAGATCGCGCCGACCATAATGGTCACTGACTTGGCTATCAGCACCCATACAAATTATGCACTACGCCAACGAAACGCCCTGGCGATCAGGATCGCAGCCATTGGCAGGATCAATCCAATGAGAATCAGGGTAATGAATAGCGACCCGAGTTGGCTGTAGTCCGCCGGGGTTGTCACGGCGCCGGTTACTGTGTCCTTAACTTCGCGCGTGATAATGTAAATCTGATTCATATACTTTGTACCCAGGTTGCTCAGCGACAGCGCTAAGTTACTGAACGAGGCCATGACGGCGAAGAAGGTCGCCTTCAAATGAGACGGCGCGGAATTAGCGATCCAGGCGAGCATCGGCACCATGGCGATTTGGCCGAGGGGCGATTCTAGCGCCGTATCGATCACGGCGATAAAGCGCTGATCGACGATGCCGCCGGTGCGTGCGGCAGTCCATTCGTGCAGACCATAGTACATACTAACCGAAGGCAGAGACAGTATCGTGCCGACGATGGTCAAAAATCCCACTACGTAAAAGATCGAGCGTTCCGCCATGAAGCGGCGAAAAATAAATAAACCGAACAAGGTCAACGAGCTGCCGAGTAGCGAAAGTTTGGCGAAGAACTCTTGATCGAATTTGAGCACGTCGATGTACCACCATTGGGATCCGGCGCCGCTGCCGGGTAAGGCGCGAAACACGAAAATCACAACGGCGGTGCCGAGCAGTGTGTTGCGCGCCTCGGGGCTGAGTTCGCGCATTAAGCGCCAAATCAGGAATAGCACGATGCTCATCGATGCGGCGAAGATCAATTCCTGACCGTACTTAATATCGCTTAAGCCCACGACGATCGACACCGACGCGAATGCAATGCCGCCGCCCAACACCCACCAATTCACCGGGGGCTTTTCCGCTTGGACGTCAGTGCGGCGCGAGACTTCCGCGGCACTCAATCCTTGTGCGCGCAAACGCTTGCGTTCACGCCGACGCAGGTGACCGGCGAACCAAACACCGAATATCGAAACCATGGGGATAATCAAGGCGATCAAATAGATGTTTGCGTAGACCCCGGACTGTTGATCCTTCGGTAGATTTTGTACGCCCGCGAGTAAGATCACATTCAGCAATGCTACGAGTACGCCGCCACCGATCAGCGCGACGCGTCCGAGGGTTTGCATGGTGGTATGCATGGAACGTTGCAGTTTTGCGTCAAGCGCTTGCCCCGATTCATCGAATCGCGGCACCGCTTCCACGGTCATCGCATCGGCGACCGCATCTTGCAACACATAGCCGATGGGCGAGAGCAGGGTGGACAACACAAACCATTTTTCCGC